>DATBMG010000137.1:0-6140 GCA_036554965.1 Burkholderiales bacterium
ACAGCAGCAGAAAATGCCCGAACAGCGCGATCCAGTCGACGGCGCCAGGCATCGTTAACCCGCACGCGCTGCCGCGGCTGCGCGCAGCCGGCGCCAGGCGTAGGTGCAGGACAGCGCGCCCAATCCCAGCAGCACCCAGACCAGCGGCCAGCGCAGCAGCGCCACGCCGGCGAATGCCAGGGCGCCGAAAGCGGCGCACACCGGCAGCCCCATCGGGTTGAAGCGCAGCGCGCTCGCCAGCCGGAACGCGGTGCCGACGATCAACCCCGCCGCCACCGCCCCCATGCCCTTCAGCGCGCTGGCCACCGCCGGATGCAGCGCGAACTGCGCGTACACCGCGGTGAGGACGAGCACGATGGCGAGCGGCACCGCCATCATGCCGGCCAGCGCGGCGAACGCTCCGCGCCAGCCGAAGAAGCGGTCACCTACCATCAGTGCCACGTTGCACACGTTCGGCCCGGGCAGCACCTGCCCGATGGCGAGGATCTCGACAAACTGCTCGCGGGTGAGCCAGCGTCTGTCCTCGCACAGCACGCGCTGCGCCACCGCGAGCACGCCGCCGAAGCCCTGCAGCGCGAGCCAGGTGAAGGCGAAGAACAGCTCCGTGGGAGACGCGGGCTCGGTGAGGTCGGACGAGTCAGCGGACATGGCTGGGCGAGCAGTGTAGCAGCCCGCGCGCGGCGTCGATTCGTGCCGCTGCGGTGCGGCGGCCCTACAATGGAGGCTTCGGCTCATCCTCACCGCGAGAACCGCACCATGGATCTGCATCTGAACAACCGCACCGCCCTGATCACCGGCTCTACCGCCGGGATCGGCTTCGCCATCGCACAGGGGCTTGCCGTGGAAGGCGCACGGGTCGTCATCACCGGACGCACGCAGGCGGCGGTGGATGCGGCGCTCGGCCGCCTGCGCGCGGCGGCGCCCGCTGCGCGTGCCGACGGTGTGGCGGCGGACTGCGCAAGCGTCGAGGGCGCGGAGAAGGTGTTTGCGCGCGTGCCCGAGGTGGACATCCTGGTGAACAACCTGGGCATCTACGAGCGCAAGCCGTTCTTCGAGATCCCGGACGCCGACTGGGTACGCTTGTTCGAAGTGAACGTGCTGAGCGGCGTGCGCTTCGCCCGCCGTTACGCACCGGCGATGGTCAAGCGCGGCTGGGGACGCATCCTGTTCGTGTCGAGCGAATCGGGCCTGAACATCCCGCGCGAGATGATCCACTACGGCATGAGCAAGACCGCGCAGCTCAGCATTTCGCGCGGCCTCGCCATCGAGCTCACCGGCACCGGGGTCACGGTGAACGCCGTGCTGCCCGGTCCCACCCGCACCGAGAACACGGAGCGCCTGCGCGCCGAGCGCGCCAAGGCGGCGGGCGTCACCGTGCCGCAGCTAGAGGCCGAGTTCTTCGTCAAGTTCCGGCCCACCTCGCTGCTGAAGCGCTTCACGTCGGCGGAAGAAGTCGCCAATCTCGCGGTGTACCTGTGCGGCGAAGGCGCTTCCGGCACCACCGGCGCTGCGCTGCGCGTGGACGGCGGCGTGGTGAATCAGATCATGTGACCGATGAGCGCCGCGAACGGAGGCAGCGCATGGCAGATTTGAACGCGGTCAAGGCCCAGCAGCAGCGCATGTGGGCCACCGGCGACTTCGCGATGATCGCCTGGAACACGGTGTTTCCCTGCGAGCTGCTGTGCGAGGCGGTGGAGCTGCGCGCCGGGCAGAGGGTTCTCGACGTCGCCTGCGGGAGCGGCAACGCCGCGCTGTCGGCCGCGCGGCGCAACTGCGAAGCGGTGGGTATCGACTACGTGCCGGCCCTGATCGACCGCGCACGCGGGCGCGCCGCCGCGGAGCGCCTGCCGGCCCGGTTCGAGGTGGGCGACTGCGAGGACATGCCGGCCGCCGACGCTTCCTTCGACGCGGTGCTTTCGGTGTACGGCGCGATGTTCGCGCCCCGCCCGGAACGCGCCGCGCAGGAACTGGTGCGCGTGTGCCGCCCGGGCGGCAGGATCGGCATGGCGAACTGGACGCCCGACGGGTTCTGGGGACAGGCATTCGGACTGCAGGCCAAGTACCTGCCGCCGCCGCCCGGGCTGCGGCCCCCGCCGGAATGGGGCACCGAGCCGCGCTTGCGCGAATTGTTCGGCGGCGCCGTCTCCTCGCTGCAGATCACCCGGCGCAGCGCGCTGTTCCGCTACCGCAGCAGCCGCCACTGGATCGAGGTGTTCAGCGCGTACTTCGGTCCGGTGATGCGCACGCTCGAGGCGCTGGACGAGGAGCGGCGCCGCGCCTACGTGAGCGACCTGGACGCCACCCTCAACCGTTTCAACATCTCCGGCGACGACACGCTGGTGGTGCGCGC
The DNA here is from genome assembly GCA_036554965.1 of Burkholderiales bacterium. Lineage (GTDB taxonomy): Bacteria > Pseudomonadota > Gammaproteobacteria > Burkholderiales > SHXO01 > SHXO01. Next base: position 2,351 of record DATBMG010000137.1, read on the forward strand.
CGACTACCTGGAAGTGGTGATGGCCCGCAAGCCGGCGTAGGGTTTCCGCAACGGCGGGAGGTGCCCGACGACACCCGCCCGATCGATCGTCTTTCGGGCGCTCCACGCTTACCCGCCGGCGTTGTCTCGACCGCGACAATGTCGCCGAGCGGACATACCCGTGCCGCGAGATCTTCACGGCGGCGTCACACAAGGGATAGAGAATTCAGGTCCTGCCTGCGGCGGATCGTCGCGCCGCTCACACTGGAGGACCCCATGTCGCAACACGATGATGACCCGGTCAGCAACCCGTCCGTGAACAAGCACTTCTCGGAAGTTGTCGAGATCAGCATGCAGCGCCGCCGCATGCTGCAGGGCGGGCTGGGGGCCGCAGTTCTGTCGTTCTTCGGCCTACCCGCCTTGACCAGGATCGAACAGGCCATCGCCCAGGGGATCCCGCCTGCGCCGAGCTTCCTGCCGATTTCGGCCGCATTCGCGGATGAGGTGCGCCTGCCGCCGGGCTATAGCGCTCAGGTGCTGTACCGCTGGGGCGATCCCACCGGCATCGAGGGCAACATGCCGGAGTTCGATTCCGACGCCGGAGTCTCCTGGAACTCCGCGGCGGACCAATCGGTACAGGCCGGGATGGACCACGACGGCATGCACTACTTCCCGCACGATTCGGATCACGACGATGATCATGGGCACCGGCGCGGCAAGCGCCGTGGGAAGCGCAACAGCGGCCTGCTTTGCATCAACCACGAGAACATCGAGCCCGAGTTCCTGCTCCAGCCCGTGCTCACCGACGCCGACAAGGTCGCCAAGATGAAGAACGCGCACGGCGTCTCGGTGATCGAAGTGCGGCAGGACGACGGCGAATGGGAGGTCGTGCGTCCGTCCAAATACGCGCGCCGGATCACCGGCGACACGCCGATGCGCATCTCCGGGCCGGCCGCAGGCCACGCGATGATGAAGACTTCGGCCGACCCCCAGGGCCGGCGTGTGCTCGGCACGCTCAACAATTGCGCCGACGGCAGCACACCCTGGGGCACCTACCTCACCTGCGAGGAGAACTTCAACGGCTACTTCGCCTCGACCGACCCGGCCGCGATCACTCCGCACATGCGCCGCTACGGGGTTGCGGCTAGTCCGTTCGGATACAACTGGCATCAGGTCGACACCCGCTTCGACGTCGCGGTCGAGCCGAACGAGTCGAACCGATTCGGCTGGGTGGTCGAGATCGACCCGAAGCGACCGGACCGCAAACCGATCAAGCACACCGCGCTCGGGCGCATGAAGCACGAGAACGCCGCGGTGGTGCTTGCGGACGACCGCCGCGTCGTCGTCTACATGGGCGACGACGAGCGCAACGAGTACATCTACAAATTCGTCAGCCACGGCCGCCTGGGCCGGCGCGGCGACGACGGCGAGGGGTTGCTGGAGACGGGAACGCTCTACGTCGCGATCTTCGAACCCGGTCGCGAGACCGGCGACGGCCGCGGCACGGGACGCTGGGTGCCGCTGGTGTTCGGCAAGAACGGCCTCACGCCGGAGAACGGCTTCGCTAGCCAGGCCGAGGTGCTGATCAAGACGCGCCAGGCGGCCGACCGCGTAGGCGCCACCATGATGGATCGTCCGGAGTGGATCGCGGTGCACCCGACCAGCAAGGAGGTTTACATCACGCTCACCAACAACAATCGCCGCGGCACCACGCCGGCGTCCGCCAACAGCCCCGACGGCACGACCGCCGGCGGGAGCGCGCGTCCGGCCGTCGACGAAGCCAATCCGCGCGCGAACAATGTGTACGGTCACATCCTGCGCTGGCGCGAGTCCCGCGGCGACCCAGCGGCCCTGACTTTCGAGTGGGATGTCTATCTGCTCGCCGGCGACCCGGCCGACCCGGGCACCGTGGGCGCCGCCGCCGTCACCAACACGGTGGGCTTCCCCAACTTCGGTGACGCCACCTATCGGATCTTCAGCGCACCGGACGGTCTCGGGTTCGACAAGCGCGGATGGCTGTGGATCCAGACCGACTACGGCGCATCGCAAAGCGGCGTCCAGGCGAACATGGGCAATTGCCACATGATGGTCGCCGATATTCCCACCGGCCATATCGGGCGCTTTCTCACCGGCCCCAACGGCTGCGAGATCACCGGCTGGACGATGACGCCGGATCAAAGATCGCTGTTCATCAATATCCAGCACCCCGGAGAGGCCACCGCGAGCACGTGGCCAGACCGCGTCGCGCCCCCGCGCTCGGCGACCATCGTCATCACCAGGAACGACGGTGGCGTGATCGGGACCTGAATCGGCCGGCCTTCCGGCTTCGCGCCGGAAGGGGCGTCAACCGCGGGGTGTTCAGGTTGTGCTCCACCCTTCAGTGAGACGCTTTAACCTGCGTCAAGGTGCCCCGCCCCCGGGTGTGGCAGTGTCTCGTCAACGATCGAAGGAGAGACTCGTATGGGCGAGGCACTTACGCGCAGCGGTCGGGACGGGCGTCGGGGTGCGTCCGGTGCTCACGCCACCCCCAGGGGAAAGGCGCTCAGGACCTACCGCGTGTGGGATGCAGGCACGCGCTGGTTCCACTGGATCAACGCATTGTGCGTCATCGCGCTGGCCGCGGTGGGCTACGTCATTCTGAACGCCAAGGGGCTGGACATCTCGAACGACGGCAAGGTCACGCTCAAGACCCTGCACACCTGGATCGGCTACGCCTTCGCGCTCAACCTGCTGTGGCGCATCGTCTGGGCGTTCCTGGGCAACCGGTACGCGCAGTGGCGGGCGGTGCTGCCCGGCGGTCCGGGCTACCTGCACGCGATGCGCAGCTATGTGTCGGCGTTCATCGCCGGCCATCCGCAGCACTATCTCGGGCATAACCCGGTGGCGCGCGTGGGCATCGCGCTGCTGTTCCTGCTGATCGTCATGCAGGCGGTCACCGGCCTGGTGCTAGCCGGCACCGACCTGTTCTACCCGCCCTTCGGATACTGGATCGCCCGGTGGGTCGCGGCGCCCGGCGTCGATCCGGGGACGCTGCTGCCCTACGCCCCGGAGATGTATGACAAGGTGGCCTACGAGGCCATGCGCGCGGTGCGTAAGCCGTTCGCGCTGGTCCATCTGTACAGCTTCTACGCGCTGTCGGTGCTCGTCGTGCTGCACGTCGCGGCGGTCGTGGTGACCGAAGTGCGCGAAGGGGGCAGCCTGATCTCGGCCATGTTCACAGGCCGCAAGATCGTGCCCGGACACCCGGTCGACGAGGAGCGTGACTGACGCAGAACCGCCTCGCGCGCGCCCGCGCGCCGTGACGCCCCGCCCGGCCTCAGCGGTACAGCAGGATCGCGTCGCGTTCGTCGCGCCAGGCGGCTTCGTCCGGCTGCGCCAGCGCGTCGAGATCGGCCGGCGTGGCCGCCGCGTCGTCCACCCACTCGCGCAGCAGCGTGCTGCCGTTGATCAGGTCGATCGCCAGCCGGTTGCGCTCGTATTCGTACGGGAAGTCGCGCCACAGCGCGTAGTCGGGACGCAGCCGCTTGAGCGCCTTGAACGCCAGCGCCTGCAGGCGCCAGGGCCGGAACGCCTCGTGCTCGTAGGCACCGTCTTCCACGTGGATCTGCACGCCCGCGCACAGCTTGCCGGCGTGCTTGTGGGAGGTGGGCTCGAACCAGCAGGGCCGCAACCGGCAGCCCTGCAGCCAGTGCGGCGCCAGCGCGCGCATGCACGCAAGCAGCGCGCCGATCTCGAGATCGGGCGCGCCGAACAGCTCCAGCGGCCGCGTCGTGCCGCGGCCCTCGGACAGCGTGGTGCCCTCCAGCATCAC
>DATBMG010000062.1:0-3902 GCA_036554965.1 Burkholderiales bacterium
GATGCGATTCCGCGCTGTCGCCGTCGCCCACGATCAGGTGATTGAAGAACTGCCGGTGCGCCTCGATGTGGCGGTCGGCGTTCATGGCGATGAACGACAGGTGCTGCAGGAAGCCGGGGTAGACGCGGCGCATGAAGCCCGGGTAGTTGAACGGCACGCGGTGGATCACCTGGTCCTCGAACCACGAGTGCGGCCGGCCCATCGCCAGCTCGTTGACCACCGTGGGGCTGCGGCGCGTGTCGATCGGCCCGCCCATCATGACCATCGTGCGCGGCACGCAAGCGTCCTGCTCCTGTGCCAGCAGCGCGATCGCCGCCAGCACCGGCACCGTGGGCTGGCACACCGACACGGTGGCGATGCCCGGGCCGAGAAAGCGGATGAACTCCTTGCAGTAGTCGACGTAATCCTCCAGGTGGAACGGCCCGGCGGCGAGCGGCACCATGCGCGCGTCCACCCAGTCGGTGATGTACACGTCGAAGTCGCGCAGCATGGTGCGCACGGTGTCGCGCAGCAAGGTGGCGTGATGACCGGACAGCGGCGCGAAGATCAGCACCTTCGGCCCGCGCCGCTCGGTCTGCTTGCGGAAATGCAGCAGGTGGCAGAACGGCCTGATCATCACCGGTTCGATGACCACCGGCACGCCCAGTCTTCCTGCAGGCAACGCGGGCGTTTCGGCAGGCAACGGGTGGCTCTCTGCGGCCGACTGTGCGGCGACCAGCGCGTGGTCGATGCCCCACGCGGGCTTGTGGTAGGAGCGCATCAGCCGCGTGATCAGCTCGCTGCTGGCGGCGATGTGTCGGCTGACCGGCGTGTAGGCGAGCGGGCTGTAGGGGTTGCTGAACAGGCGGTGGCTGGCGTGGACCCAGGCCAGCAGCGGCGCCGAGACGGTCTTCTGCAGCTCGTGCAGTTCGTAGAGCATGTCACTCGCCTCGGGTCGGGCCAGGCCCGCCCGAGCGGCACGGCAGTGCGCCCGGTGGACGTCGGCTTGGTTGTGCTTGTTGGTTAACCATCGGCTTGCCGGCGCAGGAAACTGTAATCAGCGCGTCGAACAGCGTCAAGCGCTACGCCATCCCCGGTGCGGCGGAGCCCGGCTCGGGCGCCCGGCTCAGGCAGAACCCGGCCGCTTCGCGAAGAACCCCGGGCGCGACAGCAGCCGGCGGAAGTTCTCCTGGGACAGCAGGTGGGCGTACACAGATTCCATCGCGCCCGAGCCGATCAGCTCGCGCAGCGCGGCCGCCTTGATCGCGCCGAGGCGTTCGCGGTCCACCCGGTACATGCCGTCCAGCGACAGCGAGAAGCCGCTGGACAGATCGGCGTGCAGCGAGAACGGCGCCAGCACGCCCAGCGCGTGCAGCTTGTCGCCCAAGCCATGGGCGCGCGCCAGCTCGTCCTCATACTCGTTGAGCAGGCGCTCGAACACGATCCAGTGTTGCAGCGGCGCGCCGGCCTCGTCGAACAGGCGCTCGCCGTCGTCGGCCACGGCATGCGGATCGACGCAGATCGTGCGCTCGGCGCCGGTGACCTCGACATGGAAGGGATAGCGACGGATATAGGCCGGGATGTAGGTGCGCCGGTCCCAACGGCCGTCGGGCATGACGTACAGGTTTTCCCCTTCCTTCATGCCCAGAATCGCCATCGCCTGATGCACACCGTCGCGGCTGCGCCGCAGGAACACGATCGGGTAGTCGCGCATCGCCACGGCGAACTCCGAGGCGCCCAGCGGCACCGCGTGCAAGTTCAGGCTGAATGCGGGCGCCATGCCCGGCTCGGTGAGCTGCACGCGGTGGGTCTTCAACAGCGGCACCACTTGCTTGAGGCCCCACGGGGCGATGATCCTATGCGGCGCGTTCACGTCCGATTCTCGCTGTTCGGGAGGGTCGCAACCGCCCACCGCTGCAAATTGCGGGCCAGAAAGAGGCAGGATCTAGGAGCTAGGAGCTGGGATCTAGGGGAAAGGCGCGGCTTCGCCGCACAACACCCCTAGCCCCTAGATCCCAGCTTCTAGATCCTCGATCCTAGCTCCTAGATCCTAGCGACAGCGGCGCCTCGTCCATCGCCGCGGCCTGCTCGCGCAAGGCCAGGATGTGGTCCTGCCAATAGCGCTGTGTGTTGAACCAGGGGAAGGCGGCGGGAAAGGCGGGATCGTCCCAGCGCCGCGCCAGCCATCCGGCGTAGTGCATCATGCGCAGCGTGCGCAGCGCCTCGATCAGTTGCAGCTCGCGCAGCTCGAACTCGTGGAACTCCCAATAGCCGTCGAGCAGCCAGCGCAGCTGGCGCGCCATGCTGTCGCGATCGCCGGACAGCAACATCCACAGATCCTGCACCGCCGGCCCCGTGCGCGCGTCGTCCAGGTCCACGAAGTGCGGCCCGTCGTCGGCCCACAGCACGTTACCCGGATGGCAGTCCCCGTGCAGGCGGATCGAAGCAGTCTGCCCGGCGCGCGCGAAGCAGGCGCGGATCGACGCGAGCAGCTGTTCGGCCAGCGTGCGGTACGCGACGGCGAGATCGGACGGGATGAAGCCGCTGTCCAGCAAGAAGCGCGCGGGCTCATCGCCGAAGCTCTCGATGGTCAGCGCCGGACGCTGCACGAACGGCCGCAGCGCGCCGACCGCGTGGATGCGGCCGATGAAGCGACCCATCCAGGTGAGCGTGTCCTGCGATTCGAGCTCCGGCGCGCGCCCGCGCTGGCGCGGATACAGCGCGAAGCGAAAGCCGCCGAACGCTTGCAGCGAGCCGCCCTGGTCCCCACCGAGGCCCCCGCTCTCACCCTTGGGCAGCGGCGCCACGACGGGAAGCTCCGCCTGCGCCAGCTCGCGCGCGAACTCGTGCTCTTCGGCGATCTGCGCGTCGCTCCAGCGCCCGGGCCGGTAGAACTTGACGATCACCGGCTGCGCCTCCTCGATGCCGACCTGGTACACCCGGTTCTCGAAGCTGTTGAGCGCCAGCAATCGCCCGTCGCAGCGCAGGCCGGTGCTCTCCACCGCGTCCAGGATCAGGTCGGGCGTGAGGGCGTCGTAGGGGTGGGTGGACATCCCTGGCTCTGCTGTTCGGCGCGCGGGTGTAAGCTTCGCCGGCCATCTTACAGGAGGGGCTTCGATGACTCGTGTGTTTGCGCGATGCGCATGCCTGGCGCTGATCGCTGTCGCCGGGAGCGCGCAGGCGAGGGGCGTGTGCGAAACGGCCGGGATCTCCGCGCGCGAGCTCGCCATGGAGAGCTATCGCATCCCCTCCGACACGCCGGGGATCGAGCTGTATCTGCGCAACAAGCGCCCTGCGCAGGTCAAGACCTTCGCGGCCGAGCGCATTCTGCTGTACGTGCACGGCGCCACCTACCCTGCGGAGACGGCCTTCGACCTGGCGCTCGCCGGCACGTCCTGGATGGACTACATCGCCTGCCACGGCTGGGACGTGTACCTGGTGGACCTGCGCGGCTACGGCCAGTCTACCCGGCCCGCCGAGATGGCACGACCGGCGGAGGAGGGCGAGCCGATCGTCACCACCGACGTCGCCGTGCGCGACGTGGGCAGCGCGGTGGAGCACATCCTCAAGCGCCGCAGTGTGACGCGGTTGAACCTGCTCGGCTGGTCGTGGGGTACCGCGATCATGGGGACGTACGCGGCCGGCAACCCGGACAAGGTGGCGCGGCTGGTGCTGTACGCGCCGCTGTGGCTGCGCCAGACGCCTTCGCTGGTGGCCGGCGACGGCCCGCTCGGGACCTACCGCATGGTGACGCAGGAGCAGGCGAAGAAGCGCTGGCTCACCGGCGTGCCGGATACCGCCAGGCACGATCTCATCCCCGAGGGCTGGTTCGAGGCCTGGGCGCAGGCCACCTGGGCCACCGATCCGGACAGCGGCAAGTGGAATCCGCCGCTGCTGCGCGCGCCCAACGGCGTGGTGCAGGA
>DATBMG010000196.1:0-6416 GCA_036554965.1 Burkholderiales bacterium
CGCCACCTGGTTCAGCAGCGCCTCCAGCTGCGCCAGCAGCGCCAGGCGGTTGTTGCGCACCAGCGGCTCGTCGGTCATGACCATGACCTCGTCGAAGAAAGTATCCACCTCCTTGCGCACGCCGGCAAGCACGCGCAGCGCCTCGGTGTAGTCCTCGTTGTCCACCAGCGAGCGCACCGCGGGCAGCAGGCGCGCGGTCGCGTTGTGGAGGTTGCGCTCGGCGCCTTCGGTGAGCAGGGCGGGATCGGCCTGCGCCTGCGGCACGGTGGTCTTCCTCAGAATGTTGCGGATGCGCTTGTTGGCGCTCGCCAGGGCCTGCGCCTCGGGCAGCGCACGGAAAGCCTGCACCGCCTTCAAGCGCGGCACCACCAGGTCGATGCGGGTGGGGTGCTGTCCCACCACCGCCTCGATCTCGTCGATCGCATAGTCGCGCTCACGCAGATAGTTGCGCAGCCGCTCCAGCATGAAGCCGTGCAGGTCGACGGTGAGACTGTCGGGCAGCATGCCGGGCGCGAAGCCGAGCCGCGCGAGCTGCAGCAGCTCCTTCAGATCCAGCGGCAGCGCGCGCTCGGACAGGATGCGCAGCACGCCCAGCGCCTGGCGGCGCAGGCCGAACGGGTCCTTGTCCCCGGTCGGAGCAAAGCCGATGCCGTAGATGCCCACCAGCGTGTCCAGCTTGTCGGCCAGCGCCACGGCGCAGCCGACGTTGTCTTCGGGGAGCGTGTCGGCCGCGAAGCGCGGGTGGTAGTGCGCTTCGATCGCCTGCGCCACGCCCTCGTCCTCGCCGTCGTGACGCGCGTAGTACTGCCCCATGATGCCCTGCAGCTCGGGGAACTCGCCGACCATGTCGGTGGTGAGGTCGGCCTTGCAGAGCCAGGCGGCGCGCTCGGTCTTGGTCGCGTCCGCGTGCAGCTTGTCGGCGATCGAGCTGGCGAGCTTGCGGATGCGCTGCACCCGCTCGAGCTGGGTGCCGAGCTTGTTGTGATACACCACCGCGCCCAGGCGCTCCACCCGGGCGGCGAGCGGCGTCTTGCGGTCCTGGTCGTAGAAGAACTTGGCGTCGGCCAGGCGCGCGCGCAGCACGCGCTCGTTGCCGGCGATGATCTGGCGCGGATCCTCGGCGACCAGGTTGCTCACGATGAGAAACCGGTCGAGCAGCTTGCCGCTGCCGGGCTGGTGCAACGGGAAGTACTTCTGGTGCTGCTTCATCGACAGCACCAGACATTCCGGCGGCACCGCGAGGAAGGCCGGATCGAAACTGCCGGCGTACACCGCCGGAAACTCCACCAGCGCGGTCACCTCGTCCAGCAGCGCCGGGTCCTCGGCGATGGCGCCACCTTGGCGTCGGGCGGCCGCCTGCAGGGCATCCGCGATGGCGGCGCGGCGCCGCGCAAAGCTGACGATCACTTTACCGCGCGTTTCCAGCACTTCCGGATAAGCATCGGCGCGCAGGATGCGCAGCTGCTCCGCGCCCAGGAAACGGTGGCCGCTGGTGCGGTTGCTGCTCGCCAGCCCCAGCACCTCGCCGGCCACGAGGTGGGTGCCCAGCAGCATGACGAGCCCGTGCGCGGGGCGGACGAGCTGCGCTTCACCGTCGCCCCAGCGCATCACTTTGGGCGTGGGCAGCTTCTTCAGGGCCTGGGTCACGATGGCGGGCAGATGCTGCTCGATCGGCTCGCCGCGCTTGATCGAACGGAACACGAAGAACTCGCCCTTGGTGTCCATGCTGCGGCCGAGTGCCGCGAGTTCCGCACCGCAGCTACGGGCGAAGCCCTGCAGCGCGGGCGTCGGCTTGCCTTGGGCGTCGAGGCCTTGCGCCACGTAAGGGCCTTTGCGCTCGATCTCGCGTTCGGGCTGCACCGCCAGGACCTCGCGCACCAGCACCGCCAGTCGCCGGGGCGTCGCCAGGATGTCCGCGGGCGGCGCCGCGTCGTCGGTGACGAAGGCGGCGTCCAGCAGACCCTTGTGGATCTCGCGGGCGAACGTCGCGCCCAGCGACGGCAAGGCCTTCGGCGGGAGCTCCTCGGTGAGCAACTCGACCAGCAGCGTACGTCTCATGGCTTTAGGCGGGCTGCTTCTCGGATTTCAGCATCGGGAAGCCAAGCGCCTCGCGCGAGTCGTAATACGCCTGCGCCACCAGCCGCGCCAGCGCGCGCACGCGGGCGATGTACGCTGCGCGCTCGGTGGTGGAGATGGCGCCGCGCGCGTCCAGCAAATTGAACGTGTGCGAGCATTTCATCACCATCTCGTAACCCGGCAGCGGCAAGCCGGCTGCGATCAGGCGCGCGGCCTCGCGCTCGAACTGGTTGAAATGCTCGAACAGCATCTGCGTGTTGGAATGCTCGAAGTTGTACTTCGACTGCTCCACCTCGTTCTGGTGATAGATGTCGCCGTAGCTCACGCCGTCCACCCAGGTCAGGTCGTAGACGTTGTCCACGCCCTGCAGGTACATGGCCAGGCGCTCCAGGCCGTAGGTGATCTCGCCCAGCACCGGCTTGCAGGTCAGGCTGCCCACCTCCTGGAAGTAGGTGAACTGGGTGACCTCCATGCCGTTCAGCCACACCTCCCAGCCCAGCCCCCAGGCGCCCAGCGTGGGCGACTCCCAGTCGTCCTCGACGAAGCGGATGTCGTTCACGCGCGGGTCGATGCCCAGCTCGCGCAGCGACGCGAGATACAGGTCCTGGATCTGGTCGGGCGAGGGCTTGAGCACGACCTGGTACTGGTAGTAATGCTGCAGGCGGTTGGGGTTCTCGCCGTAGCGGCCGTCCTTGGGGCGGCGCGAGGGCTGCACATAGGCGGCGCGCCAGGGCTCGGGGCCGAGCGCGCGCAGGAAAGTCGCGGTGTGGAAGGTGCCCGCGCCCACCTCCATGTCATAGGGCTGCAGCAGCGCGCAGCCTTGCTTGCCCCAGTAACGCTGGAGCGTGAGGATCACGTCCTGGAAATTCATGCCGCTCTCGACCGGGCCGGCGCGCGCCTGGCGCCGACGGAAACACGGATTCTACTGTGTTTCCCAATGTGCGCATGATGGCCGCGCGCGAGCGCGGCCGTTATTGCCTGCGGGCAGCCGACTTGAGCTGCTCGATCTCCGCCTCCAGCGCGTCGATGCGTCCCTGCAGCTGGTTGAGCAGGCCGTTCACGCGCCCGACGTTGAAGTAGCTGACGTTCTCCACCGGCGCGTCGAAGGTGTTGCCCCAGGCGAGCCAGGAGCCGTCATAGATCTTGACGTCCTTGAAGCCCAGGTCCTGCAGCACGGTCGCGCTCTCGGCGGCGCGGCTGCCGCTTTGGCAGTAGACGATGGTTTCTTTGTCGGGGTCGAGCGCGGCGTAGAGTTCGCGCAACGCGTCGCGCGGTTTGAGCGCCATGCCGTCCTTGTTGTCGACCTGCTTGCGCTGCAGCTTGCGTGGCGTATCCGGGTCGAGCCAGTTGGCTTCGTAGGGGACGTTGACCGCGCCCGGGATGCGGCCGCCGCGCAGCGCACGGATGTCGTCGCCGCTGAACTCCCTGCTGGTGCGCGCGTCCAGGATTTGCACACCGGGCCGGTTCAGGCGCGCGACGACGTCCTGAGTGGAAACGAGCAGCCGCTTGTCGAGCTTCGCATCGAACTCCACCGCCGGGAGGGCAGTGCGCTCGGTGCTTACCGCCTTGCCCGCGGCCTTCCAGTCGTCGAAGCCGCCGTGATACACGTGTACCCGTTGCGCGCCCAGGTAGCGCAGCGTCTGGTAGGCGAAATACGCCGACGGCAGCGCTTTGTTGCCGTACACCACGATCTCCTTGCCGGGGTCGATTCCAGCCCCGCCCAGCAGTTTCTCCATCTGCGGGATCGGCAGGTAGTCCTCGGTCTTGCCGTCGCGCAGCTGCGTCTGCGGGTCGTCGAAGTTGACGGCGCCGGGAATGTGGCCCTTCTTGTACTCCTCCTCGCCGCGCACGTCCCACAGGATCGCGCTGCGCGCGGCCGCCTGGACGACGAAGTCGGTGTCGACCACGGCCTGCTGCGCGCGCGCTGCGGTCGCGAATGCCAAGGCGGCCGCGAGCAAAACGGTCTTGAGAATCGATTGCAGTCTCATGATGCTTCCCCGGATCGACGGCTACGTGAACCGACCAGTTTACCGGAGGCGCAGCAGCGGAAACAGCATCGCCGCGGCGATCGCCAGGAACGGCCAGTTGCCCCACCAAACATACGGCGTGCTGCCCGAGAAACCCTGCACGCTGCCGCGGACCACCGCGACCGCGAACTCGGGCGCGCTCTCCAGGACACGCCCGCGCTGATCGATGATCGCGGTCACGCCGGTGTTGGTGGCGCGCAGCATGTAGCGGCCGGCCTCCTGCGCGCGCATCTGCGACATCTGCAGGTGCTGCTCCGAGGCGGCCGAGTCGCCCCACCAGGCGTCGTTGGTGAAGTTGGCAAGCACGGTTGCCGCGGGAAGCTGGCCGATGATCTCCTCTCCGAACACGTCCTCGTAGCAGATGTTCGCGGCCACGCGCTGGCCGGCCACCGCCAGCGGCTGCTGCCGCGCGTCGCCGCGGGAGAAGCTCGACATCGGGATGTCCAGCGCGCTCATCACCCAGGTCACGAAGAACCAGCGCGGGAAGTAATCGCCGAACGGCACCAGGTGGTGCTTGCGGTACACCTGGGTCGGGCTCGCGCCGTAGCTCATCACGCTGTTGTAGTAGCGGGCTTCGCCGTCCGGTGCACCCGGGGCGCCACCGGACTCACGCTCGGCGCCGGCGGGCACGTACTCGGGTACACCGAGCAGGATATCGCCCCCCTGGCGCTGCGCATGCGTCTTGAGCATATCGAGATAGGCGACCGGGACGTCCACGCTGAGCAGGGGCAGCGCCGTTTCGGGCAGCAGGATCAGGCGGCTGTCGCTGCTCAGCGTGAGCTGCAGATAGGTGTCGAGCGAGGCCTGCGCCCGTTCCGGACGCCACTTCATCTCCTGCTCGATGTTGCCCTGGACCAGGCTGACGCTGACCGGCGCGCCTTCCGGCGCGGTCCACGCTACCGGCTTGAGCGCGAGCGCGGTAAGCCAGACGCCGGCGAGGATCGCCGCCGCGGGATGCAGGAACGCGACCCAAATCCCGGCGCCAGGGCGGCGCAGCGGTCGCCACGGCGACCACCACACCAGCAGCCCTGCGCTGAGCGCGCTCAGGAGCGACACGCCGTATGCGCCGACGATCGGCGCGAAGCCGGACAGCGGTCCGGCCGGCGATTGCGCATAGCCCACCGCCAGCCATGGAAAACCGGTGAACATCCAGCCACGCACCCACTCGGCCAGCGCCCAGGCGGCGGGAAACACCAGCGCCAGGCGCCCGCCATCGCTGCGCGCACGCCGCGCGATCCAGGCGGCGGCCGCTGGAAACAGCGCGAGATAAGTGCAGAAGAACAAGGTGGCGAAGCTCGCCAGCGGCACGCTCATGCCGCCGTAGCGGTGCATGCTGACGAACACCCAGCTCACCCCGGTCACGAAATAGCCGAGCCCGAAGGCGAGGCCGAGAAGCGCAGCGCGGCGTGGCGTGGCGGCGTGCTGAATCAGCCACGCGAGGCCGGCGAGCGCAGCGATCGGCACCGGCCAGTAGTAGAAGGGGGCGAAGCCGAGCACGGACGCCGCGCCCAGCAGCAGGCTCAGGAGCAGTGCGCCGGCGCGCGCGGACAGGGCGGACCGCGCCCGGCGCGCTGCCAGATCGTTCATTCCGGGCGGGTCATTCCGGCGGCCTGATCTTCTCGACCAGCAGCGAGTGCAGGCGCCGGCTGTCCGCGCGCTGTACGCGGAACTTCAGGTTGTTCAGCTCGATCTCCTCGCCGCGCTTGGGCAGCCGCCCGAAGCGCGACAGCAGCAGCCCCCCAACCGTGTCGTACTCCTCGTCGCTGAAGTGCGTGCCGAAGGTCTCGTTGAAGCTGGCGATCTCGGTCTGCGCCTTGACCCGGTACATGCCGTTGCGGTCGAGCAGGATGTTGGCCTCCGTCTCGTCGAAGTCGAACTCGTCCTCGATCTCGCCGACGATCTGCTCCAGCACGTCCTCGATGGTGAGCAGCCCGGCCACGCCGCCGTACTCGTCCACCACGATCGCCATGTGGTTGCGGTTGCGGCGGAAATCGCGCAGCAGCACGTTCAGGCGCTTGGACTCGGGCACGAACACCGCCGGGCGCAGCATCTCGCGCAGGCTGACTTCGTGGCCGGCGAAGTAGCGCAGCAGATCCTTCGCGAGCAGCACACCGACGATGTCGTCCTTGTTGTCGCCGTACACCGGGAAGCGCGAGTGCCCCGACTCGATCACCTTGGGCAGGATCTGCTCGGGCGGCTCGTGCAGATCCACCAGATCCATCTGCGCGCGCGGCACCATGATGTCGCGCGCCTGCAGCTCGGAGACCTGCAGCGCGCCCTCGATCATGCCCAGCGCGTCGGCGTCGATCAGGT
>DATBMG010000204.1:0-3384 GCA_036554965.1 Burkholderiales bacterium
GAACCGAGCACGGCACCGCCTCCGGGCAGGATGCCGAGCAGCGAACCGATGCCGGTGCCGCGCAGCACCGCCTTCCAGGCCAGGCGGAAATCCTCGCGCGACAGCCACACGCCCTTCACGTTGGAGGCGTACACCTCGCGCGCGCCGGTGCGCTCGAGGTTGGCGATGATCTCGCCGAAGGCGAAGATGCCCATCGCCACCACCGCGACGCCGATGCCGTCGGTGAGCTGCGGCAGGCCGAAGGTGAAGCGCATGCGCCCGACTTCTGGATCGGCGCCCACAAGGCCGAGCACGATGCCCAGCACGATCATGGCGACCGCCTTGAGCAGCGAGCCGTGCGCCAGCGTCACCGCCGTGATCAGGCCCAGCACCATCAGCGAGAAGCGCTCGGCCGGCCCGAACTTGAAGGCCAGCTCGGCAAGCGGCGGCGCGAAGGTCGCGAGGATCAGCGTCGCGACGCAACCGGCGAAGAAGGAAGCCAGCGCCGCCGTCGCCAACGCCGGCCCGGCGCGTCCTTGGCGCGCCATCTGGTAGCCGTCCAGCGTAGTGACCACCGAGGACACTTCACCCGGCAGGTTCACCAGGATCGCCGAAGTCGAGCCACCGTACTGCGCGCCGTAGTAAATGCCGGCGAGCATGATCAGCGCCGAGGCCGGCTCGAAGTGGAAGGTGATGGGCAGCAGCATGGCGATGGTCGCCACCGGCCCGATGCCGGGGAGCACCCCCACCAGCGTGCCCAGCACCACGCCGATGAAGCAGAAGGCGATGTTGTGCCAGGTGAGGGCGACCGAGAACCCGGTCGTCAGGTTGGCGAGCAGCTCCATCAACCGGGAAAGATCTTGAAGGGCAGACCGAGGCCCTTGGTGAACAGGCCCACGCCCAGCGCCGCCATAACCACTGCGAGCAGGCCGACCTCGAGCCACTTGAAGCGTCCGCTCGCCAGCGAGCTGACGAACACCACCAGCACCACCGACAGCACGATGCCGAGGCGCTCGACCGCGACCGCGAACAGCGCCACCGAGGCGAGCACCAGCAGCAGGGGCATCAGCGCGACGCCACCGAGCTTCTCGCCCGGCACGACGAAGGCGCGCACCATCACCGCCCCGCCCAGCACCACCAGCATGCCGCCCAGGATCGTGGGAAAGTACCCCGGCCCCATGCGCATCGCCGAGCCCAGAGGATAATCGCGCGCGAGGTACAGGGCGAACGCACCGAAGAACACGAACAGCAGGCCCGCCAGGAAATCCTGCCCGCTGCGGATCCCGAAGCCCACCGCCTCCTCCTGTCCCGTTCTGGTCTTGTTGTGCACCTGCGGCCGGCTGCGCGCCGCGTCGGGCCGTGTCGGTTCACGACGGGCCATACGCGTCGCTTCACGAACCGGCGACTGGGGATTGTTTCACAGACTGGCGCGGGCGAGCAAACCCCGCTCGCCCGATCGGGCGGTGTCGAGACGCGCAGGCTCGCGCGGTTCTTACAGGCAGCCGGCTGCCGATGCGGCTTGCAGAATGCGACCGGTCACGTTGTTTTCGGCGAAGGCAACGATGCCCAGGCGCTCGCGCTTCCAGTCGGCGCTGAGCGGAATGCTGCCGTTCAGCGCGATCGACCCGTCGGCGCCCGCCCGCAGCGGCCCGATCAGCGCGCGTACCACGTAATCGTGCTGCAACGTGCGACCACGGTTCTCGCCTGCCGCCACGGCGGTGACCAGGTCTTGCTCGTAGAGCGCGAGCCAGGCGGCGACCACGCCGGCCTGCTTGCGGTCGGCGAGCTCGGCCGTGCCTTGCACCTGGACGCTGAGCCCGTTGATCAGCGCATCGCCGCGGATCGTGGCGCCGGGCCGTTCGCCGTTGATGCTGCGCAGGCGCGCACTGAGGTCGTCGGTGCGCCAGCCGCGCCAATCCTGCCCGTCCAGGACCATCTGCGGGGTGTAGATGATGCCGCTGCGATTGCGGGCCGCGACGTTGCGCTGCCGCGCGCTGAAAGCGGGCCGGGAGAAGCGATCCACCCAGCCCAAGTCGTTCCAGTAGTCGACGTGGAAGGCGAGAGGCAGGACTTTCGTTTCGGGTCTCTGGCCGCGCAGACGGCTCAACCAGCGGTCGGCCGGGGGGCAGCTGTTGCAGCCCTCCGAGGTGTACAGCTCGAGCACGGTGGCGCGGTGCGGCGGGCTCTCGATGGGGCACGCGGCCAGCGCATCGCCCGCCCAGGCCCAGGCGAAGACAGCGAGAACAGGGCCGCCGATCGTGCCAGACAGACCGAGCCAGCTTCGGGGTTGTGCCATTCATGCTCTCCTGTGCGCAGCCGCCGGCCTTTTGGGGATGCGCCCGATTTGCTACCATTCGCGGCTTCCCCACCGGGGCGTGCGCCGGTGGCGGCCTCCATGCTATACGCGGGCACCCCATCGCCCGGATGCACAGAGGGCGATTGCGGCAGCGCGCGCCACCCGATGGCCCAGTACTTTGTCATCCATCCACAGAACCCGCAGCGCCGTTTGCTGCAGCAGGCGGCCCAGATCGTCCGCCAGGGAGGTCTGATCGTGTACCCGACGGACTCGTGCTACGCGCTGGGCTGTCAGATCGGCGACAAGGCCGCGCAGGAGCGCATGCGCGCGATCCGCGAGCTCGGCCCCGAGCACCACTTCACCCTGGTGTGCCGCGACCTCTCCGAGATCGCCCACTACGCGCGCGTCGACAACCGCCAGTATCGGCTGCTCAAGGCGACCACGCCCGGCAGCTACACCTTCATCCTGCAGGCCACGCGCGAAGTGCCGCGCCGCCTGCAGAACCCGCGGCGCAACAGCATCGGCCTGCGCGTGCCCGATCACAAGGTGGTTCAGGCGCTGCTGGCCGAGCTGGATGCGCCCTTGCTCAGCTCCACGTTGCTCCTGCCCGGGGACGAGCTGCCGCTCAACGACGCCGGCGCGATCCGCGAGCGGCTGGAGCGCCAGGTGGAACTGATCCTCGACGGCGGCCCCTGCGGCATCGAGCCCACCACCGTGGTGGACCTCACTTCCGAAGTGCCCGAAGTGGTGCGCGCGGGCAAAGGCAGCCTCGAGCCCTTCGGCGTGACCGCCTGACCTTCGCGATGAACTTCGATCTCGCCGGCCTGATCCAGCTCATCGCCCTGGCGGCGCTGCCCGTGACTTTCGCCATCACGCTGCACGAGGCCGCGCACGGCTATGCGGCGCGCCACTTCGGCGACTACACCGCGGCCAACGCCGGGCGCATCACGCTGAACCCGCTGCGCCATATCGATCCCGTGGGCACGATCGCCGTGCCGCTGCTGATCCTGGTGATGAGCAAGCTGCTCGGCGGCGGCGGCATCCTGTTCGGCTGGGCCAAGCCGGTGCCGGTGAACTTCGGGCAGCTGCGCAGCCCGAAGCGCGACATG
>DATBMG010000235.1:0-8944 GCA_036554965.1 Burkholderiales bacterium
GTTGGTTCCCGCCCCCACGGCGACGCCGAGATCGGATTCCACCAGCGCCGGCGCGTCATTCACGCCGTCGCCCACCATCGCCACCGCCAGACCGCGCTGCTTCACTTCCCGGATCTTGCTCGCCTTGTCGGCGGGCAGCACCTCCGCGAAGTAATCGTCGAGCTGCAGCTCGCGCGCCACCGCGGCCGCCACGCTGCGGTTGTCCCCGGTCAGCATGAGACAGGCGATCCCCATACGCTTCAGGCGCCGGATCGCTTCGCGCGACTCCGGCCGGACGATGTCCGCGAGCGCGATGGCACCGAGCGGCCGGTCTGCGCGCAGCACGAACACCAGGGTCTTCGCTTCCGCCTGCAGGTGCTCCAGGCGCGGATCATCGACCGGGAGCCCGCGCTGCTGCACGTAGCCGGGGCTCACGACGGCGATGGGTTGCCCATCCAGCCGGGCGACTGCCCCCTGGCCCGTGATGTTGCGGAAGTCCGTAGCGCGCCGGTACGCGACGCCCAGCGCCTGCGCGTGTTCCACGATACCCTTCGCGATCGGATGTTCCGATTGCGACTCGAGCGCGGCGGCCATTGCGATCAGTTCGCGCGCGTCCGTCTCCCCGAAGGGGACCACGTCGGTCACGCCGAAACGCCCCTGGGTCAGCGTGCCGGTCTTGTCGAACACCACCGCGTTGAGCCGGCGAGCGCGCTCGAACGCGGCGCGATCGCGGATCAGCAGACCCTGCCGTGCGGCCAGCGTGGTGCTGACCGCGACCACCAGCGGCACGGCCAGGCCCAGCGCGTGCGGGCAAGAGATAACCATCACCGCGACCATGCGCTCCACGGCGAAGGACAGCGGCGTGCCGAGCGCGATCCACACCAGCAGCGTGGCGAGGCCTATGCCGACCGCGATGTAAGTCAGCCACAGGGCAGCGCGATTGGCCAGGTCCTGGGTGCGCGAGCGCGACGCCTGGGCTTTGCTGACCATGTCGACCACCTGCGCGAGATAGGTCTGCGCGCCGGTGCGGTCCACCTGTACGGTGACCGCGCCCTCCGCGTTGACGGCGCCGCCGATCAGCCGTTCGCCGGCGCCGCGCGGCACCGGCTTGGACTCGCCGGTGAGCATGGATTCGTCGACGCTGGTCCTGCCGTCCACGATGACGCCATCGCTGGGCACGCGCTCTCCAGGCTTGACCAGCACCCGATCGCCCGGCTGCAGCGACTCGATCGGCACGTCCAGCAGCGCACCATCGGCGGCGACCCGGTGCGCAGTCTTGGGCAGCAGCTCCACCAGCGCGCGCAGCGCGCCCGATGCGCCCAGCACCGACTTCATCTCGATCCAGTGGCCGAGCAGCATGATGTCGATCAGCGTGGCCAGTTCCCAGAACAGCAGGTTGCCGCGCAGCCCCAGCACCACCGCCACGGAATACAGATAGGCGACGCTGATCGCAAGCGCGATGAGCGTCATCATTCCCGGCTGGCGCTTGGCCAGCTCGCCAGCCAACCCGCTCAGGAACGGCCGGCCGCCGTAGAAGTACACGATGCTGCCCAAGGCGAGCAGCAGCCACTGCGACCCCGGGAAGGCGAGCGCGCCGATCGGCCCGATCGCGTGCTCGCCCGGCGGAGACAGCAGCAGCACCGGGACGGTGAGGATCAGACAGATCCAGAACCGCGTCCGAAACGTCGCCACCATCCGGGCATGATCGTGGTGCGCGTGGGCACCCGGCGGCGCCGGGGCGGAGACGTGCGCTTCAGGGTGGGCGTGGTGGTGGGCTATTGGAAACTCCAAACTTGCCGCAAGCTATAAGGGTCGAGGATAACTCCGATGAGCACTGCCGATACTCTGAGACCCTCCTCGCCGACTCGCAAGTCTGCCCGGGAATGGACGTTTCCCGTCGAGGGGATGACCTGCGCCTCGTGCGTGGCCCGCGTCGAGAAGGCGCTGCGGCGCGTGCCCGGCGTGCTGGAGGCCAACGTCAACCTGGCCACCGAGTCGGCCACCGTCGCCGCCGGGGCCGACACGCCGCGCCAAGTGCTCGTCAAGGCGGTGGAGGACGCGGGCTATGGCGTGCCGCGCGAGGAGGTCGCACTCGGGATCGAGGGCATGACTTGCGCGTCGTGCGTGGGACGCGTGGAGAAGGCGCTGTGCGCGGTACCCGGAGTCTTGAACGCCTCGGTGAACCTCGCCACCGAGCGGGCGCAAGTGGAAACCGCAGGCGGCGTGCCGGTGGACGCGCTCCTGACGGCGGTCGAAAAGGCCGGCTACCGCGGCGTGCCGGCGATCGAGGCGCCGGCGCAGGCCGCGGGCGCGGCCAGCGCGAAGCGGGGCTACGACTGGTGGCCGATCGCGCTGGCCGCTGTGCTGTCGCTGCCGCTCATGATTCCCATGCTGACCGCGCCGTTCGCAGTGCATTGGATGCTGCCCGGATGGATGCAACTGTTGCTCGCCACCCCGGTGCAGTTCTGGCTCGGCGCTCGCTTCTACCGCGCCGGCTGGAAGGCGCTGCGGGCGGGCACCGGAAACATGGACCTGCTGGTCGCGATCGGCACCAGCGCGGGATACGCGCTGAGCGTGTATCACCTGTTCGCCGCCGGCCGCGACCAAATGGGGCACCTCTACTTCGAGGCGTCCGCGGTGGTGATCACGTTGGTGCTGCTCGGCAAGTGGCTCGAGGCGAGGGCCAAATGGCAGACCACCGAGGCGATCCGCGCATTGCAGGCTTTGCGTCCGGAGCGTGCGCGCGTGCGGCGCGACGGCCGAGAGCGGGAGGTACCGGTGGAAACGGTTCGCCTCGGCGACGAGGTGATTGTGCGTCCCGGCGAGCGCATCCCGGTAGACGGCGAAGTGCTGGAGGGTCAAAGTCACGCCGACGAGTCGTTGATCACCGGGGAGAGCTTACCGGTGGCGAAGGCGCCCGGCGATCGCGTGACCGGCGGCTCGATCAACGCCGAAGGACTGCTCGCGGTGCGCACCACGGCGGTCGGCGCGGAGACCACGCTCGCGCGCATCATCCGGCTGGTGGAGTCGGCGCAAGCGCGCAAGGCGCCGATCCAGCGGTTGGTGGATCGGGTGAGCGCGGTGTTCGTGCCGGTGGTGATCGGTATTGCCGTGGCTGCGCTGCTCGGCTGGGGGCTGGCGACCGGCGACTGGACGCAGGCGACACTCAACGCCGTCGCCGTGCTGGTGATCGCCTGCCCCTGCGCGTTGGGGCTCGCCACGCCAACGGCCATCCTGGCGGGCACCGGCGTGGCGGCGCGCGCCGGCATCCTGATCAAGGACGCCGAGGCGCTGGAGATCGCGCACGGGGTACGCACCGTCGCGTTCGACAAGACCGGCACGCTGACCGAGGGCCGCCCTGCGCTGGCCGCGCTGGCGACCTCCCCAGGCTTCTCGGAGCAAGACGCGCTTGCATGGGCGGCAGCGCTTCAACAAGGCAGTGAGCACCCGCTCGCTAAGGCCGTGTTGACGGCGGCTGTCGAGGGGCGGATTGCGGTCCCTGCCGCAGCGGAGGTGCGAGCGCTCGCAGGCCGCGGCATCGAAGGACGGGTGGGACAGCGCAAGCTGGTGCTCGGCAGTGCCCGCCTGATGCAGGAAATCGGCGTCGATCTGGCAGCGCTCGCGGTCCGCGCCGGCGAGTTGGAGAGCGAGGGGCGCAGCGTCTCCTATCTGGCCGAGGCCGACGGCCGGCGTTCGATCGTTCTGCTCGCGTTCGGCGATACACTCAAGGCCTCGGCGCCGGCCGCGATCGAGCGGCTGCGCGAGCTGGGCGTACGCACCGTTCTGCTCACCGGAGACAATCGGCGCGCGGCCCAGGCAGTGGCGGGGCGGCTGAAGGTGGACGCCGTGGAGGCGGAGGTGCTGCCGGACGACAAGGCGCGCATCGTCGAGGGATTGCGCGGGCCGGACGGCAAGGTGGCGATGGTGGGCGACGGCATCAACGACGCGCCGGCGCTCGCCGCGGCGGACGTGGGCATCGCCCTGTCCACCGGCACCGATGTCGCCATGCACACGGCCGGCATCACGTTGATGCGCGGCGACCCCGTGCTGGTGCGCGACGCCATCGACGTGTCGCGCCACACCTACGCCAAGATCCGCCAGAACCTGTTCTGGGCGTTCGTCTACAACGTCGTCGGCATTCCCTTGGCGGCGTTCGGGCTGCTCAGTCCGGTGATCGCCGGGGCGGCCATGGCGCTGTCCAGCGTGAGCGTGGTGAGCAACGCCCTGCTGCTCAAGCGCTGGCGGCCGGCGGCGGTCCAACGTTGAGGCCAGCGCCCGCGAGAAGAAATGCGACCGCGGTCACAGATCGCAGTCCGTGCGTCGGGGGATAATTACATTTTCGAGGAGATTTCCATGGTGGCGTACGGTTTCGGCAAACAGGTGAAGATGAGCTTCGACCAGGCGGTGCAGCGCGTCACGCAGGCGCTGGCCGGCGAGGGTTTTGGCGTGCTGACGGAGATCGACGTCGCGGCCACTCTGAAGAAGAAGCTCGACAAGACCATCCCGCCTTACAAGATCCTGGGCGCCTGCAACCCGAACTACGCCTCCAAGGCACTCGAGGCCGAGCCGCAGATCGGCCTGCTGCTGCCATGCAACGTCGTGGTTCGCCAGGACGCCGCCGGCGCGGTGCACGTCGAGTTCATGGACCCGCATGCGGTGCTCGAGCTGGTGCGGCGCCCCGAGGTCGATGCGCTGGGCCGCGAGGTGCGCGCGAAGCTCGAGCGGGTGATGGCGGCGCTCTAGGCGGGGCAGTTTCCCGCCGCTCAGGGGGCCGGGTGCCGGCGGTGCGGTGCGGAGTCGTAGCTGCGCTCGTGTAGACCCTCGCGGGCCGCGCCGCCGATCTGGTCGATGCGCGCCGCGACCTGCGTGTCTGCGTGGTGAAGCTGGGCGGCTGGGTAATCGCCTACGCGCTGACCGAGTGAGCAGCCAAACTCGCCGAACGCATCTCGTCCCGGCTGTGTCGCATCACCGTGATTCCGCCCGACACCGCCAGCGCGGACAGGATCGCGGCCACCGCCGCGTCGGGCCAGCCCTGCGCGGTGCCGAACACTCCTGCGGCTGCTGCGATCACGGCCAGGTTCCCGAGCACGTCGTTGCGCGAGCAGATCCACACGGAGCGCATGTTGGCGTCGCCGTCGCGATAGCGGTAGAGCAGCAGCGCCACACTGGCGTTCGCGAGCAGCGCGAGAACGGCGATCGCGCCCATGGTGGCCGGGGCCGGGACGATACCCTGGCTCCAGGCCCAGGCGGCGTGTGCGGAGACGAAAACGCCATAGACCGTCATCGTCGCCCCTTTCACCGCGACCGCCCGGGCACGGGCCAGCGGGCTGAGTGCGAGTACTGCGAGGGACAGCCCGTAGTTGAAGGCATCCCCGAAGAAGTCCACGGCGTCGGCAAGCAACGCGCTGGACTCGGCCAGCAGGCTGCCCGCGATCTCGACCGCGAACATCACTGCATTGACCGCGAGGGCGGCCCAAAGCACCCGGCGCCAGCGCGGATCGCCAGAAGGCGGGCCAGTTTCGCAGGCGTGCTCACAGCAATCTGTCATCGTCGATCAAGCCCTTCTCAACCCGCTTCCACCGGCAAGCCGGCGACGCGCCACTCGGGCAGGCCCGCCTCTAGACGACGCGCTTTCAACCCCTTTTTGCGCAGCAGCTGCACCGCGTCGTAGGACATCAGACAGTAGGGCCCGCGGCAGTAGGCGACCACCTCCTTGCGCTTGGGCAACTCGCCGAGCCGTTGCTCGAGGGCGTGCACCGGGATGTTCACCGCGCCGGGCAGGTGCCCGGCGGCGAACTCTTCCGGCGGGCGCACGTCCACGACCGTGACCAGACCCTTGCGCATCCGATGCAGCAGCTCCTCGGCAGGGATCGGCTCGAGGTCGTCCCGTTGCGCGAGATACAGCCGCACGATGCGCTCGACCTCGGCGAGATACGTCTCGCCCACCCGGCCCATCGCGGCCATCAGCGACACCACTTCGTCGCCTGCCAGGCGATAGAACACGTACTGCCCCTCCTTGCGCCCGACAATCAGCCCGGCCTGCCGCAGCTTCTGGAGGTGCTGCGAGGTGTTCGCTACCGACACCCCGGTCAGCGACGCGAGCTGGTCCACGCTGCGCTCGCCCTGGGCGAGCAGCTCGAGGAACTCCAGGCGCGTGGCGCTCGACAGCGCGGTCCCGATCCTGGCGAGGTTGGCGAAGATTTCACGCTTCGGGCTGAGGGTTGACATGCGGCCGGTTTCTGTCTAGTATTCAATTGATCGTTAGATCAATATATCATTGATCTAATCTACTGGCAACCGGGACGGCAGCGCCATGATCTCCAGCACCGCCATCGCTTCCGAGCCGCTGATCCGCCTGACCGCTTTTCTCGGCGTGTTTCTGGCGGTCGGGGTGTGGGAGGCGTTCGGCCCGCGCCGCCGGCGGACATTTCCGCGCCGCAGCCGCTGGCCGCATAACCTCGGGCTGCTGGCTGTCGACACGCTCCTCGCCCGATTCCTGGTCCCCGCCACCGCGGTCGGGGTCGCCATCGCCGCGGAATCCCACGGCTGGGGGCTTGCCCACCAGCTTGCGCTGCCAGCGTGGCTGGCGATTCCCCTGGCCGTCGTCCTGCTCGACCTGACCATCTACTTTCAGCATGTCGCCTTTCACGCGGTGCCGGCTTTGTGGCGATTGCACCGCGTGCATCACTCCGATCCTGACTTCGACGTCACGACGGGCACGCGCTTCCATCCAATCGAGATCCTGATCTCCGCAGGCATCAAGCTCGCCGCCGTGGCGACCCTCGGCGCCCCCCCGGTCGCGGTGCTGGTCTTCGAGGTGCTGCTCAACGCCACGGCCATGTTCAATCACGCCAACGCAGGCTTGCCCGCACGCGTGGATGCCGTGCTGCGCTGGTTGGTGGTCACCCCTGACATGCATCGCGTCCACCATTCCATCTTGCCACAGGAGACCAACACCAATTTCGGCTTCAACCTGCCGTGGTGGGACAGGCTCTTCGGCACCTACCGCTCTCAGCCCGCGGCCGGGCACGAGAAGATAACGATCGGGCTCGACGCATTCCGTACCCCGGAAGATCTGCGGCTCGACCGGCTGCTGATCCAGCCGTTGCGCGATACACCGGGAGCATATCCGATCAGCCGGCGCCAGGAGGCGAGATGAAAGCAACGGCGTTGCTGCCCCGCGTCGGGCTAGCAGTGCTGCTTGCGCTGGAGGCCTTCCTGCCGCGCCTGATCCGTCGCTTGAGAGGAAGTGCAGCAGGATGGGTCTCGGTTTCGGATCTCAAGCTTCACCTGCGCTCCGGCACGGACCTGACGATCGTCGACGTACGCAATCCCGACGAATTCACGGGGCCGCTGGGCCACATCGGCGGCGCCAGGAACCTTCCCCTGAACGACCTACCGGCGCGCATGGGCGAGCTGGCCAGCGCGCGCATGCGCGCCATCGTGATCGTCTGCAAGACGGACAAGCGCTCCGCGAAAGCGGCCGAGATGCTGCGCAGCGCCGGGTTTGCCGATGTCCAGGTGCTGCGCGGCGGCATGGAGCAGTGGCAGCGCGAGCGCACCGCCGGCGAACCGATGCTCGCCGATAGATAGGACTCCAGATGAAGACGCTGTTCATACTGAACGATCCGCCCTACGGGACCGAACGTAGCTACAACGGCTTGCGGCTCGCCGGTGCCCTGGCAAAGCGCGAGGGCGAGCAGGTGCGAGTGTTCCTAATCGGCGATGCCGCGGCGTGCGCCCAGTGCAACCAGAAAGTGCCGCAGGGCTACTACAACCTGGAGATCATGCTGGGCGCGGTCACTCGACGTCACGGCGAAGTAGGCGTGTGCGGTTCGTGCATGGATGCACGCGGCATCGCCAACGAAGATCTCGTGCCAGGCACCCGGCGCAGCAGCATGGAGGAGCTGGCCGATTGGACGCTGTGGGCCGACCGGGTGGTGACTTTCTAGAGCCGCCCTGGCTGTTCAAGCAATTTTGACGAGGCTGTTCCTGCCGCCCACGCGAGCCCAAAGCGCAGGAGCAATGCCAAACGGGCTCGAAGAAGGAGGAAACTGTGAAGGCCAAGTTGTTCGTTCCGATCCTCGCCGCCGTGCTCGTCTCGGCGACTGCGCTCGCCCAGCAGGATCAACCGCAGAGCGGTGCCGCTCCCACCCCGGAGCAACAGGCGGCGATGGACAAGCAGATGCAGCGCATGCAGGAACGCATGAAGACCATGCAGGAGCAGATGGAGCGCATCCGGCAGACCAAGGACCCGAAGGAGCGTCAAAAGCTCTTGCAGGAGCACATGCAGACCATGCAGGAACAGATGACGGACATGCGCATGATGGGCGGTGGCATGATGATGGGCATGATGGGGCCGGGCATGCACGGCCGCGGGATGCACGGCATGTCCCCGGGCGACCCGACCACTCGCGAGAAGTGGCAGGAGCAGCGCATGGACATGATGCAGATGATGATGGAGCAGATGATGCAGCAACAGATGCAGATGCAAAGAGGAGCCAAATGAGGCGAGGCTTGCGCCGTGGCCTCGCCCCGGGCGCTTGATGGAGCGGATCAAGACGAGACCGCCGCTGGCCGGGCAGGATGCACTGCGCTCGGCTCCCGGGGGCTAGCGGTACGGCCCGGGATCGGACGGGGAAAGGCAGATAGACTTCATGGACCACTGGTGGTGGGGGCCGGGTTTCGGCTGGATCTTCATGATCCTCTTCTGGATTGTGATCATCCTGGGCATCGTCGCGCTCGCAAAGTGGTTGTTCTCTGGGCGCAACGGCGGCGGTCTAGGGAGAGGACCGCTCGATATCCTCAAGGAGCGCTACGCCCGCGGCCAGATCACCCGCGAGCAATACGAACAGATGCGGCGAGATCTCGAGGCTTAGCGCACGCCCGCCACTCCCGGCCGCCCAGTAAGCCTCGCGGCAGCCTTGCAAGGGCCGAGGGCGCCTCCCCGCCGATCGGTGCGCCG
>DATBMG010000245.1:0-17141 GCA_036554965.1 Burkholderiales bacterium
GCCCGAGGACCGGCTGCGCGTGCTGATCGCGCGCTTCATGCAGGAGTACCAGCATTCCCGGGCGAAGCACATGGTGCTGGTGCAGGACGTGAAGTTCCTCGGCGAGGCGCAGCGCGCGCAGGTGATCGCGAAACAGCGGCGAGTGGTGGAGGCCTTCGCCCGCACCATCGCTGCCGTGAAGCCGCGCTTCCGCCGCAAGGCGCAGCGCGTGCCGCTGGCGATGATCCTGTTCGGCATGATCAACTGGACTTTCACCTGGCTGCGGGCGGAGGGACCGCTGACTTACGCGGACATGGCCGACGTCGTGACCCAGATCTTCCTGCATGGCGCCGTGGCGGGCCCGCCGGTGGGACGCGCGATCGCGTCGACAGCGATGCCGCACCTGACACCGCGCCGGCGCCTGCGGCGCCACCCAGCCCCGTGAGGTGGAGCTTTTTAACTCGCGCCTTAAGGGCGCACTCGGCCGCGCCTTCAAGGACGCAATAGGTAGATGGACTTCCAGATCGCAGTCCTGCTCGCCCAGGACGGGCTCACCAGCGGCGCCATCTACGCGCTGATGGCGCTCGCGCTGGTGCTGGTGTTCGCGGTCACGCGCGTGATCTTCGTGCCGCAGGGCGAGTTCCTCGCCTTCGGCGCGCTCACGCTGGCCAGCCTGCAGACGCAGAAGCTCCCCGGCACCGTGTGGCTGCTGCTGGGTCTGGGCGGGGCCGCGTTCCTGCTCGACTTCATCGACGCCATGCGGCGCCGCCGGCCGCGGCGGCTGCTGCCCGCCGCCGCCTGGCAGCTCGCCTTGCCGCTGTCGATCGCGGGCATGGCGGCATGGCTGGCCCCGATGCAGACGCCTCTGCTCGTGCAGATCGCGCTCAGTTTCCTGCTGGTCGTGCCGCTCGGTCCCCTGCTCTACCGGGTCGCCTATCAGCCGATCGCCGAGGCGCCGGTGTTGATCCTGCTGATCGTGTCGGTGGCGCTGCACCTTGCCTTGTCGGGCCTGGGGCTGCTGTTCTTCGGCGCGGAAGGCTCGCGCACGCCCGCGTTCAGCGAAGCTTCCATCCAGCTCGGGTTCCTGCAGATCACCGGTCAGTCCCTCTGGGTCTATGCCTGCAGCCTGGCGCTGGTCGGGGCGCTGTACCTGTTCTTCGAGCGTACGCTGCGCGGCAAGGCATTGCGCGCCACCGCAGTGAACCGGGTCGGCGCGCGCCTCTCGGGCATCAGCACCACGGCCGCGGGCAAGGTCTGCTTCCTGGTGGCCGCGCTGATCGGCGTGTTCTCGGGCGTGCTGATCGGCCCGCTCACCACGATCTACTACGACACCGGCTTCCTGGTGGGCCTCAAGGGCTTCGTCGGCGCCATCATGGGCGGCCTGGTCGGCTACCCGGCGGCCGCGCTGGGCGCGCTGCTGGTGGGTCTGCTCGAATCCTTCGCCTCGTTCTGGGCCAGCGCCTACAAGGAGGTGATCGTGTTCACCCTGATCATCCCCGTTTTGCTGGTGCTGTCGTTGCGCGCGCATCACGATGACGAGGAGGAGGAATGAGGGCACGCACGCTGCAGGCGCTGCTCGTCGCCGCGGTCGCCCTCGTGCCCCTGGCTGCGCCCGAGTACTGGATCACGCTGGGCAGCTACATCGGACTGTACACGCTGGTGACCCTCGGCATCTGCGTGCTGACCGGCATCGCGGGGCAGGTGTCGTTCGGGCAGGCGGCGTTCGTCGGGCTGGGCGCCTACGCCACGGCCTGGCTCAGCTCGGTGCATGGCGTGTCGCCCTGGGTCGGCCTGCTGGCCGGCCTGGCGGTGACCGGGGCGTTCGCGCTCGCGCTGGGTCTGATCACCACCCGACTGTCCGGGCATTTCCTGCCGCTCGGCACGATCGCCTGGGGACTCAGCCTGTATTACCTGTTCGGCAACCTCGAGTTCCTCGGCGGTTTCACCGGGCTCTCAGGGATCCCGCCGCTCACCTTCCTCGGCCACGACCTGAAGCGCGGCGTCGAGCACTACGCCGTGATCTGGTCCTTCGTGCTGGTCGCGCTGGTGCTGATCCAGTTCCTGCTCGGTTCGCGCATCGGCCGCGCCATCCGCACGCTGCGCGGCACCGCCGTCATGGCCGAGAGCTTCGGCGTGAACACGCGCGCGCTGCGCGTCCAGGTGTTCGTGTTCGCCGCGCTGCTGGCGGCGCTCTCCGGGTGGCTGTACGCGCACATGCAGCGCTTCGTCAACCCCACGCCCTTCGGTCTGCACGTCGGCATCGAGTACCTGTTCATGGCCGTGCTGGGCGGTGTCGGCTACGTCTGGGGCGCGCTGCTGGGCGCGCTGCTGATCACGGTGCTCAAGCAGGTGCTGCAGAGCGCGCTGCCGCAGTTCACGCAGACCAGCGGCCAATTCGAGATCATCCTGTTCGGCGTGCTGCTGGTGGTGGTGCTGCAGCGGGCGCGTGGCGGCGTCTGGGCATGGGTGTCGCAGCGGTTCGCCCACTGGGCGCCCGAGCCGGCGCTGCCGGACGGCGCCGCTCTGCCTGCGCGCCCGCGCGCACGCGCAGACGGTCCGCTGCTGGAGGTGCGCGCCGCGCGCAAGGCCTTCGGCGGCCTGATCGCGGTCAACGACGTGAGCTTCGAAGTGCGTCCGGGCGAGATTCTCGGACTGATCGGCCCCAACGGAGCGGGCAAGAGCACCACCTTCAACCTGATCACCGGACTGCTGGACTTGAGCGGTGGCGAGGTCCGCTACCTGGGGCAGCCGATCTCCGGCATGCGCCCGGAGGACATCGCACGGCGAGGCATCGCGCGCACCTTCCAGCACGTGAAGCTGTTGCCGAACCTGACCACGCTGGACAACGTCGCCATCGGCGCGCACCTGCGCGAAACACCCGGTTTCATGCGCTGCCTGCTGCACTGGGAGCGCGGCGAGGAACGACGCCTGCTGGCCGAAGCCGCGCGCCAGATCGAGCGCGTGGGCCTGCGCCAGGACATGTTCCAGCGCGCCGGCAGCCTGCCGCTCGGCAAGCAGCGCATCGTGGAGATCGCCCGCGCGCTCGCCGCCGACCCGCAGCTGCTCCTGCTCGACGAGCCGGCGGCCGGTCTGCGCTATCTGGAGAAGCAGGAGCTGGCGAAGCTGCTGTCGGCGCTGCGCATCGAGGGCATGAGCATTCTGCTGGTCGAGCACGACATGGAGTTCGTGATGGGCCTGGTGGAGCGGCTGGTGGTGCTGGACTTCGGCGTGAAGCTCGCCGAAGGTCTGCCCGCGGCGATCCGCCGCGACCCGAAGGTGCTGGAAGCCTACCTGGGGGGCGTGGCGTGAAGATCGGCGACGCAAAGCGCCTGGTGCACTGATGTCGCCGCTTCTCGAGGCCAGCAACCTGCGTGTCGCCTACGGCCACGTCGAAGCCGTGCACGACGTGAGTCTGCGCGTCGAGCAAGGCGCCATCGTGACCGTGATCGGCGCCAACGGCGCGGGCAAGACCACGCTTCTCAACGCGCTGATCGGTCTGCTGCCCGCGCGTGGAGAGGTGTTCTACCAGGGTCAGCGGCTGAACGACCTGGAGCCCGAGGCGCGCGTCGCGCAAGGGGTGACGCTGGTTCCCGAGCGGCGCGAGCTGTTCGGCGCGATGAGCGTCGCGGACAATCTCGCGCTGGGCGCTTTCCACCGACGCCGTCAGGCCGATCTGCCCGCGGAGATCGATGCGGTATGCCGCCGTTTCCCGCGCCTGCAGGACCGCCGCGCGCAGCTCGCCTCGACGCTGTCCGGCGGCGAGCGCCAGATGCTCGCGCTGGGCCGCGCGCTCATGGCGAAGCCGCGCCTGCTGATGCTGGACGAGCCCAGCCTGGGACTCGCCCCGCTGATCGTGCAGGAGATCTTTCGCATCATCTGCGACCTGAAAGCCGCCGGCGTGTCCATCCTGCTGGTGGAGCAGAATGCACGTGCGGCGCTCCAGGTGGCGGACTACGCTTATGTGCTGGAAACCGGCTCGGTCGCGCTGGAGGGACCGGCCACCGACCTGGCCGAGGACCCGCGGGTGGTGCAGACCTATCTCGGATTGAGAGGTGGGCCGGACTCCGCTCTCATGCGTTGAACCAACGGGCTGCGCCGCATCGCTCCGATGGGACGCCGCTGCGTGAGGCGATCAGCTACGCCGCCGGCAACATCTTGCTCGACGTCAACAGCGCCAGATCGAGCAGCTCCAGACTGCGCTTGGCCGCCAGCATGACCTGACGCTGCATCTGCTCGGTGAGTGCATAGCGCTTCACGATCTCCAAGGCAAACTTCGGGTGCTCGTCGTCGTAGTGCGCGTGCTCCCGGATCCACTTGTAGGTCTTCGGGTTCATGTCCACGCCCGGCTTGCCGCGGTACGCTTCGAAGCCGGCGGCGATCTTTCGAGCCAGAGCGCCGGCCACGCCTTCGATCGCGAAGCTGGTCGCCGCCACGCACTCGGCAAGCGTCCCTTTCGCGTTCACACGCCAGACCCAGTCGGTCAGCGACTGCACGTCGCGCTGGACCGCCGTATGCCCTTCGGCCAGGTCCAGCATCTGCTGCCGATCCAGGCCGAAACCCTCTCCCATCCACAGCCAATGATCGGCGTGCGCTTTCTCGATGCGGATGTTCTCGATCAAGAAGGTTCGCGAGAAATCGTCTTCGACCTTGATCAAGCCTTCGGCCAGGAACTTGGGGAAGTCGTGGATGAACGGGTAGAGCTGGAGAATCCAGCCCTGCATCTGTTCCACGCTCAGCCGCGTAGCGGCCACCGACTCGGCCCAGGGCCCGTTGACCAGCTTGTCCCAGTGCGGCGCGACGAATTCGTACAACGACGCGACGGACAGTTGATGTGAGGAAATCTTTCGCACGGCACTGGGATTCATGGTCTGCTCTCTCGGCAACAAGTCTAAGGGCGATGGCTGCTCAGCTCGCAACGGCGACCGCGACAGTCGGGGTCGCCACCGTCCTGGCGGTTGTAATCGGTGGTGCCGTGAACGGAACCGGGGGCGCGATCCAGTTGCCCTGGGCAAAGTCGACCCCGATCTCACGCAGCGCGGCGAGTCCCGTTTCTCCGTCCACGAACTCGCCGATCGTCTTCTTGCCCATCACATGACCTACGTCGTTGATCGCCTGGACGGTGGCGCGGTCGACCTCGTCGTACGCCACGTTCTTGACGAAGCTGCCGTCGATCTTGATGAAGTCCACGGGCAAGTGCTTCAGGTAGCCGAACGAGGACATCCCGGCGCCGAAGTCATCCAGCGAGAACAGGCAGCCGAGCGATTTCATCTCGCCGAAGAAGCGCGCTGCCTTATCGAAGTTGGCGATCGCCGCCGTTTCCGTGATCTCGAAGCAGATGCTGCGCGGCGGCATGCGGTAGTGCCTGAACTGCTCGCGCACGAACTCGAGAAACCGCTCGTCGGCGATCGACGTGCCAGACACGTTGATCGCGTACGTCCCATCGCTCGTTCCGAGCGCGCTGATCGTGGCGAATGCGTGCTGGATGACCCATTGATCGATGCTCGCCATCAAGCTGTAGCGTTCGGCGGCCGGGATGAACGCCATCGGCAGAACGATCTTCCCGTGGTCATCGACCATCCGCACCAGCAGCTCATGATGGTTCTGCCTGGGCGCCTGTCCCGCAATGGACATGATCCGTTGCGCGTACAGCACGAACCGTCCTTCCTGCAAGGCGCGTTGCAGCCGGGACGCCCATGCCATTTCGCCTCGCCGCAGGGACACATCGCTGTCGTGCGGGCGGTAGTACTGGACGCGGTTGCGGCCCTTCTCCTTCGCCATATAGCAAGCGGCGTCGGCGGCACTGAGCACCTCGGTCAGGTTGAGCAGCCCGTCGGCGATCTGAACCACGCCGATGCTCACGCCGATGCTGAACGACCGGTCGTCGTTGACGAAACGGAAGTCGGCGATGCAGTGGCGCAGCTCGTCCGCGATCCGAATGGCGTCCTGCATGGGGCAGTTCTCCAGAAGGACGCCGAACTCGTCGCCCCCGAGGCGCGCGAGGGAGTCGCCGTCACGCACCCGCTGCTTCAACAAGGTGCTCACCTGTCGCAACAGTCGATCGCCCGCTGAGTGCCCGCAAGTGTCGTTCACGATCTTGAATTGGTCGAGATCCAGATACATCAGAACGTGCTGTCGCTCTTGCGTCGCGGCCGTATGCAAGGCCAAGCGCAGGCGGTTCTCGAACTCCAGGCGGTTGAGCAGATTGGTCAGCGGATCGTGGCTGGCATGGTAGGCAAGCTTGGCGGCGTACTCTTGCCGCAGCTTGAGTTCCTTGAGTTCGCGTTCCGCGCGGTCGACGCGGCTGACCATGCGCTGGGTCAGGACCACCCCCACCGGAATCAACGTGCCCGCAACGGCGAGCAGCACGATCAACAGTGTGGATCGGATCCAGCGCGTGGCGTCGCCGAGCGTGTTCGAGAACCGGTTCTGCCAGGGTCTGAGTTCTTCGTTGATGTCGATGATGCGGGTCAGGATCACGTCGCGCGCTTCGGGGTCGAGCTGGCCGGACGTGTACAGAGTGTGGAGCTCTTCCGCCGCCGCGCGCAGCCTGGCCAGGAATTCGTCTCCGGTTCTCCAGATGTCGAGCACGCTCTTCATGTAACTGACGTGTTGAAAGCGCTCGTACAGGAGGATGACGCCGGGGATGTCATCCGGGTGCGTCCCGCCCTCCAGGAAGCCCTGGCGCACGACCGCATAGTCCGGCCGGCGCTTCTCGAGTTCCAGTCTCGCCTTGCGGAAGCCCAGGGGCACGTTCATCGCCTTCTGATAGTTGCGATAGTCCGATTCCGAGCGGGTTTCGGCGAAACGCAGCAGGTAGAAGACGGCTTCTTTCTGGTTCTTCGACCACAGGCTCTCGCCTTCGACGTACGCCCGCCCTGCGGCGAGAATGTCGATGCTCAAGGTGGCGAGCCAGACCAGCACCACCACGATCGCCAGGAACGGCGAAATGATCAGCAGCATCCGCTTGCTTCGTGGCAGCCAGCGGAACCCGCGGATGAGCGAGTTCGCGTTGGCCGAAGTGTCAACCAACTCCATGGTTGTTTCTGTCTTGTTCGTCAAAGGCAAAGCGGACGCGGCGGACAGCTTTTGTTTGGACGGTCCCCACGCTGTCGGGCGAGCAGCAGCTTGCATGCCAGCTGGGCCAATTGACGCTTTGCAATCAATTCCACACTGACGTGCGCGCGCGACTCCGCAGATCGCGGACTAGGCGTACGTGCTGGAGACCGGCGGGGTGTCGCGCCGAGGGGCCGACGCCCCGGGCTGGCTGAGGACCGGTAGGACGCTGTCGGCCTGACGAAGGGTTTACGCGCGGCGCGGCGGCAAGAGCGGCGCTGGCTCTGCGAATGAGTTGCTCAGCAAGGCATGGATCAGAGAGCCGCGCGCACGCTTGTGGCGCGAAACACCGCCGCACACGCTATGCGAGAGACTTCGGTCCGAACCCCCAACGCCTTGACGGCACTCAGGTGCGCCGGGCGTCGTAGCCTTTGCTGCAGTCCGGTGCAGGCGCGGAATCGGCTTGCTCCTGCAGCTCGTGCAGCAAGTTGAGCAGCAGCACTTTCCGGCCGTCTGCATCCAGCGCGCGGTACTGCGGCTGCTCCATGAGCGTCTCCGAGAGCAGGTCCACGTAGAAATTGGCGGCCTCGTCTTCCAGCTCGGCCCGTCCCGGGCAGTTGTCGTGGACTACGGCCTGACGCACCAGCATGTCCGCGGTGCGCCGCGCTTGCGCGGACAGCGCGTCCAGGATTTGCCCGGCCCGAACGTCGGCGGACAGAACACAGAGCATGGTCATCAGGCACGTCGCGACGAGCGCTGACACGCGCGCGCGCTGATTGCAGGGCATGGCAAGCTCCTATCCAGCAGTCGGATAGGGCTGTACAAGCATAGAGCGCGCCCAGAACGGCGCGGTTTGCGCTACGGCGAGATCAGCTTGCAGGTGCCGTTCTCGATGCGCGCCATGACGCGCGCACGCTGGTCGAAGCCGAGGTGGTCGGTAGGCGTCATGTTGAACACGCCGTGCGTGGCGAGCACGTTCCTCTCGCTCTCCAGCGTGTCGCGCAGAGCCTTGCGGAACTCCCTGGTGCCGGGCCCAGCCTGCTTCGCCGCCGCCAAGATCGCGCGCTCGAGCCTCGTAATGGTGTGCTCAGGTTAGCACGCGGCCGATGCGTGCAGCGCCGCGCTCAGGCCGATCCGGAGAAGAGAACGCGACGGGAATGGCTGACGCCCTTCCCGTCGCGCGGGTCGTGTGTGCACGGTTCCCCCGTGAGCATGCGGGGACGACACGCTCCCGGGAGCAACACCTCGGGCCGAACCTCCTCCAGGCTCGACCGCTGGCCTCGAAGACGACCAGCAAGGGGGACGCCGAACCGGCCGCCCCCAGTGGGACGCGAAAGGTCTCCTCCCGTCCCTTGTTGTTGTTGGGAGCTCCCGGCGTTGTTGTGGCGATACTCCGGGAACGCACGCGGACGGAGGCTTCTCGACCCGCCAGACTCCCGCAATATCAGCGCCTTGCATTCAGCGGTGGGAATCGCTGTCTGTCTCGGGCGACAGGGACGAAGTTATCAAATCGTGAGGTTCCCGTCCACCCCTTTACGATCGTCTAAGATAAGCGCATGAAGCTCGCGACCCTCAAGGCCGGCGGCCGGGACGGCAAGCTGCTCATCGTCAGCCGCGACTTGACGCGCGCGGTGGCGGCCTCCGAGGTGGCGCCCAACCTGCAGGCGGTGCTGGACGACTGGCATGCGAAGGCACCCAAGCTGGCGCAACTCTCGATGTTGCTCAACACCGGCCGCGCCGCCGATGCTTTCGCCTTCGATCCGGCACGCTGCCACTCGCCTTTGCCGCGCGCGTATCAATGGGCCGACGGGTCCGCCTACGTGAACCACGTGGAGCTGGTGCGCAAGGCTCGCGGAGCGGAGATGCCGCCGTCGTTCTGGACCGATCCGCTGATGTACCAGGGCGGGTCCGACAGCTTCATCGGTCCGTGCGATCCGATCCTGGCCGAAAGCGAGGAGTGGGGCATCGACCTCGAGGCGGAGGTCGCCGTCGTCACCGACGACGTGCCGATGGGTACCAAGCCCGACGCAGCCACAGGGACCATCCGCCTGCTGATGCTGGTGAACGACGTGAGCCTGCGGAACCTGATCCCTGGCGAGCTGGCCAAGGGCTTCGGTTTCTTTCAGGGCAAACCGTCCACGGCCTTCTCGCCGGTGGCGGTGACGCCGGACGAGCTGGGCGAGGCCTGGGACGGAGCAAAGGTGCGCCTGCCCATCGTCGTGCACCTGAACGGCGCGCCGTTCGGTCGACCGCACGCGGGCGAGGACATGACTTTCGACTTCCCGCAGCTCATCGCGCACGCGGCCAAGACGCGCCGGCTGGCCGCGGGAACCATCGTCGGGTCGGGCACCATTTCCAACGTCGACCGCAGCCGCGGCTCGGCCTGCATCGCGGAAAAGCGCACTCTGGAAACGCTAGAACGCGGCAAGGCAAGCACGCCGTTCCTGCGCTTCGGCGATCGCGTGCGCATCGAGATGCTCGACGGCGAAGGGAAGTCGATCTTCGGCGCGATCGACCAGGAAGTGCAACGCTACGTGCCGCGCGAATAGCGGCCCGCGGCCGCCGCCAGTTATTGCGGCTGAGCCAGCGCCACCTGTTCCCCGGCCAGCGTCCTGAAATCCGCCGCGTATGCGCGCAGCTTGGCCACCGCCTGGCGGCGCTGCTCGGGCGTCAGGCTGCGGTCCAGCTCCACCAGCATGTCCACGAACTGCCGTTCCCAGCGCGCCATCGCATGGCGGTTGGACGCCGCGCGGCCGGCGGTCGGGTCAGCCAGAAAGGCCGCCAGACGCGGATCGAGATCCGGGCTGGAGCGGTGCTCGCGCACCAGCGCCAGGAACACCGCCTGACGGCGCTTGCGCTCCTCGAGCCGCAACCGCGGCATCTCCGGGAAGTCCGCGACGAGCGCCCACACACGCGCGCGCTGCTCGGCGCTCAATCCGCCGACCCAGTCTTCCAGCCTCTCGCACAACCAGTCGGCCCGGCGCGCGGTGACCCGGCTGCTGTCGCCGCGTAAATGCAGGCGCGCGAACTGCCGGTTGTCCTCCTCGAACTCGCGCTCCATCTCGTCGACCTGCTGGTCCGACAGGGTGCGCAGCACCGGCGCGATCTGTCCCGCGGCGCGCTCGGCCAGCACGCGGGCGCGCCCGCGCACGGCCTGCACCGCCCATTCGACGTCCTCGCGCGACAGCCCGCGCGCCAGCCGCCCCGCCGCCTGGTCGAACGTCTGCGCGTAACGCGGCAGCTCCTCCGCCCGGTGCCAGGCATGGACGTGCGACAGCCCGGTCTTGAACGCCCGTGCCTGGCCGTCGCTGAGATCGACATAGCGGCCGGCCATGCGCGCGAGCAGCCAGTCGGCGTTGTCGTAGGACAGGCGTACGGTGCTGCAGGCGGCGATCAACGCGACCAGAGCGATCGGCGGGAGCAGGATGAGGCGTCGCATGTGCAAGGCGAGCGGGCGAGAGTCTGATAACCTTAATTCAAGGTCCGTGCCAATCGCCGCAGAATAACACCCTTGAGGAGACCCCGGTGACCGCCCTAGCGCTTCCCTCCGCCCCGTTCACCCGCCGTCGCTTTCTCGTCAGCGCGGGTGCGCTTGCCGCCGGCGCCCTGATGGCCGGCGCCGCTCGCCCGGCCCGGATCAACCCGCCTGCGCTGCTCGACAACGAGGCCGGCGGCTATCGTGTGCTGCCGGCGGGACAGGTCTTTTGCGGCGGCGTGATTCCGAACCCCGGGCACGAGATCGTGCACGCGCTGTTCAGCCCGTGGGTGCCCCTGGACGACGCCTGGGGCCTCATCGAGGCGCACCTGAAGTCGCTCGGCCGTCCGGTGCAGGCGCTGTGCGGGATGGAGCTGCGCATTCCGCAGCAGCTAACGCTGGACGGCTTCCGCGCCTTCAACGCGCCCTACGTCGAGCACTTGCGCAAGCGCGAGCTGCTGCTGGGCAACTACAGCGCCGTGTGCCGCACTAACGTCGCACCCGGCCGCGACGCACCCAAGGTGCCTTCGCTGCACGCCTTCTCCTATTGCGTGCCCGGCGCCAGCACCGGCACCACGTTTTGCGTATCGGGCACCGCCGACATCGACGCGCGCGGCAAGATCGTCGCCGAGGGCGACGTGTCGGCCGCCGGCATGCGCGCACGCCTGCAGCACTGCGTGGACGTGATCACCGAGCGCCTCGCCATGCTGGAGCTCGACTGGAGCGCCGCCACGCACATCGACCTGTGCGTGGTGCAGGACATCCCGGGGCTGATGGACTCGGTGGTGGTGCCGGGACTGCACGGCGCGGCGGCGCGCGGCGTGCGTGTGCATGTCGCACGCCCGCCCATCATCGGCGCCGAGGTCGAGCTGGAATGTCGCGGCGTACGGCAGGAGCTGGTGCTGCGGGCATGACCGACCTTCGGCGTCGTCGAATCGCCCCGTCGGCAGAACACTAGTCGTGCCCGAAGGCAGCTCGTCGTCCACGCGGCGTGTCCAGCGGGCGCTCTGCGCAGGAGCCCGTGGCAGCCACCGGGGCGCACGTCCTGGCGGTGAGCGTGGCCGGCTAGCTCCAGCCGATCGAAGCCGAGAATGACGTGGCAGCCGCTGCGGGCGCACGGATTCGATCTTGACGGCGGCTAGAGCGACTCGAGAAAACGCAGCAGCGCTTCGCGCTCGGCCCTGGCCATCGCCTTGAACGCCTCGCGCGACGCGGCCGCTTCGCCGCCGTGCCACAGGATCGCCTCGACCAGCGTGCGCGCACGGCCGTCGTGCAGATAGTTGGCGTTGCCGTTGACCGTGTGCGTCAGTCCGATACCCCACAGCGGCGGCGTGCGCCACTCGCGCCCGCTGGCCTCGAAGTCGGGCCGGTTGTCGGCAAGCGCTTCGCCCATGTCGTGCAGCAGCAGATCGGTGTAGGGCTGGATCACCTGGTGCGACAGTGCGGGCTGCCCCGGCACCTCGCCGGTGCGCAGCTCGGGCACGTGGCAGGCGGCGCACTGCGCTTGCGCGAACAGCATTTCGCCACGTCGAACGGCGGCATCGTCGGAATTGCGACGCGCCGGCACCGCACCGAAGCGCAGCAGGGATTCGACGGCCTTGAGGCGGTATTCGGTGATCTCGGGCCTGCCCGCCACCATCATCTCGCGGCA
This sequence comes from Burkholderiales bacterium, assembly GCA_036554965.1. Classification (GTDB taxonomy): domain Bacteria; phylum Pseudomonadota; class Gammaproteobacteria; order Burkholderiales; family SHXO01; genus SHXO01. The sequence goes on from DATBMG010000245.1 coordinate 12,159, forward strand.
GTACTGCTGCGCACCCGGGCAGTTCTGCTCGGGAAACAGCTCGCTGGACAGGCCGATGTCCTCGATGAACGCTGCCGCCACCTGCTGGCGCAGCGTCGGGTGGTTGGCCTTCAGGCCGAAGCGCCCGAGCGCGACGCGCTTGCCCTCGACGTCCCACACCCGGTTCGGCCGGCCGCTGATGCCTTCCGGCGCGGCGCGCGCCGCGAGCGCGAGGATGGCATCCTCCGGTACGGCATCGAGCAGGCCCACGCCGATCACCGGCGGAGCGACCCGCGCGGAAATCATGATGCCGTCGCCGAGCGGTCCGTACGCGAGATTCTCGATCCGCACCCGCGGCGCGCGCAGCTCGACGGTCTCGCCGTCGGCGAAGGGCTCGGCATGCGTGCTCCAGTCGAAGGCGATGCGCGCCTCGGGTGCGATCAGGCGCGGCACGCCTTGAGTCTGCAGCTGCACGCCATAGTTGGGATGGGGCCGCGGGCCGCCGTTGGCGTCCTTCCCGGCAACACCGATCTGGACCACGAAGGTGTCATCGCGCTCGCCGTCGCGCGGCGGCGCGCCGCGGCCGTTCGCGCGATGGCAGGTGGCGCACGCGTCGGCGTTGGACGTGGGTCCCCTGCCCCACAGGCCCTGCTCGAACCAGTAGAAGGCCCAGCGCGTGTCGTAGAAGGTGCGTCCATCGGCGATCTGGCGATACTCCGCCTGGCTGAGCGTGAGCGAGAGCTGCTCGTAGGCGCGCGGTCCGGTCTCCGCGGTGGTGAGCGCACCACCGGCGAGCGCGAGCGCCTGCGGCGCATCGCCGTCCGCAGCGATCAACGCACCGGCCAGAATCAACCCCACGGGGCCCAGCGTCAGCGCTGCAGGTCGCATCGCGCGCACGTTCGTCTCCCGGTCAACGAGCCTGCCGAATTCTTGCATAATCCTCGATCATGTTCGACGACCCTCTGCTGCTCGCCCGCGCCCAGTTCGGGCTGAACATCGCGTTCCACATACTGTTCCCCAGCATCACCATCGCGCTCGCCTGGTTCCTGGTGTACCTGCGCGTGCGCGCCGACCGCCCGGGCGCCGGCTGGGCGCTGAAGGCGTACGAGCTGTGGGTCAAGATCTTCGCGCTGTCATTCGCGCTGGGAGTGGTGTCCGGCATCGTGATGAGCTTCCAGTTCGGCACCAACTGGCCCGGCTTCATGCAAAAAGCGGGCAACGTCGCGGGACCGCTGCTCGGCTACGAAGTCCTGACCGCGTTCTTTCTGGAGGCGACCTTCCTCGGCGTGATGCTGTTCGGTCGCGAGCGCGTGCCGCGCTGGCTGCACACCCTGTCCGCCGTGCTGGTGGCGGCCGGCACCACCGGCTCGGCGTTCTGGATCCTGGCGCTCAACTCCTGGATGCAGACACCGCAGGGCTTCGAAGTGATCGACGGCGCCTTGCACGTGGTGAGCTGGTGGGACGTCGTCTTCAATCCCAGTTTTCCCTACCGCTTGGCCCACATGCTGCTGGCCTCGGGGCTCACGGCGGCGTTCCTGATCGCCGGCGTGTCGGCCTTTCAGTTGCTGCGCAACCACGCGCACGAGCCCGCCTGGCGCATGTTCCGCGCCGGGACCGCAGTCGGTGCGATCCTGATCCCGATTCAGATCGCGGTCGGCGATCTGCACGGGTTGAACACCCTCGAGCATCAGCCGGCCAAGATCGCGGCCGTCGAAGGCATCTGGACCTCCAGCGCGCGCGTCCCGCTGGTGCTGTTCGCCTGGCCTGACCCCGAGGAGCGGCGCAACCATTACGCCATCGAGATCCCCGGCGGCGCCAGCTTCATCCTGCGCCACGACTGGAACGCCGAGCTGCAAGGGCTGGACCGGTTCGCGGACAAGCATCCGCCGGTACGCCCGGTGTTCTTCGCCTTCCGCGTGATGGTCGGCACCGGCGTGCTCATGCTCCTGCTGTCATGGCTGGCGCGCGGCTACCTGGCGGCGAAGCGCCGCATCCCGCCGTGGATGCTGGTCGCGTTTGCGCTCATGACCTTTTCCGGCTGGGTGGCGACCCTGGCCGGCTGGCTGGTGACCGAGATCGGGCGGCAACCCTACCTGGTGTACGGCGTGATCACCACGGCGGAGACGGCCTCCAGCGTGCCGGCGGGCAACATCGCGATCACGCTGGTCGGCTACGCGCTGGTGTACGCGCTGCTGCTCATCTCCTACCTCGTGGTGCTGACGCAACTTGCGCGCAGCGCCGCCGGCGATGCGCCGGTGATCCCACCCTCGGGCGAGCTGCAGCCCACCGGGACGGTGGCCTGAGGGGCGCGCACATGAGCCTCGATCTGCCGCTGATCTTCGCGATCCTGATGGGCCTGGCGATCCTGGCCTACGTGATCCTCGACGGTTTCGATCTGGGTGTGGGCATTCTACTGCCCGGCGGCCAGCGCGCCGAGCAGGACGTGATGGTGTCCTCCATCGGCCCGTTCTGGGACGCGAATGAGACCTGGCTGGTGCTCGGTGTGGGCATCCTGTTGGTCGCCTTCCCGCTGGCGCACGGCGTGGTGCTGTCCTCGCTCTACCTGCCGGTGGCGGCGATGCTCTGCGGCCTGGTGCTGCGCGGTGTGGCTTTCGAGCTGCGCTTCAAGGCCACCGGCTGGCACCGCGAGGTGTGGAACCGCCTGTTCTTCGTCGGTTCGCTGCTCGCGTCGGTGGCGCAGGGAGCGATGCTCGCCGGCGTGATCACCGGCTTCGCCAGCGGACCCGGGTTCGCGCTGTTCGGCTTGCTGGTCGGGGTCGGGCTGGCGTGCGGATACGCGCTGCTCGGGGCGACCTGGCTGGTGATCAAGACCGAGGGCGAACTGCGCTTGAAGGCCCTGCGCTGGAGCAAGCTCGCGCTGATCGGCGCGGCCGCCGGCGTGGCGGCGATCAGCCTCGCCACGCCGCTCGCCAGCCCGCGCATTCTGCACAAGTGGTTCGACTGGCCGCGCATCGCGCTCCTCGCCCCACTGCCGCTGCTCACCGCGGCCGCTTGCGTTGCCATCTGGAGCTGCGTGAGTCGGCTGCAGTCGGGCAGGACACGCGCCGACTGGCTGCCGTTCGTGCTTGCCGTGTGGGTCTTCGTGTTCGCCTTCGCCGGCCTGGCGTACAGTCTGTTCCCCTACCTGGTCATCGACCGCCTGACGGTATGGCAGGCGGCGGCCGCCGAGAAGTCGCTGTGGTTCGTGTTCATCGGCGCCTGCATCGTGCTGCCCTTGATCGTCGCCTACACGCTGCTGTCCTATCGCGTGTTCTGGGGCAAGGCGCGCAGCCTCACGTACGGACCCTGAGCGGCGCCGACGGGTCTGCCGGAGAGCTGTCCGCGCCGGCCGCCCGCTCCCGGAGCCGGCACGCTGTTGGCTTGTACGGACTGGTCGATTGGAGTCTAATTGTCTCGATTCGTGCATCTAGCGCCTCCAGCGCACGTGGACCCGCTACCCTCAGAACGCGCCGTCGAGCAAGCCATCGCCGCGCACCGCCATCGGCCCGGTGCACTGCTGCCGATCCTGCATGCGGTCCAGGACGCGATCGGTTACGTGCCGCCGAGCGCCGTCGGTGGGATCGCGTTGGCGCTCAACCTGTCGCGCGCGGAGGTACACGGGGTCATCAGCTTCTATCACGATTTCCGCACATCGCCTCCGGGGCGGCATCGGGTGCGCGTGTGCCGCGCCGAGGCCTGCCAGTCGATGGACGGCGTCGCGCTCGAGCAGCACGCGAGGGTGCGGCTCGGGATCGACTGGCACCAGACCACCGAGGACGCCGCGGTTACGCTGGACCCCGTGTATTGCCTGGGCAACTGCGCGTGCTCTCCGGCGGTGATGATCGACGGACAGGTGCACGGGCGAGTGACGCCGGGGCGCTTCGACGCGCTGCTGGGCGCGGCTCGCGGCAGCGCGCCGTCGCCGGCGCGCACCTCGGCCGATAGCCGCAACGCGATGCCGGCGGCGGGCGATGCCGTCGCCGTGTTCGTTCCGCGCGATACGACCGCCGTCTCGCTCGGCGCCGACGCCGTCGCCGATGAAATCGCGCGTCTTGCCGCCGAGCGGCGCGCGCCGGTGCGCATCGTCCGCAACGGCTCGCGCGGGCTGTTCTGGCTGGAGCCGCTGGTGGAAGTGCAGGTTGCCGCGCGACGCGTAGCCTACGGCCCGGTGCAGCCCGAGGACGTGCCCGGGCTGTTCGACGCCGGCTTCCTGCAGGGCGGCATGCACCGTCTCGCGCTCGGCCCGACCGCGGATATCGCCTACCTGAAGAGCCAGGAGCGGCTCACCTTCGCGCGCTGCGGCGTGATCGATCCGCTGAGCCTCGAGGACTACGCAGCGCACGGCGGCTGGCAAGGGTTGCGCCATGCGGTGGCGATGCAACCCGCGGACATCGTCGAACAGGTCGTGCAGTCGGGCCTGCGCGGGCGCGGCGGCGCAGCGTTCCCGGCCGGCATCAAGTGGCGCACGGCGCTCAATGCGCCGGCCGACCGGAAGTACATCGTCTGCAACGCCGACGAAGGCGACTCGGGCACCTTCGCCGACCGCATGCTCATGGAAGGCGATCCCTACGTCCTGATCGAGGGCATGATCATCGCGGGACTCGCCGTGGGCGCGAGCGCCGGCTACATCTATGTGCGCTCCGAGTACCCGCTGGCCGAACGCGCGCTGGAACAGGCGATCGACCGGGCGCGCGGCGCCGGGTACCTCGGCCACGACGTGATCGGCAGCGGCAAAGCCTTCGAGCTGGAAGTGCGGCGCGGCGCCGGTGCCTACATCTGCGGCGAGGAGACCTCGTTGCTGGAAAGCCTGGAGGGCAAGCGCGGTCAGGTGCGCTTCAAGCCGCCGCTGCCTGCGATCCAGGGCCTGTTCGGCAAACCCACGGTGGTCAACAACGTGGTCACGCTGGCCAGCGTGCCGATCATTCTCGAGCGCGGCGCGGCCTTCTACCGCGACTTCGGCACTGGCCGCTCGCGCGGCACGCTGACCATCCAGCTCGCCGGCAA
>DATBMG010000124.1:0-23226 GCA_036554965.1 Burkholderiales bacterium
CCGCTCAGCTCCCTAGGATGTCGAAGCTACGATTCAAGCATAGCATGAGGGTTGGGACGCGTCTCACGCCCACGACAACTCCCCGCCCTCCGTGTGCAGCGGTGAGATTCCATCAGCAAACCAAATGCCAGCGCAGACGCCCGGCAGCCGTTGGCGCTTGACCTTGCACTGACTTTCCTTCGCTGCATTGGCCGGGCGCCGGGAGCAGCTGTGAGCTGCTTATTCGTACAAGGCTTGGGCCGCGCGGCCCGCTGGGGATCGCCGGCTGAGCGAGCAGCGATATCGGATGCGCCAGCAACAAGGCCCGCGCATGGCGGGCCCTGGCATGGGTGGTGGAGTGGAAGGGGATCGAACCCTCGACCTTCGCATTGCGAACGCGACGCTCTCCCAGCTGAGCTACCACCCCATCGCGGCTTCGCTCGGCAGCCCCGGCGAAGCGGCGCATTGTACAACAAACCCTCGACCTACCGCCGCTGCCGACGATACGCCCAGACCAACATCACCACACCGCCGACGAACATCGGCAGACTCAGCCACTGGCCCATGCTCAGCCCGAGCGCCAGCGTCCCCAGAAATGCGTCCGGCTCGCGCGTGAACTCCACCAGGAAGCGCAGCGCACCGTAGGCGATCAGGAACACCGCCGACACCACACCCAAGGGGCGCGGCCGTCTGGCAAACAGCCAGAGGATCGCGAACAGCAGCACACCTTCGAGCGCGAACTCGTAGAGTTGCGACGGGTGCCGCGGCTGGCTGTCGACGGTGGGGAAGATCATGGCCCAGGGCACGTCGGTGGGACGGCCCCACAGCTCGCCGTTGATGAAGTTGCCGAGCCGCCCCGCTCCCAGACCGATTGGCGCCAGCGGGGCGAGGAAGTCGGTGACCGCGAACCAGTGCCGCCGGCTGCGCCTGGCATACCAGGCCAGCGCCAGGATCACGCCGAGGAAACCGCCGTGGAAGGACATGCCGCCTTCCCACAGATACAGGATCCGGATCGGGTCATGCAGGTACTCGCCGAGCTTGTAGAACAGCACATATCCCAGCCGTCCGCCCAGCACCACACCGAGGATGCAGTAGAACAGCAGATCGTCGGTATCGTGCGTTTCCCAGCCCATCTCGGGATGCCGGCGCGCGCGCCAGCGGGCGAGCAGCAACCCACCGACGAAGCCCACCAGGTACATCAATCCATACCAGCGGATCGCGACGGGGCCGATTTGGATGGCGACGGGATCGAATTCGGGATGGACGAACATGGGCGGGCGCGGGGGTCCGGGAAGGAAATTATACGGGACCAATGGCATGGAACTTGCGCCATGGCCGCGCCTATGGAGGGCAACCCATGCTCCGCTGGATCCGGGCCGGCGTCTCGGACCATCCGCTAGAAGACAAAGAAGACGCGCGCCAGCTCCTCGGCGATCTGGCCGACAAGGGGCCATTCCGCGCGCTGGAGGAGCTTGCCGCCTATCTGGACGCGGTCAAAACCGCGGAGCGGCTCAAGCCGATCCGTGCCTTCGAGATCGTAGAGCTGCTCGACCGCAGCGCGCGGCCATTCCTGCGCAAGCTCAACTACGACTACGTCACCCACAGCACCCGCCTCACGCGCTTCCAGCAGCACCGGCTCTGGTACGCGGCGCACACGTTCCTGACCCAGCTCGCGGAGGGCTACCGTTTCTGCGTGGCCAAGTTCGAGGTCGGCGCGGTGGGCGGCGCCGCGCTCAAGCCCTTGCTGCCGAAGATCGCCGCACGCGCGATTCGCGCCTGCGGCGCCCAGCTCAAGTGGGCGCTGCTGCGCTACGGGCCGGTCGAGCACCAGGTGTGGGAGCACCTGGCCCGCCTGTACACCGCTTCGGAAGCGCTCGGCTTCGCGCCGTGGCTGCTCACGCTCTATCGCGGCGAGCGGCGCGAGTCGTCCTGCGAGCGCGAGCTGCTGCGCCCGCTGATGCTGACCGTGTCCGCCCCCGATGGACTGCTGCCGGTGCAGGTGGAGCTGGCGGACCGGATCATCGCGCAGTGCGCGGACGCTTTCGTCCTGGGCAGCCGCCCCGGCAGCGGACTGCATTACGTGATCGATCTGGCGGCCACCTTCCCGCCCGGCCGGCTGCCGCCGAGCATCGCCGTGAGCCCGCAGACGCGCTTCTTCGGCGCCGGCGAGGCCGCCGCCCGCGTCGCGCGCTACGTGGCGCAGATCGAGCGCGGCGGGCGAGTGCCCGAGGAGATGAACCTGGGGCTGCAGCTCGACCCGCCGGTGGTGCTGGACACGTTGCAGCATCTGGCGCGCTACTGGGCGGCCAGCTTGCCCGAGCGCAAGGAACCGCGCCGCCAGCGCACCGAGCACGTCACCGTGGTGCACGAGTTCGGCGAAGTGGTGGCCAACGCGGGCGGACTATTCTTCGAATCGGCCTTCGTCAGCAACGACGAGGAGTGGGTCCTCGAGAACGAGAGCCCGAACGGCTTCGGCGCCTTCGTGCCGAAGGCGCTCGGAGGTTGGCTGCGCGTGGGCTGCCTGGTGGGCGTGCGACGCGAGGAGGGAGTGGCCTGGGGTGTGGGCATCGTGCGGCGCGTGGTCGGTGACGAGCAGGGCAACCGCTACGTCGGCATCCAGATGCTCGCCACCGGCGGCGCCGCGGTGACGCTGTTCCCAAAGCGCCCGGAGGGCGGCTCCCACGCGTCCGATGGCGAATTGTGCATCCTGCTGCCTGCAACCACGACGCTCAGCGGCGAGGCCACTTTGCTGCTGCGCCCGGATCTGTTCTCCCCCAGGCGCACGCTCGAAATGCAGGCCTACGATCGCCGCTACCGGCTGCATCCGGTGGCGATCACCGAAGCGGGCGAGGATTTCGAGATCGCGCGCTTCCGGATAGAAGAGCTGACCTGAGCCGGGCGTTGCGCGCGCCCGTGACGAGCGCGGCCCGCTCCGATACGCACCCCCCACGCCTACTCTAGCTCGTCGATATCGCGTGGCCAGCTTCTCTTGAGCAGGCGCGATAGCGCGCGATCCGCCAGGATTCTGCCGCCGGTCTGGCAGCGCGCACAGTAGTTGGTCTCGTTCTCGGCGTACACGATGCGCTGCACCGGCGCGCCGCACGCCGGGCAGGGCTGGCCGAAGCGTCCGTGCACCGCCATCCCCTCGCGAAAAGCGCTCACCTTGTCCGGGAATGCCGCGCCCGCCGCACTGCGCAGCCGCTGCGTCCAGTCCGCGAGCGTGGCGCGCGTGGCGAGGTACAGCCGCTCGGTCTGTTCCGCGCTGAGAGCTCCGGTCAAGGCCACCGGTGAGAGCTTCGCCCGATGCAGGATCTCGTCGGAGTAGGCGTTGCCGATGCCGCTGAACAAGCGCGGATCGGTGAGAGCGCGTTTCAAGGTGTGGTTCTCCCGGGTGAGCCGCTGCGCGAAGCCCGCCAGGTCGCAGGCGAGCGGCTCCAGGCCGCCGGCCTGGAACTGCGCCAGCGCCTGTTCGCCCTGCACCAGGTGCAGCGACGCGCGACGCTTGGTGCCGGCCTCGGTGAGCGCGAGCGTGCCGGGCTGCGGACCGGTGAACTCAAATAGCGCCAGCGTGATGCGCCCGGGTGGCTTGTCGTTGGGCGCGAGCCAGCGCAACCGCCCGGCGATCATCAAGTGCAACACCATGAACAGCTCGCCCTCCAGGCCGATGACGATGCGCTTGCCGATGCGCCGGAGCCGCTCGACGCGCTTGCCTTCCGCGGCGCCGATCGGCGGCGTGGCGGTGCGCAGCAGAAACGGGCTGAGCAGCCGCACGCGCACCAGCGTCGCGCCGGCGATGCGCTGTTCGAGCGCTTCGAGGTAGACCACGATGTCGGGCAGCTCGGGCATCACGGCACCTCGGCCGCGGGCATGCGGCCGAGGATCAGATTGGTCTTACCCTGCAGGTAGGCGGTGTTGCGGTTGCGGTCGTAGTAGCGCGGGTTGGGCACCATCGCAGCCAGGTATGCCGCTTCCCAGGCGTCCAGATGCGCAGCGCTCTTCTTGAAGTAGTGGCGCGATGCCGCCTCGGCGCCGAACACGCCGTCGCCCCACTCGATGATGTTGAGGTAGATCTCGAAGATGCGGCGCTTGCTCATCACGGTTTCGATCATGACGGTGATGAGCGCCTCCTGGAGCTTGCGCACCGCGCTTCTGCGGCTGGACAGGAACAGGTTCTTCGCCAGCTGCTGGCTGATGGTGGAGCCGCCCGCCACCACCCGTCCTTTCTTCAGGTTCCTTGCGTAGGCCTGCTGGATGGCGTCCCAGTCGAAGCCCTCGTGCTCCATGAAGTTGGCATCCTCGGCGGCCACCAGGGCGCGCTTGAGATTGAGCGAGACCTTGCTGTAACCCACCCATTTGTGGCGCAGCTTCGCCTGCGGGTCTTTGTCCTGCATCAGCTCCAGCCGGCTCTGCATGAAGGCGCTGGTGGAGGGATTGAAGAAGTTCCACCACACCACGTGGGAAAAGATCCACAGCTGGTACAGCAGCACCCCACCCAGGACGAGCAGCGTCAGGCGCCCGCTCCAGCGCCCCCTCTTCTTCACAGCGTGGTGAGCTGCGCGATGACAGGCGCGGTATGCGGGCGCACCCCACGCCAGATCAGGAACGATTCGGCGGCCTGCTCCACCAGCATGCCGATGCCGTCGGCCAGGCGTGCCGCGCCCAGGCCTTGCGCACGTTGCAGAAACGCGGTCAGGCCGTTGCCGTACATCATGTCGTAGGCGAGCGCGCCGCTGGCGAACACACCGCCGGGCAGCTCGGGAAGCACGCCGTGCAGACCAGCCGAGGTGGCGTTCACGACCAGATCGAAACCGCGGCCGGCGAGCGCTTCGTAACTGCTCGCCTGCAGCCGCGTGCCCGAGGCGCTCGCCGCGGCGCTGAAGCGCGCCACCAGCCGCTGCGCCTTGTCCAGCGTGCGGTTGGCGATGGTAAGCAGCGCCGGTCGTGCCGCGATCAGCGGTCCCAGGGTGCCCTGCGCGGCGCCGCCCGCGCCCATCAGCATGACGCGGCGCCCGGCGAGCGGGAAGCGCAGGTTCACCTCGAGATCGCGCAGCAAGCCGACGCCGTCGGTGTTGTCGGCGAAGATCGAGTCGGCATCGAACTTGAGCGTGTTGGCCGCTTCGGCGTCGAGCGCGCGCTGGCTGCGGCGATCGGCGAGCGCGAAGGCCTCCAGCTTGAACGGCAACGTCACGTTGAGGCCGCGCCCACCCTCGCGCCGGAAGGCGTCGACCGCGGCGCGAAAGCCGTCGAGCGGCGCCAGCAGCCTGCCGTACTCGATGTCCTGCCCGGTCTGGCGCGCGAACTCGGCGTGGATCAGCGGCGACTTGCTGTGCGCCACCGGATTGCCGACGACGGCGTAGCGATCCGCCATCACTGCACCAGCAGATCGGTGCGGGTGAACGACCAGCTGCGCGTGATGTGCAGGATATCGGTTTCGTGCCGCACCTTCGCCGGGAACGGCTTGAACGGCCCGGCGAGCGCCACGATGCGCTCGACCGCCGCGTCCAGCACGCTCGAGCCCGAGGAGCGGTCGATCTCGACCTTCTCAACGCTGCCGTCGGCGCGGATCGCCACCGTGACCAGCGCCGTGCCGAACTCGGCGCGCTCGCGCGCCTCGGACGGGAAGTTGGCGGTGCCCACGCGCTCGATGCGCTGGCGCCATTCGTCCACGTATTCGGCGTAGATCACGCCCTGGGTGCGCGCGCCGACGAACTTGCGCTTGGGCAGCTCCTGATAGCTCTGCCACTCGCGCGCGATCTCGGCCTCGAGCCTGGCGATCTGCAGCTGCCGATCGGGCAGGTCGGTGAGCTTTTCCGCGTCGGCCTTGATCAGCTGCTCGATCGGCAGCGTGGTCGGGTTCACCGTGCGCTCGCTCTGCTCCAGCCGGGTGAGCAGGCGCTGCGCCTCCTGCTCGAGTTGCTGCACTCGCCGAGCGGCCAGCGCGAGCTGGGTCTCCGAGGGCATGTCCGGAATCGCAGGCAGGTTGCTCTTGGCGCGCCGCCGCTCGCTGGTGTTGCCGCCGCCGTCGAGATCGGCCTGGGCCAGCAATTCGGCGTTGCGCGGGCGCGTGGCCGATTTGCTGTTCACCAGCACCACTTCGATGGTGGGCGGCGGCCCCTTTAATCGGCTGACGTCGGGGTAGTCGAAGTGAATCGACAGCAGCACGGCGTGAAACAGCAGCGACCCGGCCAGAGCGAGCCCCAGCGGGCCGCTCGCGGAAGGGGGCGGGAAGTCGGGGGTGTAAAGATCCTCGGGCAGGTCGGCCCGACCGGCGCTCAGGCGATAAGGAGAAGCGGGCAACGCGCAAGCCATGGCGTCATGGGTTGCGCCATTGTATGCAAGCCTCGGGCCACTGTCATGGCACCGCCGCCGGCATTGTGGCCCGGTACTGCACGCGAAGCTCCAGCGACAGCAGGTCGATGTCCGAGATCTCCACCTGCACCCGGCTGCCGGGCGCCAGCAGCGGCAGCCCGTGCACCTTGGCGATCAGGGGGATGTCGTCGATCTTGACCAGGTTTTCTCGGAGTACCTCCGCCGAGGTCGAGTGCACCGCTTCCTGGAGCAGCCAGCGCAGACACCAGTACCGTTCCATGCCGCGCTGGAACTCGGCGTAGACCTCATAGGCCTGCTCGAAGTCGCGCATGGCGGTCAGCATGCGCTCGCTTTTCGGCGGGTAAGGCGGCTCTTCGCCGCGGATCCAGGCCACCAGCTGGCGCTGGTTCACCAGGTCCACGTAGCGGCGCAGCGGGGAGCTGGCCCAGATGTAATACGACACGCCCAGCCCCTGATGCGGCGAGGGCACGGTGGACATGCGCACCTTGCCGTTCCCCTGGGCCCGGTAGATGGCGGGCACGCCCGCCTCCGCCAGCAGCCGGCCCCATTCGGCGTTGACGAAGATCATCAGCTCGGAGACCAGCTTGTCGATGGGAGAGCCGCGTTTGCGCTGCACGATGCGCACGCGCTCGTCCTCCACGTAGAAGCTGTAGTCCATGTTCAGCGTGCGCTGGTTCTCCTGCCGCCCGCGGCCGGCCTCCAGCACGCCGGCCAGGTCCCACAGCAGCTTCAGCTCGGCGGCGAAAGCGAAATCCTGCCGTCCCGCGGCCAGGGATTCCTCGTTGAACTGCTCCTCGAGCGCGTCGTGCCGCAGATTGGCGGCCACGCGCACTTTCTCGACGGCGCTGCGCGTGGCGAGCAGCCGCAGATCGGGCCCGAGCTCGAGGTACAGCGACACCGTCGGTACGATCCGTTGCTCGGACAGCGTGTAGCGCTCGATGACGGCCGCGGGCAGCATGGTGATCTTGGCCCCCGGCATGTACACCGTGGACAGGCGCGCCGACGCGCTGACATCGAGCGGCGAGCCGGGCGCAACGGCGAGCGCGGGGGCGGCGATGTGCACGCCGATTTCCCAGCCGCCGGCCGGACGCGGCCGCACCGAGAACGCATCGTCGATCTCCGTGGTGGTCGCGTCGTCGATGCTGAACGCCTGCACCGGCGCCAGCGGCAGCTCGGCGGGTTCGATCACTTCCTGCGCCGCCGGCGCTTCGATACCCTGCGGGAAGTGCTCCAGCAGGAAGCGCTGCAGGTGATAGGCCTCGGAGGACGGGATCGCGCCGCACTTCTCGAGCAGGTGCGCCGTGGACATCCCGGCGGCGCTGGCCGCCTCTTCCAGCGCCTTGACTTCGACCGTGTTGCGGTCGGGGCGGTACAGCAGTTCCGGCAGCCGCGCCGCGAACTCCTGGGGGAGCTGGAACGCGGCGAGCTGCTCCAGATAGCGCGCCTGCTGCAGGGCCTGCTGGCGCTTGCGCTCCACGCTGGCGAGCGCCGCCTTGAGGGCTTCGGGCGGAGCCGGCTTGTAACGGCCCTTGCCTTTGCGGTAGAAGTACATCGGCGCCCCATGCAGGCGCAGCAGCAACGCGGCCGATTCCAGCGCGCTCGGCACACGGCCGTAGTAGTCGCGCGCGAGCGCGTCGTGAGCGAACTCCAGTTGCGGCGAGCACTGCCACAGGAAGTCCAGATCGATCGCTTCGGCCGCCTTCTGCGCCTCTTCCATGAACGTCCCGATCGGGCCTTCGAAGCGCAGCAGCACGTTGGCCGCCTTCACCTTGCTGCGCTTGCCGTGCGGGGCTTCCACCTGCAACGAGGTGTTGTGATCGGCGAGCACGGCGCCGACCTTGAAGGCGCCGTCCTCTTCGTAGAAGACGTTCATGCGCGAGGCACGAGGAGTGAGGCGTGAGGGCGCGGCTAGCCGATGCCCGCGAACTGCAGCACGCCGTCGACGTGCTGCTCGAAGTCGGCGAAGCCGTGGTCGCTGCCTTGCACCACCAGCTGCCTGGCGCCGGCATACTTCGCCACCGCCGCGCGGTAGTCGAGCACTTCGTCACCGGTGGTGACCATGAGGTAGTAGCGTTCGAGGCGCGTGGGTCGCTGCACGAACAGCGCGCGCAGCTCGTCGAGGTGCTGCTCGGTCAGCTCGTAGCGCGCGCCGGTGTGCAGATTGGTTTGCGGGCCAAGGTAGGCGCGCAGTCCTTCGTGCGGTGTGATCGCCGGATTTACCAGCACCGCGCGCACCCCGTGCCGCTCGGCAAGCCAGGTGGAGTAGTACCCGCCGAGCGAGCTTCCGACCAGGGTGATGCTTGCAGCCGGCGCATGCGCCATCTGCGCCTCGAGCAGCGCGATCGCGCGCGCCGGACGGTCCGGCAGTGCCGGGCAGGCGAACTCGCCCGCGCGGCCCAGCGCCTCGAGCGCGGTGCGCAGCTGGCGCGCCTTGGTCGATGCCGGGGAGCTGTTGAAGCCGTGCACGTAGATCAGCATGTCATGCAACGCGTCCGTCGTCGGCGCGACGCGGCTCGGTGGCGGGCGTTTTCCGCGATGCGCCGTGTCTGCCCGCCAGCGTCGCGCGGCCGGAAGCGATGTGCCACAGCAACAGAGCCGGCGCGCCCAGTCCGACACCCCAGTGCAACACGCTGATCAGCGCACGCGCCTGTTCCCCACCGAAGTAGTACAGGGCGTAGCCGGTCGCGGTGAGCAGCAGCAACACTCCGGCGAGCAGGATGCCGGGCAGGAGATTGCGCCGCTGATGCCAAGCGCGACGCACGTGAATAGGAAGCAGCGAACCCGCCACCACCAGCGCCAGCATCGCGGCGCCGCCGTGCACGCGCAGGGCCCACGACTCCAGCGGGTGCGGGGCCGGTCCGAGCTCGCCCTCGATTCGCAGGAGATAGTGGCAGATCAGCCACAGCGCGCCGCTGCCGAAGAGCAGTGCGGCGGCCCAGTAGATCCACTGCCGATGTCCCATGGACAGACGCATGCGCGGGTCCTCAGCCGATCAGACGCGCGACCGCTCCGGCGCGCCGCGCGCGACCGAGGAAGCGCGCGCCGCCCAGCAGCAGTACCTTGGTCCAGGCGTCGGCGGTGATGCAACGGCGTGCGGCCACCGAAACGCTGCCGGCGGGCACGCCGCCGCCCCCGCGCGGGTCGACTTGCGCGCAAACGTCTCGTCCCGCGCGGCGTTCCCGGGTGAAGTAAGCCGCGCTGGTCGCGATGGCGCCGCTGGCGAGATCGGCAAGCGGCAGCAGACGCGATGGCGCTTGCGGGTCGCGCACGTGCACGCGTTGCGTCATCGGGCCGAAACAGCGCAGATCGCCGCCCGCGTTCACCAGCGCGCTGTCAATGCCCACGCTGCGCAGCCGCTGCACCGCGCGGTCCACGGCGAAGCCCTTGGCGATGCCACCCAGGTCGAGCCACAGCGGGCGGTGGAAGCGCACGCGAAAGCCCGGCAGCAGCCGGATATCGCGATAGCATGCGCGGCGATCGGGCACCCGCACGCCACGCGGCGCCGGCAGCAAGCGCCGGGCCACCAGGATGCGCGCCACGGACACGTCGAACAGCCCGTCACTCGCCCGTGCGACGCGCTGCGCCTCCTCGAGCACGGCGTAGGTCCAGGGATGCACGCGCAACGCCGTGCGCCACGCATGCCGGTTGAGCCGGCTCACGTCGCTGCCCCGCGCGTGGAAGCTCATCAGGCGATGCACTTGCGATACCGCGGCGAACGCCGCGTCGATCGCGCGCGCCAAATGCTCGCGCTCGCTGCCGCGAGCAGCGATCTCCACCAGCGTGCCCAGCAATGGCCGCGCACGACGCAATTCCAGCGTTTCGGGCATCAGCGCAACGCCACCTCGTGCAGCGCCAGCAGCCGCCTGACCCCCTCTGCGATGTGCCGGCAGGACAGCGTGGCACCACTGATGTTCCTGATGTCCTGATCCAGCTTCAGGCTGTCGCCGTGACGCTTGCCGACGAACTGGCGGCGCCAGGCGGCGTTGCGAATCTCGTACCCGTAGGTTTCGCGGTAGTCCATCACTTCGATCTGACGCACGCTGCCGTCGGCGTTCAGGCCCACGGCATAGGTGATGAACTCGTGCTTGCCATACACCTCGTCGACGATGAACCAGCCCAGGAGTCGACTATCGGAGCGCGCCTCCCACACCTGCTGCTCGGGCACGCGCACGGGTGCGCCGGCAAGCTTCTCGATCTGCCGCGCCTGATCCGGGCTGAACCGCACGGGAGCGGCGGCGAACCGGCGTGCCTCGGGGAAGATCGTCGCTTGCGCTTGCTCCAGCGTCAGGTACTGCGCCGCATAGCAATGCTGGACCGCCGCGATCGCCGCCGGAGCGATCGCGGCGGGCGCGAGCCAATGGATGAAGTCGGACATGGTCGGAAGCGCAGATTCTAGCCGGCATTCACCACACAGGGGTCAGGGACCGGCCGGGACGGCTCCGGTTCTCAGGAGGCCTCCCTCCTTGGTCAGGAGCAATGCACCCACATCCGGATACGCGTCCAGGACGGCGAGCGCCGCCTCTGGCGGGAGGGCGGAGAGCCCGGTCGACAGGGCGTCCGCGGTCGTGGCATCGGGCGCGAGCACCGATACACTGCGATAGTGGTTCGCGCTCGTGCCGCTGCGCGGATCGAACAGGTGATGATGGCGACCGCTCGCATCGAAGGGAGTACCGTAGCCGCCGGAAGTGGCAATCGCCCGGCCGAGCAGGGGCAGTGTCAGGAAGCTGTGCCACGGCCGGTCTGGATCCGCGACTCCCACCCGCCAGGGCGTGCCATCGGCGTGGCCCCGCAAAGCGCGCATCTCTCCCATGTTCACCAGCACATGGTCGAAGCCCTGCGCCCGCAACATCTCGGTGATGCGATCCGTTATGAAACCCTGCGCGATCCCGTTCAAGGTGATGGCCGCCCCGTCGCGACCGAGTGCGATGCGCTCGGGGCTGACCTGCACCTGCTGGTAACCCACCCGGGAGAGGGCGCTCCTGATGTCCCCTGCGGCCGGCCCGTTCACGTCCGCGCCATTGACCGCGAAGTGGCGGGAGAACAACTCCCAGAGGGGTTGGACCGTGACGTCGAAGGCACCCGAAGTGATGCGGCTGAAGTGGGCGGCCCGGTCGAGGAGCGCGACCAGTTCCGGCGGCGGATCGGTCAACCGGCCGTTGCGGTTCAGTCGCGACAGGGCCGAGGCCGGTTGCTCGAGGCTGAAAATCGACTCCAGTCGGCGGACTTCGGCCAAGCACCTGTCCATTGCCGCACACGCGACTCGTGCATCGGAATGGTACAGCTGGATTTCGGTGTCGGCACCGAGCAGAACATCATGCTGGACGTGGCGCGCGGGCTGCGACAGTGCGGGCAGAGCCCGCAAGGTGGCGCCACCCGCCATGGCCGCCGAGATCTTCAGAAACCGCCGCCGGCTTCCGTGGGCGGGCCCCTGGCGCTGCTTGCTCACCGCCTGTCCTTGTTCATCCGACCCGGTTCGATTGTCGGACTGTCGCGTCCAGAAGCAGCGCCACGCGCGCCAGGCGCGTCAGCGCCCGCACCGACAGGGTAGCCCCCGAAATGCCGTCGATGTTGCGGTCGAGCTGGTGTCCGCCCGTCAGCGTGGCGCCCTTGAATTGGTCCGTGAAAAACGGATAGCGCACCTCCCAGCCGCGGCTTTCCCGATAGGTGAGGACAGCGATGCGCGCGATCGCCCCCTTGTCGACCACGATGCCGGTCGTGATCGGTTGGGTCTTGCCGATTTCCTCAAGGATCCACGCGCTGCGCTCACCCCGCGCCCAGTAGCGCACGCGCAGCGCACCAGGGCTGTGGCCGAGAATCTTTTGCACTGCGTCGCGCGTTTCGCCGCTGATCCAAAGCACTTCGGGATCGGGCACCTTGCCGTCGAAGCTCTGGGCAAGAAATATTTCCGCAGGCAAGTAGACCTCGGCGGCCGTCGCCGGCGAGAGCAGCAGCGGTGCCGGCCAGAGCAGCAGCGCCGAAATCAGCGACGCGGTCGGGAGGATCAGTCTCATGCAGCCAATCATGCCATGCGGGGAAGCGAAGAAAGCCTCGCGTGCCCCTTGTACCGGTCGTCAAAACATGAATCC
Organism: Burkholderiales bacterium; assembly: GCA_036554965.1. GTDB lineage: Bacteria > Pseudomonadota > Gammaproteobacteria > Burkholderiales > SHXO01 > SHXO01. The sequence continues at coordinate 12,396 of DATBMG010000124.1, forward strand.
GATTCCCAGATTGACCCGGTCGTCGTCGACCATGCCCGGCGGCACGCTCTGGAACTGGTAATCGGCCTTGAGCACCACCTGCGGGTGTGGCCAATAGTTCACACCCACAGTGGTTTCCTTCACCTTGGAGTCGGCCGTATCGCCCGCGTTGTTGTCCGTTTCCGCATACCGCGCGAACAGGCCCAGACCTCCGAAGCGGGTGTTGAAGATGTATCCAGGCTCCACGTACCACCCGTGCTGCTGGTCACGGCCGATCGCCTCGGGCTGGTCGCCGTCGAGATCCCAGCGCGCATAGAGCGCCCTCAGCCACCAGGGCCCGCGGCGGATCGCGGCGTGGGTTTCGAGCAGCACCGCGTCGATGCCTTGGAGGCCCTGGGTGATGTCGTCTTGGTACTGCGCACTCACAGCCAGTTCGATCCCCGGGATTCCCGTCCACTTCACTCGCCCGGTCACCGCGGGATCCTCTGCCGGCGCCTCGGCCACCTTCTGGCGCCCGCCCCGAATCAGGTAGGCACCGCTGCCCGTGGTACTCACTTCGAGCCCGGAATGGTAGGCGATATCGGCGCTGAATCCGCGACCGAGGATGGCGCGTCCCGCGACACCGCCCTCCCACCAGGTGGTGGGAATAATGTTGGTCTCCACGATGTTGCGCTCCACGCCGAAGAAGGTCGGCGGTTCGTGCGTTTCGTTGAGGATGCCGATTGGCAGAAGGAACAGGCCGACCTTCGCCTGCGTGCGCTCGGTGAAGTCGAACTCGACGTAAGCCTGCTCCAGCTCGACCTCGCCGGGCTCGCCGTCGCCCGACAGCGAATGCTCCAGCTCGACTTCCGAGAAGAAGCGGATGCGGTCGGTGAACTCGTGACCGAAATACAGCACGAATCGGTGGAAGTCGATCTCGTCTCGCTGGCCGCCGTTGTAGTGCAACTCACCGTAGCCGCCGATGGTCGTCTTGTTCCACCAGCCTTCGACCATCCCTCCCCCGCTTGGCTCCTTGGCTGCAACCTGTTCGACGCGCTCGCCGGTGGCCTCGACCTTCTCGTCGGTCTCGTTGGCCCGGGCTTTCAGGCGCTCGATCTCGCGCTTTTGCTCGTCCATCGCCTTCTGCTGCTCCTGGATGATGCGCCACATCTCCTCCTGGCTAGGCGGTTGGTCCTGCGCGGATGTGGCCCCAGCGGCGAGCATGCCGATGGCTACCGCGGTCAGGTGCGTCCAAGACGAGGCTTGCTTTCTTCTGAGTTTCATTGTTTCCCCTTTCCTTTTAGTCGCTTGTGTTCCGGTCCGGAGCCACCTGTAAGGGCCGCGCAAGGAACTCCGACACGTGGCATGCGAATCATAATGCGATCGATTCGCATTTATCAAGCCCGGTAGAGAGGCAGAGTTGGCCAGCCAGGTCAGGGGGTTGAGAGTAGAGGGAGTTAGCCCCAGCGCCGCCAGGCTTCGCGTTGGCCTTCACCTGCGCCGTGGCGCGCCCGTTGCGCTCCCAGCGGCGGGCGTGGCAGAGCCGCTAGCGCCCCGCAGACAACGCTTGCAGCAACTTGGCGTGAATGCCGCCGAAGCCGCCGTTGCTCATCACCAGGACGTGATCATCGGCGCGCGCGCTCGTCACGATGGCCTGCACCAGCTGGTTCAGGTCGTCGTGACAGATGACCTTGGCGCCCAGCGTGCGCAGCGCCTCGGCCGCATCCCAGCCGATGCCGTTGGTGTAGCAGAACACCAGATCGGCGCCGCGCAAGCTAGGCGCCAGGCTGTCCTTCATCACCCCCATCTTCATGGTGTTGGAGCGCGGCTCCAGCACCGCGAGGATACGGCGGTGGCCGACTTTGGCGCGCAAGCCGGCGATGGTGGTTTCGATGGCGGTGGAGTGGTGGGCGAAATCGTCGTACACCGTGATGCCGTTCACCGTGCCGCGCACTTCGAGCCTGCGCTTGACGTTGCGAAAGCGGCTGAGGCCTTCGATGCCCACCGGCGCCGGCACCCCGGCATGGCGCGCGGCGGCGAGCGCGGCGAGCGCGTTGCTGCGGTTGTGCTCGCCCAGCAGGTCCCAGCGCACCACACCCTGCGATTGGCCCCGCAGCCAAACCTCGAAACCGCCGTCGGCGGCCGGACGCGCGTTCCAGCCGTCCTCGACGCCGAGGTACTCGACCGGTGTCCAGCAGCCGCGCGCGAGCACGCGCCGCAGGCTGTCCTCGCGACCGTCGGCCACGATCAGGCCGTTGCCCGGGATGATGCGCACCAGGTGGTGGAACTGCGTTTCGATGGCGGCCAGATCGGGGAAGATGTCCGCGTGGTCGTACTCGAGGTTGTTCAGGATCGCGGTGCGCGCGCGGTAATGCACGAACTTGCTGCGCTTGTCGAAGAACGCCGTGTCGTACTCGTCGGCCTCGATCACGAAAAACGACGAGTCGGTGGCGCGCGCCGACACCCCGAAATCCACCGGCACGCCGCCGATCAGGAAACCCGGCGTGAGACCCGCATGCTCCAGCACCCAGGCAAGCATGGCGCTGGTGGTGGTCTTGCCGTGCGTGCCGGCCACCGCCAGCACCCACTTGTCGCGCAGCACATTCTCGTGCAGCCACTGCGGGCCAGAGACGTAGGGCAGATTGCGCTCGAGGATCGCCTCGACCAGCGCGTTGCCGCGCGAGACCACGTTGCCGATGACGAACAGATCGGGCTTCAGGTCGAGCTGCTGCGGGTCCCAGCCTTCGATCAGCGCGATGCCCTGCGCCTGCAGCTGGGTGCTCATCGGCGGATAGACGTTGGCGTCGCAGCCGCTCACCCGATGTCCCGCCTGCTTGGCGATCACCGCGATGCCGCCCATGAAGGTGCCGCAGATGCCGAGGATATGGATGTGCATGCTCAACCGAAGAAATGCGCCAGCGCATTGGCCGCGACGCGCTCGCCCCACTCGGGCACAAAGTGCCCGGCATCGGCCACCTCCATGGGCGCCGCGCAGCCGCGGATGTGCGCGTGCAGGGCGCGCATGACCGGCGGGCCGAGCACCGGGTCGGTCATGCCGATGGCCATGAAGCTCACGCCGTGCCAGTCGTGGCTCCACCAGTCGCGTGCTCGCCGCGACAGCGCCGCTCCCGCGGCGTCGAGCCGGTCGGGCACGAGCTGCGGAAAGCGCCGCACACCCGCCTTGTAGCGCGCGTCGGGAAACGGCGCATCGTAGGCGGCGGCTTCCTGCGGCGTGAGGTGCGGGCAGGCGCGCGCCAGCAGCTTGCCGGCGGACAGGTCCGGGTTGCTCGCCACCCAGGCGCGCCACGCAGTGAAACCCGTGGACAACGGCTCGTCGCCGGTGCCGAGCGCCGTGTTCATGATCAACAAGCGGGTGAAGCGCCCGGGCAGATCGAGCGGCAGCGTCAAGCCCAGCAGCCCGCCCCAGTCCTGGCACACCAGCGCGATGTCGCGCAGATCCAGCGCGCGCACCAGCGCCAGCAGCGCCTCGCGGTGGAACGCGAAGGTGTAAGCGTCCTCGTGCTGCGGTTTGTCGGACCGGCCGAAGCCGAACAGGTCGGGCGCCACCACGCGCTGTCCGGCCTGCAAGAACACCGGGAGCATGCGCCGGTACAAATAAGCCCAGGTCGGCTCGCCGTGCAGGCACAGGAACACTGGCGCGTCGCGCGGACCCTCGTCCACATAGTGCATGCGCAACCCCTGGTACCCGGGCAGCGTCTCGAGGTAGTGCGGCGCGTAGGGGAAACCGGGGAGCGCGGCGAAACGCTCCTCGGCGGTGCGCATCGCGGGGAGGACGGACATGGCGGCGCAATTCTACAGGAGGCGGCCGAGATCTCCGCGTGCGAAACCCGCCAACCCCGAACCCATGCCGCGCCCCAGGGCGATGGCCTTGAACGACTCGCCCATCTCGGACGGGCTCAGCAGCCGCTGCGCCTGCGCGGCGAGCGGCAGATAGCGCCCCGCCTGCTCGGCCGGCGTGCGCTCCAGCAGCTCGGTGATACCCAAGTTGATCAGGAAGTGAGACTGGGTCGTGTAACCGAGGAGCGCCAGCCCGGCCTCGACTCCCGCGCGCGCCACCGCGCTGAAGTTCACGTGGCAGGTGATGTCCTGCAGCCCGGGCAGGAAGAACGGGTCGTCGTGGGCCCGGTGCCGATAATGGCACATGAGCGTGCCGCGGGCGCGTTGCGGGTGGAAATATTCGGCCTCGCCGAAGCCGTAGTCGATGAACAGCAGCACGCCGTGCGCGAGCCGCTCCCCCAGCGAGCGCACCAGCGCGGGCGCGGCCAGCGCGATCTCGCTGACATAGGGGACCGGCGGCGCAATGCGCTGCACCTGCGCGCGCAGCGCACCATCGGGCAGCGCGCGATCTTGGAACTCGAAGCGGCCCTCGGACCACGTCACGCCGCGCTCGAAGATGCCGTCCTCGCGCCAGACGACCAGGTGCACGGGCAGCGCATCGAGGACCTCGTTGGCGAGCACCACACCGTACAGCGCGTCCGGTAGCCGCTCGAGCCATTCGACGCGGCGCGCCAGCCGCGCGGGCAACTGCGCCATGCGCTCCTGTTGCCGGGCTTGCAAGTCGGCGCTCGGCTCGAGGATGCGGTAGCGCGGGGGCAGCCGGCCTAGGTCGTCCAGCACCGGCAGGAGGTCTGCGGCCAGGCTCCCGGAACCCGCGCCCAGCTCGAGCACGTCTCCCGGCGCTTGCGCCAGGATCTCCGCCACCTGCCGGGCGAGCGTCGCCGCGAACAGCGGCGACAACTCGGGTGCGGTGACGAAATCGCCCTCCCCGCCGAACTTGGTCGCACCGCCGGTGTAATAGCCCTGCCCGGGCGCGTACAGGGCGTGTTCCATGTAGCGCGCGAAGTCGATCCACCCGCCCGCGGCCTGTATTTCCCGCGCGATGCTGCGCGTCAGCGCCTGGCTGTGGGCCAGGGCTTCAGGCGAAGGCTGCGGCGGACGGGGATCGTGCGGGAGCAAAGGCGGGAGCAAGGGTCGGTTGCGGTAGAATTCTACGCAGGAAGCGGGAGAACACGGCGATGGCGGAGAAGGTCGCGCTGATCACGGGCGGCGCGCGCCGGGTGGGCGCGGCGATCTGCCGCCTGCTGCATGCGAGCGGCGTGGACCTGATGGTGCACTTCCGCCGCTCGGCGGACGCCGCGCGCGCGCTGCAGGCCGAGCTGAACACCGCGCGTCCCGACTCGGTAGCGCTGGTGCAAGCCGACCTGCTCAACCTGTCATCGCTGCCCACGATGGTGGCGGAGACGGTGCGCCAGTTCGGCCGTTTGGATGTGCTGATCAACAACGCCTCCAGTTTCTTCCCCACTCCGGTGGGGGACATCACCGAGCAAGAGTGGGACGACCTGGTGGGCACCAACCTGAAGACGCCGATGTTCCTGTCGCAGGCGGCCGCGCCGCATCTCAGGCGCAACCAAGGCTGCATCGTGAATATCGTGGACATCCATGCCGACCGGCCGATGCGCAACCACGTGGTGTACAGCCTCGCCAAGGGCGGGCTGGTGGCGCTCACGCGCTCGCTCGCTTCCGAGCTGGGCCCGGAGGTGCGGGTGAACGGCGTGTCGCCGGGCGTGATCATGTGGCCGGAGGACGACCGCTGGGCCGACGAGTTGGCGCGCCAGCGCATCGTGCAGTCCACCCTGCTCAAGCGCGTGGGCGATCCCGAAGACGTGGCCAGGACGGTACGCTTCCTGGTGTTCGACGCGCCCTACATCACCGGCCAGATCATCGCGGTGGACGGCGGTCGCAGCATTCATCTGTGAGGCCTGCGCAGCGGGCGCGAACACCATGGACCAGCAACGCAAACAGTACGAAGCAAACAAGCTGCACAAACGGCTGCGGCGCCTCACCGGCCAGGCTATCGCCGACTTCGACATGATCCGCGGCGGCGACCGCGTCATGGTGTGCCTGTCGGGCGGCAAGGACAGCTATGCGCTGCTGGAGCTGTTGCTGAGCCTGCAGGCGCACGCGCCGGTCGATTTCGAGGTGTTCGCCTTCCACCTCGACCAAAAGCACCCCGGCTATCCGGCACACGTCCTGCCGGACTACCTGACCGCGCGCGGCGTGCCGTTCCGGGTAGTCGCGCAGGACACCTACAGCGTGGTCAAGCGCGTACTGCCGGAAGGCACCACACTGTGCGGCCTGTGTTCGCGCCTGCGCCGCGGCGTCATCTACCGGGTGGCGAAGGAGATGGGCGCCACCCGGATCGCGCTCGGCCACCACCGCGACGACATGCTGCAGACCTTCTTTCTCAACCTGTTCTTCGCCGGCCGGCTGAAGTCCATGCCGCCGAAGCTGGTGAGTGACGACGGCCAGCACATCGTCATCCGGCCACTCGCCTACGTGCGCGAGCAGGACTTGGAGCGCTACGCGCGCATCAAGGGCTTCCCGCTCGTGCCCTGCGACCTGTGCGGCTCGCAGGACAACCTGCAGCGCCAGCAGGTGAAGCAGATGCTGCGCGATTGGGACAAGCGCTTCCCCGGCCGCATCGAGTCCATGTTCCGCAGCCTACGCAACGTGGTGCCGTCCCATCTCGCCGACACCCGGCTGTTCGACTTCGCCGGCCTGCAGCCGCCGGGGACACCGGCCGTAGGCGGCGACCTCGCGTTCGACGAGGATCCCTTGTCGGTTTCCTGATCAACCTGAACGCATGACCATCGTTAATTTCACGCCGTTTTCCGCGCTGCTCGGCGGTGTCCTGATCGGGCTGGCCGCTGCCCTGATGTGGTGGCTGCTTGGCCGCGTGGCGGGCGTCAGCAATATCCTGGGCCAGGCCTTCAGCAGCGACGAGCGCGAGTTGAACTGGCGCCTCGCCTTCATCGCTGGCCTAGTGCTGGCGGGCCTGGGCGCCAAGCTGTTCGTGCCCGGTGCGGTGCACTTCTCGCTGCCGGCCGGCTACGGACAGCTGATCGTGGCCGGACTGCTGGTCGGCTTCGGCACGCAGCTCGGCGGCGGCTGCACCAGCGGTCATGGCGTGTGCGGCATGTCGCGGCTGTCGCCGCGCTCGATCGTCGCGACGCTGGTCTTCATGGCCGCCGGCGCGTTCGCCGTGCTCGGGCTGCGCCTGGCGGGTACGCTATGACGCGGGTCATCGCCTCATTCCTGGCCGGCCTGCTGTTCGGCGCCGGCCTGATCGTCGCGCAGATGACCAACCCGTCCAAGGTCATCGGTTTTCTCGACATCACCGGCAACTGGGACCCGAGTCTCGCCTTTGTGATGGTCGGCGCCATCGGGGTGTATGGCCTGGCCTACTGGCTGTCGCGCGCGCGCCATGCGCGGCCGTTCCTGGTCGACGGGTTCAATTTGCCCATGCGCCGCCAGATCGACCGGCCGCTCGTCGTCGGTGCGCTGATCTTCGGCGCCGGATGGGGACTGTCGGGTTTTTGCCCGGGCCCGGCGCTCACCAGCGCCGGCTTCGGTGAGCCGCGGGTCTGGGTTTTCGTCGTTGCGATGCTGGCGGGGATGATGATCTATCGGCTGCGCGGCCGCACTGTGAGCACCGCCAGCGCCACCACACGCGATTGAGCGGCCGCTGCGAGTCGCCTCAGGGGTAGGCGTACTTCAGGTCGGGGAACAGTCCCACCATGATGCCATCGACTTGGGCCGAGAGCTGTCCGTCCACCAAGGCGACGCCGTCGCCGAATGCGAGCGGGGTGGGGTGCTCGGCGATCCGACGCAGGTCCACCCGGTAGGAAATCAACTTGTGGTGCGGTCGGACTTGTTCCCGAAAGAGGATCTTGCCGGTCTTCAGCGCACGACCGTAGCCGCTGAAACCGGCATGGTGCAGAAAGAAACCGCACAGCTGCAGGATGGCGTCGACCTCGAGGACCCCGGGCATCACCGGGTCGCCTTCGAAGTGGGCGAAGAAGAACCACTCGTCGAAGCGAACGTCCTTCTCGGCGAGGAGCCAGCCGGCCTCGTGCCTGCCGCCGTCGGTGTGGATCTCGGGGATGCGATCGAACATCAGCAGCGGAGGCGCCGGCAGGCGTCGCGGCAGAGTCGGGTGATGCACGCAGAACGAGAGGATCTCGCGCTTGTCGTATGAGGTCTTGGGGTTGGGCTTCACGCCTTGCGACCCGCTTCCAGGACGGCGAGGCGGGCCTTGAGTTCCCTCAACTCGGTTCTCAGGCCGGCGAGGTGGCGTGCGACGGCCTGGTTCTTCATGTAATCCTTGAGCGGTTGAACCGGGCTGCCGGCATATGTACCCGGCCCCTTGATGTCGTTGGCCACACCGGCCCGGTGCACCAGCACGACGTCGTCGCAGATCGTGAGATGATCGAGGATGCCGGTCATGCCGCTGGCGATCACGCGCTTACCGAGCGTCGTCGATCCGGCTACGCAGAGCATCGCCGTGAGGATGCAGTCCTCGCCGATCCGGACGTTGTGGGCGATGTGACACAGGTTGTCGAGGATCGTGCCCGCGCCGATGCGGGTTTCCTCGAACGCCGCGCGGTCGATGCAGCACGCCGCGCCGACCACGACGTCGTCCTCGACCACCACGCGGCCCAGCTGCGGCACGCGGTGGTTGCGGCGCATCTCGTCTTGCGCGAACCCGAACCCCTCGGAACCGATTACCGCTCCCGCCTTGATGATGCAACGCCGGCCGATCTCGCAGCGCCAGCCGACGACTGCGTTCGGATGGACTACGGTATCTTCGCCGAGGACGGCGTCGCGCTCGATCACGGCGCCGGCGAGCACCACGCAGCGCTCGCCGACGCGAGCGCTGGCGCCGATCACGGCGCCGGGGCCGATGCTGGCCGATGCGGCGACGACCGCGGTTTCGTGCACGACCGCGCTCGGGTGCACACGCGGCCATCCCTCGCCGCGCAGGTCGCGGTCGAAGTAGCGCTGCAGGATATGCGCCTGCGCCAGGCGCACATTGCGCGCCGTCAGTACGGCGAGGCCCGGCAGGCGCGCCGCCAGGTCGGGCCGTGTGACGGCGGCCGCGGGCCGGCGCTGCAGGATGGTGTCGAGGTAGGCCTCGGCGTCGGCGAACACCAGGTCGCCCGGACCGCACGTTTCGGCTGCGGCGACGCGTTCGATGGTCGCGTCCGGACCGGTGCGGTCGACCAGCAAGCCAGTCGCCTTGAGGTCGTCGAGCAGCTTTGCCGCGGTCAGAGCAGGCATGGTGCAGGAGTGTACCCGATGTGCACGCCGAACCCGACGGCCGCCTTGGGCCGAATCGGGCGATAGGATGAATGAGTACTCTCCCCGCGCCTGTGCGCCGCTGCTACGAGCGTATACTGTCGCGGGCGAGACTGGAGATCAAGGCGCACCAGGGAGGCGTGATGGATCCAGTGAGAGTGGCCAGGATGGACGCGTACACCATGGTGTCCGGGCCGGACAAGGCCGCCGTCGAGCGCAAAGTCGCCGAGCTGGTGCGCCAGGGCGCACGCGCGGTGACCAAGGTCACGCCGCTGGGGCGCAACTGGGTAGCCACGCTCGAAGACCCGACTGCCCGCCCCGATCCGGACGGCTGCCGCGTCGCCCGCCTCGGTCTGCAGATCATCGTCACCGGACCGGACAAGGCGAGCGTGCAGAAGCGCGCGGAGGCGCTGATGAAAGAGGGCGCCGCCCTAAAGTCTGCGCCTCAGGAGAACACCAACGGCTGGTCCGCCGTGCTCGACGAAGCCGGCATGGATCGAGGCACGCCGCAGTCGTAGCCCCGCACGTTGCACCGCTCGCACTACAACCCGAGGCGCTGCCAGATGGTGGTGGTCGGGCCGGCCTGGTTCAGGGTATAGAAGTGCAGCCCAGGCGCACCGGCGCGCAGCAAGCGGTCGCACAGGTTGGTCACCACGTCCAGGCCGAAGGAGCGGATCGAGGCGGCGTCGTCGCCGAAGCCCTCCAGCTTGCGGCGGATCCAGCGCGGGATCTCTGCGCCGCAGGCGTCGGAAAAGCGCGCGAGCTGGGCAAAGCGGTTGATCGGCATGATGCCCGGGACGATGGGCACGGTGATGCCGGCGGCTTCGCACTCATCGACGAACGCGAAGTAGGCGTCGGGATTGTAGAAATACTGGGTGATGGCGGCGTCCGCTCCGGCCTCCACCTTGCGCTTGAAGTTGAGCAGATCGCCCTGCGCCGTGCGCGCCTGCGGGTGGTACTCGGGGTAGGCGGCCACCTCGATGTAGAAGGTGTCGCCGAACTCCTTGCGCACGAACGCGACCAGGTCGGCGGCGTAGCGGAACTCGCCGGCGTCCGCCATCCCCGACGGCAGATCGCCGCGCAGCGCGACGATGCGGCGGACGCCCGCCGCACGGTAGCGTTCCAGGATGTCGCGCACCGAGGCGCCGCTGGAGGCCACACAGGAGATGTGCGGCGCCACCTGCTGGCCCTCCGCCTGGATCTCGAGCGCCACACCGAGAGTGCGCTCCCGGGTGGTGCCGCCCGCGCCATAGGTCACCGAGAAGAAGGCCGGCTTGAGCTGGGCGAGCTGCCGGCGCGTGACGCGCAGCTTCTCCAGCCCCTCCGGCGTTTGCGGGGGGAACAGCTCGAAGGAGAAGACTTTGGCGCTCACTCGGCGCGCCGGCCGCAGGCCGCGGCCGGCCGGGCGATCAATAACGATAGTGATCTGGCTTGTAGGGACCTTCCTTGTGCACGCCGATATAGCGCGCCTGCTTGTCGGTGAGTTCGGTCAGCATCGCGCCCAGCTTCTTCAGCTGCAGCCGCGCCACCTTCTCGTCGAGATGCTTGGGCAGCACGTACACGCCCACCGCGTATTTCTCCGGGTTGGCCCACAGCTCGATCTGCGCCATCACCTGGTTGGTGAACGACGACGACATCACGTAGCTCGGGTGGCCGGTGGCGCAGCCCAGGTTCACCAGGCGGCCCTCGGCCAGCAGGATGATGCGCTTGCCGT
>DATBMG010000192.1:0-5809 GCA_036554965.1 Burkholderiales bacterium
GGCGAGCGCGGCGGCGGCGCAGTCGCCGTTCGTTACATGAAACATGAAGGCGTGATCGAAGAGCGTGATCGTTAATGCGTGATCGGAACTGCTTGATCGAAGAGCGTATGTATCATACGTGAGGAGCAGGCCCCACGGATCACGCTTCATCGACAACGCTTTTCGATAGCGCAGTTCCGATCACGCCTTTCGATCACGCAGCTCCGGCCACGCCTTACCGTTCAGACTTCCGATTCTCCCGGCCCCGCCTGCAGCGGTTTCACCTTGCGCCGCTCCTCGATGCGCGCCGCCAGGTTGGCGGCGATCTCGCGCGAGCGCGCGATCTGCTGCGGATTGAGCGTGGGGGTCAGAGCGGCCAGCGAGCGCGCGTTCACCGCGGCGTCCTCGGCATCCTCGCGGGTGAAGTACTTCTGCGCCACGCTGAACCAGGCGTGGGCCTCCGCCGGGTCGGCCGGCGCGCCGCGCCCCTCCGCGAGCAGCCTGCCGACCTTGTGCATGGACAGCGCGACGCCCTTGTCGGCGGAGCGCTCGTACCAGGTCATCGCCGCCTTCTCGTCCTTCGCCACGCCCCAGCCTTCCTCGTGCAGGTGACCGAGGTTGTACAGGGCGAGCGCGTCGCCCGCCTCGGCCGCGCGCCGGTACCACTCCAGCGCCTGCGCGTAGCTCTGCTCGACGCCGTGACCGTTCTCGTACAGGTCGCCGATGCTGTTCATGGCCCACGCGTCGCCGTGCTCCGCGGACATTTCCCACCATTTGAAGGCTTCCGCGTAATCCTGCTTCACGCCATGGCCGCTGGCGTACAGCAGGCCGATGTTGTTCATCGACACGGTGTAGCCGCGCTTGGCGGCTTCCTTCCACCAGCGCAGCGCCTCGTTGAAATCGGGCGCGGGCACGCCCACGCCGCGCGCCCACAGCAGGCCCAGGTTGTTGATGGCGCGCACGTCGCCCCGGTCGGCGCCGAGGATCAGGTTTTCCGGATCCGCGGAGATATCGCCCGGCTTGATCTCGGTGAACAGATCGTCCCGGTGGGAGCCTGCGTCCTGCTGCGCGACGGCGGGAAAGGCCGCCACGAGCAGGGCGGCCAGCACAACGACGTTTGTCTTCACAATCGACCTCCAGTCGAGTTTCGGGCGCGCCTCACCCGAGGTGCGCTCCGCGCCCCGCGCGGGATCTTCCCGCGCGCGGCCAGTGCCTCTCCCCGGCTCGCTTTGTCGTTGTTTTGGCGGCGAGCGCCGCCCGATCGGCTACCCGCGCAGGAACGGCCGCAGGTCCGCGAGCAGCTCGTCCGGAGCTTCCTCGGGGATGAAGTGGCCGCAGGGCAGCGGGTGCCCCTCGGCGCGCTCGGCCTTCTCCTTCCAGGTGCCGAGCACGTCGAAGAGCGAGTGCATTTTGCCGAACTCGCCCCAGATGGCAAGCATCGGACAGGCCAGCTTGCTCTTGAGGTCGCGTTCGTCGTCCTCGAAGTCGCGGGTGGCCGCCGCCCGGTAGTCCTCCAGCCCGGCGCGGATGGTGCCCGGCAGGGTGAAGGCGCGCAGGTACTCCTGCACCATCGGCTCGTCGATGGCCCCAGTGCGGAAGGTGAGGGAGCGCAGCATGTGGCGCAGGAACGGCTCGGGCGCCGCCGAGATCATCAGCTCGGGCAGGTCGGGTGCCTGGAAGTAGAACCAGTGCCAGTAGGCGGCGGCCAGGTGTCGGTCGGTGCGGGCGAACAGGGTGTGCGTCGGGACGATGTCCAGCGCGCACAGCCGGGTAACGGCCTGCGGCTGGTCCAGCGCCAGCCGGTGCCCGACCCGGGCACCCCGGTCGTGCCCCACGACCGCGTAAGACCGGTGCCCGAGCGCGGCCATCGCCTCGTGCATGTCCTGCGCCATGGTCCTCTTGTCGTAGCCCTCGCGTGGCTTGTCCGAGTCGCCGTAGCCGCGCAGATCGGGGCACACCACGCTGAACTCGCCGGTCAGCTTGGGGGCCACCTTGCGCCACATCTGCCCGGTCTGCGGATAACCGTGCAGCAGCAAAACGGGCAGCCCTGTGCCGCCCGCCCAGAGGTTGATCCGGATGCCGTTGGCCCGGACCGTAACCTGGTCCATGCCGGTCATGAAGTGCATTCCCGCGCTCCGCCGCCCGCCTCTGCCATAGCCATACGTGTTGATTTTACAAGAAGATGTGCGATGCGCTAGCATCCGTGACCTTGACCACGTTCGACTACATCGTCGTCGGCGCGGGCTCGGCGGGCTGCGTGCTGGCCAACCGCCTCACCGCCGACGGGCGCAGCACTGTGCTGCTGCTCGAGGCGGGGCCGCACGACGACGACTTCTGGATCCACGTACCGCTCGGCTACGGGAAACTGTTCGCCCGCACCGACGTCAACTGGGCCTACGAATCGCAGCCCGAGCCGACGCTGAACGGGCGGCGCGTGTTCACGCCGCGCGGCAAGGTGGTGGGCGGGTCCTCCTCGATCAACGGCCTGCTCTACATCCGCGGGCAGCCCGAGGACTTCGACGGGTGGAAGCTGCGCGGCTGGGGCTTCCACGATCTGCTGCCGTACTTCAAGAAGTCCGAGGACCAGAGCCGCGGCGCGGACGAGTGGCACGGGACCGGCGGCCCGACCGCCGTATCCGATCTCCCGGACCGGCACGAGCTGTGCGACGCTTTCATCGCCTCGGCCGTCGCGCTCGGCATTCCCCGCAACGACGACTTCAACGGTGCAACCCAGGAAGGGGTGGGCTATTACCAGGCGACCGCGCGGAACGGCCGGCGCTGCAGCAGCGCTGTCGGCTATCTGCGGCCGGCGCAGAGGCGCCCCAACCTGCGCATCGAGGTCGAGACGCTGGCCACGCGGGTGCTGTTCGAGGGCAAGCGCGCGACCGGCGTCGCCTACGAAGCGCGCGGGGCACGGCACGAGGCGCACGCGACGCGCGAAGTGATCCTCGCGGGCGGCACCATCAACACGCCGCAGCTGCTGCAGCTCTCTGGCGTCGGACCGCGCGCCCTGCTGGAGCGCCACGGCATCCCGCTGGTGCACGATGCGCCGGGCGTGGGCGAGGACCTGCAGGACCATTTCTACTGCCGCACCTTCTGGCGCTGCAACCGGCCGATCACGCTGAACGACGACATGCTGAGCCGCTGGCGCCAGGCGAAGATCGGCCTGCAGTACCTGCTGTTTCGGCGCGGCCCGCTCGCCGTCAGCGCCGGCTATGCCGGGGCGTTCGTGCGCACGCGGCCGCAGGCCACGCGTCCGGACGTGCAGGTCTACTTCATCAACTTTTCCACCGCCAAGCGCGGCGGCACGCTGCACCCGTTCTCCGGCTTCACGCTGTCGGTGTCTCAGACCCAGGTCGAGTCGCGCGGCTCGGTGCACATCGCCTCGGCCGATCCGCGCGCCGCGCCCGCAATCCGCTACAACTATCTCGCCACCGAGAACGACCGCCGTGTGATGGTGGACGGCCTGAAGCTCGTCCGGCGCATCGCCGCCACGCCGCCGCTGCTGGACTACGTCGTGGCGGAGGAGTATCCGGGGCCGGGCGTGCGCAGCGACGCCGATTTGCTCGCCTTCTGCCGCGAGGCCGGCGACACGGTGTTCCATCCGACCTCGACCTGCCGCATGGGAACGGACGGGCGCGCGGTGGTCGACCCGCAGCTTCGCGTGCAGGGCGTCGAGCGGCTGCGCGTCGTGGACGCCTCGGTCATGCCGGCCGTTCCCTCGGGTAACATCAACGCTGCAGTGATCGCGGTGGCCGAAAAGGCGGCCGACCTCATCGCCGCGAGCGGCCGCGATCTGCGGTAGCGATCGGCGAGAACCAGGAACGTTGCCCAGGAGCGTTGCCCAGGAGCGCTGCAATGACACTACATCTCGATCACGTCACGATCCCCTCTCGCAACCAGGTGGCCTCGGCAAAGCTCTTGGCTGACCTTCTTGGAGTTCCGTGGGCGGAAACGGGAGTCGGGCCGTTCTCCCCCGTCTATGTAAGCGATGGATTGACCCTCGACTTCGATCAGACGGATGAGCCCTTTCCGATACTCCACTATTGCTTCCGCGTGGGGCAGCGGGAGTTCGATGCCATTCTCGGGCGCATCAAGGCGGCGGGAATCAAGTACCGCAGCGCGGTGCACGGACCGGTGGACATGCAGATCGACACGCAGCACGGCGGCAGCATCGTCTACTGGAACGAGCCCGACGGGCACCAGTGGGAGCTCTTGACGGTCAGCTACGCGCGCCAGCCGAAGTGATTCGCCGGCGGGCGCGCGCGCCTAGCATCGATGGCAGCCATCATCACGCCGGAACGGCCGGACACCGCCGACGCAAGGGCCTTGATCGCGGAGCTGGACGCACAGCTCGATGTTCTCTATCCGCGGGAAAGCCAACATGGGTACAGCGTCGAGCGCCTGCTCGCCGAAGCCGTGGCCTTCTTTCTCATTCGCGAGAACGGCGCACCAGCGGGTTGTGGGGGAGTGCAGCTGGTGAGCGGCGAGTATGGGGAGATCAAGCGGATGTACGTCCGTCCGCAGTATCGCCGAACCGGTCTTGGGAAGCTGCTGCTGGAGCACCTGACGCACTACGTCCAGGATCAGGGGATCGGATTGCTCCGCCTGGAGACCGGCATCTATCAGCAGGCCGCCATCGGTTTATACGAGCGCATGGGCTTCCGGCGTGTTCCGCCGTTCGGCGCATATGCGGACGACCCGCTCAGCCGGTTCTACGAGAAGCGACTTCGGTGACGGTCGTTTGGCGGGCCTCTCGATGGCGGACTTGAAATCCAGGAAGTGGATCGTCGCCAAGGGAATCATGTTTCTCGGCATCGCCGCCGCGACGGCGACACTGGTACTGGTCGAGGCACCCTCCGCAAGAACAGCTGTCTTGCTGGCATTGCTGGTGTGGGCATCCTGCCGCTTCTACTACTTCCTGTTCTATGTCCTCGAGCATTACGTGGATCCGACCATGCGCTACGCAGGGCTGCTGGATCTGGTGATGGGCATGAAGCGGCGGCGGCAGCAGATGCGGGAGAAGGGCCGGGGGTGAGGGCAGGCGGCGGAACCGAGGAGAAGGCTTCCCTCTCCCCGGACTCCGCTTCGCTTCTTTCCGGCTACGCGGGATGTCGCCCCGCGCGCCTTCCCGGCGCCACGCTCAGGCGGTCGCCTTGCGGTCGGTCAGCTCCGCCGCCAGGCACAGCGCGCCGAACATCGCGTAGCCGAGCGCCACCAGCGGCGATGCGCCCAGCGCGAGCTGCGGCGCGTGGATCAGCCCGACGAAGGCCAGCACCGCCCCCACGAACGCCGCGAACGCGGCGTGCTTGAGCTTGTGGTCGATGATGAACACAGCCATCGCGCCGAGCACCATGCCGGCGAGCACCGATCCGCCCCCGAGCAGGGCCATCCCCTGATAGACCACCCCCACCTGGGCGAGCGCAGCCAAGCCGACCTTGTCGGCGCTGCTGCCGGCAACCTGCAGCGCGCTGTCCATGCTGATCTTGGCCCATTCGGCGACGTTCGGGATGATCGCGAGCACCACCGCGGGCGCATGCTTGGACGGGCTCGCCTGGAACGCCTGCGCGCCGATCACCAGGCCGATGTACAGCAAGATCGGTAGGATCGCCACCAGCGGGATGACGTTGAGCAACAGGGCGGTCAGGCCGAGGAAGCAGACCAGCGCGATGAACACCCCGGTGGCGAGCGAGTAGCCGATCCGGCCCCCGACCGCCTTCCAGCCCGGATGGCCGATGTAGACCGCCGGCGGGAACGGGCTCCCGAGCATCGACCCGACGATCGCACCCAGCCCGTCGGCGAGCAGGATCTTGCGCAGGTTGTAGTTGTC
>DATBMG010000208.1:0-4821 GCA_036554965.1 Burkholderiales bacterium
AGGCGTTCGAGCTCCAGGCCTCGGCGCCCGCCTGAAGCCGCGCGCCCTTGGCTCGCGGCGCTTGTTGCAGCCCGGCGACTCGGCTAATCTTGCGCCGCACGAACATCGGAAGCGGACACCCCATCCGCTTCGCATCAACGGAGACGAGGATCGAATGAAAGCAGCAATCTGGGCGGCAGCACCGCGTGTCTGCCTGGCGGCGCTGGCCATGCTGGCCGTCACCGCTTGCGGGGGCATGATGGGCGGCGATGGCGGCCCGGTCCTGGTGAACAAGAGCAACGTCGGGCGCTTGCAGGGCCGTCAGTGGGAGTTGAAGACCATCACGGTGGACGGCACTCGCGTCATCATGCATCCCGACGGCGTCATGACCATCGCCTTCGCGCCGCAAGGCGAGGTCGGCGGGCTGGGGGCGGTCAACCAGTTCCGCGCCCGCTACGAGTTCTCCGAGGACGGCAGGCTGACGTGGCCGGCACCCGGGTTGATCACCACGCGCAAGGCCGGGCCGCCGGAGCTGATGGACAAGGAGCGCGCTTACCTTGCGGGCCTGCCCAAGACCAGCCGCGCCATCGTGACCAAGAGCGCGTTGCAGCTGCAAAGCGAGGACGGTAACACCGTGCTTACCTTCGTGCCGCTCGGCAGTTGATCGGGAGAGAAAGCATTCGTCTCCCGCCAGGAGGTTGGTGGTTGCTCTCAAGTCGCGTTTTGAGGGCGCATCAAAGCACTTATGCCTGCACTGAAACTGGTCATCGGCAACAAGAACTACTCGTCCTGGTCGCTGCGTCCCTGGGTGCTGCTGACGCACGCCGGCATCCCGTTCGAGGAAGTGCAGCTCAAGTTCCGCGACGACGGCAACGTGATCGGCGTGGAGCGGTGGTCGCCCACGTGCAAGGTGCCGGTGCTGTGGATCGACGAGCAGCCGGTGTGGGATTCGGCTGCGATCTGCGAGACGGTGGCGGAGATGTACCCCGACAAGCGGTTGTGGCCGGCGGAGGCCGCGGCGCGGCGAGTGGCGCGCTCGGTGAGCGCCGAGATGCACTCCGGCTTCGCCGACTTGCGCAAGGCCATGCCGCTCAACATCCGCTCTTCGCACCCGGACAAGGGGCGCACGCCCGGCGCGCTGCGCGACATCCAGCGCGTGGTGTCGATCTGGGAATCCTGCCGCGAGCGCTTCGGCGCGGGCGGCGAGCTCCTGTTCGGGGAATTCAGTTGCGCGGACGCCATGTTCGCGCCGGTGACGCTGCGCTTCGCCACCTATGCCGTGCCGCTGCCGCCGGTCGCGCAACGCTACGCCGAGGCGGTGCGCGCCTTGCCGGCGATGCAGAAGTGGTGCGCGGGGGCGCGCGCCGAAACCGATTTCGTCGTGGCCGACGAGCCGTACGCGACGCGCTGATCGGCCGGCTCCGTGCAGCGATGCGCGGTCGGTAAGGAGCGCGGCCGCGGTCCGACCAATCGGGCAAACACGCGGTTTGAAGGAGGTTCCATGCCCGACGTTGTCTACGACGCGATCGTAATCGGCACCGGTCAGGCCGGTCCCGCCCTCGCCGCTCGACTGTCCGGCGCCGGCATGCGCGTGGCGGTGATCGAACGCGGCAAGTTCGGCGGCACCTGCGTCAACAACGGCTGCATCCCGACCAAGACCCTGGTCGCCAGCGCCTACGCCGCGCATCTCGCACGCCGGGCCGCCGAGTACGGAGTGGAGTTGGCGGCGCCGGTGCGGGTGGACATGCGCCGGGTCAAGGCGCGCAAGGACGCGGTCTCCGGCCAATCCAGCCGCGGCGTCGAGAGCTGGATGCGCGGTTTGGACAACGCCGCCGTGTATCAGGGGCACGCGCGCTTCGTAGCGCCCAAGCGCGTACGGGTGAGCGACCACGTGCTGACCGCCGAACGTATCTTCATCAACGTCGGGGGCCGTCCGCTCGTGCCGGACATGCCAGGCATGGACCGCGTGCGCTTCCTCACAAACGTGGACATGATGGAGGTCGACTTCCTGCCCGAGCACCTGGTGGTGATCGGCGGCAGCTACATCGGCCTGGAGTTCGGCCAGATTTTCAGGCGCTTCGGCAGCCGCGTGACGGTGGTGGAGATGGGCCCGCACCTGATCGGTCGTGAGGACGAGGATGTGTCCGCCGCGATCAAGGACGTGCTCGAAAGCGAAGGCATCGAGATCCGCCTCGACGCCAAGTGCCTCGCGGTGGAGCCCACGGCGACGGGTGTGGCGACGAGCCTCGGCTGCGCGTCGGGCGTCCCACGCTTGGCGGGGTCGCACTTGCTGCTGGCCGTGGGCCGGGTGCCGAACACCGACGACCTCGGCCTAGACGCGGCCGGCATCGAGACCGACGCCAGGGGCTACATCCGGGTGGACGACGCGCTGCGCACCAGCGTGGAGGGCGTGTGGGCACTGGGCGACTGCAACGGGCGTGGCGCATTCACGCATACTTCCTACAACGACTACGAGATCGTCGCCGACAACCTGCTTTCCGACGCCGGGCGCAAGGTCACCGATCGCGTACCCGTCTACGCCCTGTTCACCGATCCGCCGCTCGGCCGCGTGGGCCTGAGCGAAAGCGAGGCGCGCCGGGCCGGGCACCGAGTGCTGGTGGGCAAGCGCCCGATGACACGCGTCGCCCGCGCCGTGGAGAAGGGCGAGACGCAGGGCTTCATGAAGCTGGTGGCGGACGCCGACACGAACAAGTTGCTGGGCGCGGCAATCCTCGGCACCGGCGGAGACGAAGTGGTGCACTCCGTGCTCGACGCCATCTACGCTGGCCTGCCCTATACCGCCGTGCAGCGCGCGATGCGCATTCATCCCACCGTGAGCGAGCTGATCCCGACTGTTTTGGGAGAGCTGCAACCAGCGTAACAGGCTCGCAAGCGCGGGACGACGAGCCCGGATTGCGTTGCGCCGTACCCGGGCTACGCCTGCCGCAAGCCGGCCGGCACCAGGTAGCGGTCCGCGAGCTCGAACACGCCTTGCACCAGCAGCGCCAGCACCGCCGCGGGAATGGCGCCCGCCAACAGCATGCTGTTGTCGTTGAGCGCGAGGCCGGTGACGATGCGCTCGCCGTAGCCGCCGGCGCCAATGAAGGCGGCGATGGTGGCCGTGCCGACGTTGATCACCGCCGAGGTCTTGACTCCGGCGAGGATGGAGCGCGAAGCGAGCGGCAGCTCGATCAAACGCAGGCGCGCCCCGGCGGGCAGGCCCAGGGCGCGCGCCGATTCGCGCAGATGCGGGGCGATGTCACCCAGCCCACTGTGCGTGTTGCGCACGATCGGCAGCAGCGAGTACAGGAACAGCGCGACCAGCGCCGGCAGCGTGCCAATCGTGCCCAGCAGCGGAATCAGGAAAGCGAGCAGCGCGAGCGAGGGCACCGTCTGGATCAAGCCGACCGCGCTCAGGATCGGTTGCGCGGCGCCCGACCTGCTCGCGGCCCAGATACCGAGCGGCACGCCCACCGCGACGGCGAACGCCAGCGACACGAATACCAGCATCAGGTGCTGGCCGCTCAGCCTCCACAGATCGGCACCGAACAGCCGCGCCGCCAGCCCTTGGCGCGCGGCGGCGGCTGTCGCGCCCTCCCCGGCCAGGAACTCGGCGGCCACCGCACTGAACGGCTTCGCGTCGAGCTCCGCCGCCGCGTTCATCGCGATCATGCGCCGCTCGTCGATCGCGCCCTCCAGCTTGGCGAGCGCCGCCCAGGCTTTCGGGAAACGCCGCGGCACGTCCAGCCGGAAGACGAACAGCGCCTGGTACTCGGGAAAGTAAGCCTTGTCGTCGGTCAGGACGCGCAGCTTGTAGCGCTCGATCTTGGCGTCGGTGGAATAGATGTCCATCACGTCGATCTGGCCGGCGGCGATCGCTTCGTAGGCGAGGCCATGATCGAGACCGCCGGGCGTGTGCGGCAGCGCGTACGCGCGCTTCAGACCGGGCCAGCCGTCGTTGCGATTGAGGAACTCGTGCGACAGGCCCAACCGCAGATCGGGATGGCCCGCCAGATCGCCGATGCCGCGCAGGCCGCGCTTGCCGGCGAGCGCATCGAGCGCGGCCAGCGCGTAGGTGTTGTTGAAGCCGAGGCGCACGGCCACGCCGAGCCCCAGGGGCGCAAGCCCGCGATTGAGCGCGTCCAGATCGGTCGCCTCGGACTTCAGCAGCTCGCGCCCCACCGTGCCGGTGTAGTCCGGGTACAGGTGGATGCTGCCGCTCTTGAGCGCCTCGAACAGGATCGCCGTGTTGCCCAGCCCCTGCGCGTGCGCCACGCTGCCCTCGCCCGCCGCGCGCGCCGTCTGCGCGGCGATCTCGCCCAGGATATAGGACTCGGTGAAGCGCTTCGAGCCGACGACCAGCTCCTCGGCGCGAACACCCGCTTCATCGGCGCAATACCCGGGGGCGGCGAGCGCGCACAGCAGCGCGAGTACCGAACCGCGCGCCGTTGCGCCCCGCGCTTCGTACCTCGCACCTCGGTGCAAAGCCGGCTGTGTCATGCTGCCGCCAGCCTCGGGTCCGCGCGCTGGGCACGGATGAATTCGGTGACAAAGCCATCCGCGGGACGCTGCAACAAGTCTTCGAGCACGCCACGCTGCACCACCCGGCCGTCGCGCATCAGCACGATCTCGTCCGCAAACCACGCCGCCTCGTGCATGTCGTGCGTCACCAGCACCACGGTGCGGGCGAGCCGCCCGAAGATCGCCTTGAGATCGAGCTGAAGCTGGTGGCGCGTCATCGGGTCGAGCGCGCCCAGCGGCTCGTCGAGCAGCAACACGTCCGGGTCGAGCATCAGTGCACGCATCAGCGCCACCCGCTGGCGCTGCCCGCCCGACAGCTCC
>DATBMG010000064.1:0-3275 GCA_036554965.1 Burkholderiales bacterium
GGCGGCGCTCGCATCGATCGCCTCCCATGGCGCCACCGGGTCACGAACACACCGGCTCCGAAATCAGGCGCGAAGCATCGCCTTCCGCCGGGGGCACCGCGCTCGTCTACGAGTCCGGCCACGACGCCCAGCTGTGGACGGTGCTGGCCGGCACCGACAATCCCCAGCAGTTCTGCCAGAGCTGGCTTGCTATCCAGTGCCGCTTGATAGCAGACGTAAATGGCGGCCTGGTGCTGCTGCTGATCGAGGCGGAGGGCAGCTACGCGCCCGCTGCCGTGTGGCCCGAAGTGCGGCGCGACATGAGCTATCTGAGCCATGCCGCACAGCGTGCCCTGGTGGAGCAGCGCGGGCTGGTGCTCCCGGCCAGCGCCGCCAACGCCGCCGGCGATGGCTTCCATGTCGCTTATCCCATCGAAGCGGTCGGCAAGCTGCGCGGCGTGGTGGTGCTGGACGTGGGCGCGCGTCCCGAAGCCGAGCTGCAAGGGGCGCTGCGCCAGCTGCATTGGGGGGCGGCGGGGCTCGAGGTGCTGTTTGCGCGCGAGGAGGTCCGGCGCGAGGCGGCGCACAAGGAGCGGTTGCAGACGGTGCTGCAGCTGGTGGCGTCCACCGCGTCGCACGATCGCTTCTCCGCCGCGGCTACCGCCCTGGCGACCGAGATCGCCACGCGCCTGCACTGCGAACGCGTCAGCGTCGGCTTCCGCCGCGGCGGCCAGGTCAAGCTGCACGCGGTGTCGCACAGCGCCCAGTTCAAGGAGCGCACCAACCTGCTGCGCAGCGTGGCCGCCGCCATGGACGAAGCCATCGATCAAGGCGCCACGATCGGTTATCCCACCGTGACGGAAGGCGCGCCCGCGGTGGCCCGCGCGCACGAGGAGCTGTCGCGCGTGCATGGGGCTGGCGCCACCTTGACCGTGCCGCTCGCCGCCAACAATCGGATCGTGGGTGCGATCACGCTGGAGCGCTCCGCCGAGCGCCCGTTCGAGCGCGATACCGTCGAGCTGTGCGAGGCCGTGGCCGGGCTCGCTGGGCCGATGCTGGACGTGCATCGGCGCGAGGACCAGTGGTTCCCGGTGCGTTTCGCCTGGTGGCTGCGCGATCTCGTATGGCGCCTATTCGGGCCGCGCCACGCGGGGTTCAAGCTCGGCGCGCTGCTCCTTGCCGCGGCGCTCGCATTCCTGGTGTTCGCCAAGGGCGATTACCGCGTATCCGCGGACACTGTGCTGGAGCCGCTGGTGCAGCAGGCCGCAGTGGCGCCGTTCAGCAGCTACATCCGCGAGGCCACGATTCGCGCCGGCGATCTGGTGCAGCGGGGCGACTTGCTGGTCGCGCTGGAGGATCGAGAGCTCAAGCTGGAGCGCCTGAAGTGGGCCAGCCAGGAAGAGGAAATCAACAAGCAGCTGCGCCAGGCGATGGCCGAGCGCAACGCCGCACAGCTCCAGGTGCTGGGCGCACAGCTCGAGCAGATGCGGGCGCAGCTGGCGCGGGTCGACGACCAGCTCACGCGCACCCGCGTGAAGGCGCCGTTCGACGGGGTTGTCACCTCGGGCGATCTCACCCAGTCGCTGGGGGCGCCCGTGGAACGCGGCGCGGTGCTGTACGAAGTCGCTCCGCTGTCCGCCTTCCGCATCATGCTGGAGGTGGACGAGCGCGACGTGGCCGACGTGAGCGTCGGCCAGCGCGGCAGCCTGCTGCTGTCTGCTTTCCCGCAGGAGCCGATCGCCTTCGTGGTGGAAAAGATCACGCCGGTGTCCACCGCCAAGGAAGGGCGCAACTTCTTCCGCGTGGAAGCGAAGCTCACCCGTGAGGAGCGGAGCCTGCGCCCGGGCATGGAGGGTGTAGGCAAGATCGAGATCGATCGGCGCCGCTACCTCTGGATCTGGACGCACGACGTCTGGTCGTCGCTGCGCCTGTGGCTGTGGAAGTGGCTGCCCTGAGAGATGGACCATGGCAGAGTCGCTGTTCAGCCCGTCCTGGTTCCGGGTCGCTGCTCTCAAACCTAAGCTGCGCCGTCACGCCCAGATTCACCGGCACCAGTACCGCGGGCAGACCTGGTACGTGCTGCAGGACCTGTCCTCCGAGCGCTTTCACCGCTTCTCGCCCGCGGCCTACCTGATCATCGGCTTGATGGATGGCCGCCAGACCGTCGAGCAGATCTGGCAGACCGCGCTCTCGCGCCTGGGCGACGACGCGGTTTCGCAGGACGAGGTAATCCAGCTGCTCAGCCAGCTGCATTCCGCCGACGTCCTGCAATGCGACGTGCCGCCGGACACCGCCGAGCTGTTCCGGCGCCACGAACGGCAGGCGCAGCAGGTGCGCACGCGCAAGCTCCTGAGCGTGTTCGCCTGGCAGATCCCGCTGTTCGATCCCGAGCGCCTGCTCAAACGCTACCTGCCTTGGGTGCGGCCTCTGTTCGGCTGGTTCGGCCTGGCGCTGTGGCTGCTGGTGGTGGGCGGTGCGCTGGTGCTGGCCTGGACCCACTGGCCCGAGCTGTCGCGCAATGTGCTCGACCAGGTGCTGTTGCCGCAGAACCTGTTGCTGTTGTGGCTGCTGTTCCCGCTGATCAAGCTGTTGCACGAGTTCGGCCACGCCTTCGCGGTGAAGGCGTTCGGCGGCGAGGTGCACGAGATGGGCGTCATGATCCTGGTGCTGACACCGGTGCCCTACGTGGATGCGTCCTCGGCGTGGGCGTTCCGCTCCAAGTGGCAGCGCGTGCTGGTGGGCGGCGCCGGCATGGTGGTGGAGGTGTTCATCGCCGCGCTGGCGCTGTTCCTGTGGGTCAACCTCGAGCCCGGCCTCCTGCGCGCGCTCTGCTACAACACCATGCTGATCGCAGGCATCTCCACGGTGCTGTTCAACGCCAATCCGCTGCTGCGGTTCGACGGCTACTACATGCTGATGGACTGGCTGGAGATCCCGAACCTGCGCCAGCGTGCGACCCAGTACCTGATCTACCTGTGCGAGCGCTACTTGTTCGGCCGGCGCGAGGCGCAAGCACCCAACGCCGGCCGCGGCGAGCGCATCTGGTTCGTGCTGTTCTCGGTCAGCTCCTTCTTCTACCGCATCCTGGTCATCCTCGCGAGCCTGCTGTTCCTGGGCGAGATCTCGCTGCGGCTGGGCCTGATCTTCGCCGCATCCACCGCCTTCGCCTGGTTCGCTCTACCCGTCATGAAGATCGCCAACTACCTGGTCAACAGCCCCCGCATTCGCAGGATCAGGGGTCGCGCGATGTTCGCCACAGCCGCGGTGCTGGGCGGCTTGGCCGCGCTGCTCGCGCT
>DATBMG010000065.1:0-6111 GCA_036554965.1 Burkholderiales bacterium
TACGCGATTCCGGCGGCCCGGCCCGGCAGCTACACGGTGATGGCGCGCGCCACCAACCGGATCGGTTCGAGCCAGACCTACGAACTGGTGTTCAATCCCGCTGGCTACCACAACAACGTCGTCCAGCGCATCTCCATTCAAGTCGGGTGAGGAGGTTGCCGATGAAGCGCGTAGTATTGCTGGCCGCGCTGGCCGCGGCGCCGGGGCTGGCCGACGAAGGCGAGTTTCGCCTCAGGGAGGGGGAGGGCAGGCAGTTGGTGGAGGCCAACTGCAGCATGTGTCACAGCCTGGACTACATCCAGATGAATTCACCACTGTTCGACCGCAAGGGGTGGGAGGCGTCGGTGGCGAAGATGATGAAGGTGATGGGCGCGCCCGTGCGCAGCGAGGACGTGCCCGCCATCGTCGATTACCTCGCCAGCCGCTACGGCAAATAGGGAAAAGGCGCGCAGCCGATGAAGACCACCTTTCTGGAGTTCGAGCAGCCGATCGCCGAGCTCGAGGCCAAGATCGACGAGCTGCGCTACGTGCAGGAAGACTCGGCGCTGGACATCTCCGAGGAGATCAACCGGCTGCAGAAGAAGAGCCACGGGCTGACCAAGGAGATCTATTCCAAGCTCAATCCCTGGCAGATCTCGCAGGTCGCGCGGCACCCGCAGCGGCCCTACACGCTGGACTACATCAACAACATCTTCAGCGACTTCCAGGAGCTGCACGGGGACCGCACCTTCGCCGACGACGCCTCCATCGTCGGCGGTTTGGCGCGCTTCGCCGGGCAGAGCGTGATGGTGATCGGGCACCAGAAGGGCCGCGACACCAAGGACAAGCTGTTCCGCAACTTCGGCATGCCGCGCCCCGAGGGCTATCGCAAGGCGCTGCGCCTGATGCGGCTGGCGGAGAAGTTCGGCGTTCCGGTCATGACGTTCGTGGACACTCCCGGCGCTTACCCGGGCGTGGGCGCGGAGGAGCGCGGCCAGTCCGAGGCGATCGGCCGCAACCTGTACGTGATGGCCGAGCTGCGGGTGCCGATCGTGGTGACCGTGATCGGCGAGGGCGGCTCCGGCGGCGCGCTCGCCATCGCGGTGGGCGACGTGATCCTGATGCTGCAGTACGCGACCTATTCGGTGATCTCCCCCGAGGGCTGCGCCTCGATCCTGTGGAAGAGCGCTGAGCGGGCGCCGGAGGCGGCCGAGAGCTTGGGCATCACGGCCACGCGCCTGAAGACGCTGGGCCTGATCGACAAGGTGGTCAACGAGCCGCTGGGCGGGGCCCACCGCGATCCCAACGCGGTGTTCCAGACCCTGCGCCGCGCGCTCCAGGAGGCGCTGGCGCAGGTGCAGGAGAAGCCGCTTGCAGCGCTGCTCGAGGCGCGCTTCAACAAGGTGATGGGCTACGGCAAGTTCAAGGAAGTCTCCGGCCGCTGAGCGGGCACGCCCGGGCGGCGGCGATGAGCTGGTCGATCGCGTTCTGGACGCCCTGCGGCGCGCGCAACTGCTCGATGGGCGCATCGCGCTGGGGCTGAGCGGCGGCGTCGATTCGGTCGTCCTCCTCGACGTGCTGGTGCAGATCACGCGCCTGCAGCCGCTGCGCCTCACCGCCCTGCACGTCAATCATCACATCAGTCCGAACGCCGCGCGCTGGGCGCAATTCTGCGCGGCATGCTGCACGCGCTACGGGGTGCCCTGTGCAGTGGCGGACGTGCAGGTCGAGGTGGCGGGCGGCGCAAGCCTGGAAGCCGCGGCGCGCGAGGCGCGCTACGCGGTTTTCCAGCGCCAGGATGTGGACGCCCTGCTGCTGGCGCATCATCTGGACGATCAGGCCGAGACCCTCTTGCTGCAGCTGCTGCGCGGCGCCGGTCCCCGCGGGCTGAGCGGCATGCCCGAGGTGCGGGAGGCGGGCGTGCGCATCCTGCGCCCGCTGCTGGAGGTACCGCGCGCGCAGATCGTCGAGTACGCGCGTCGCCGGCGCTTGGATTGGGTGGAGGACGAGAGCAACGCGCTGCTCGATTTCGACCGCAATTACCTGCGGCACGAGGTTCTCCCGCGTATCGCCGCGCGCTTCCCGGGTTACCGCGAGACGTGGCTGCGCGCCAGCCGCAACTTCGCCGATGTGAGCGAGCTGGCGGAGGCGCTGGCGCGCATCGACGCCGAAGGCGCGCTGGACGGCACGGGGCTGCGCATCGGTTCCTTGCGCGAGCTGGGGCAGGCCCGGGCGCGCAACCTGCTGCGCTGGTTCCTGATGCAGCACGGGCTGCGGCCGCCGGGGCGTGAACGCCTGGACGAGGCGCTGCGCCAGCTTCTCGGTCAGCAGCCCGACGCACAGCCCCTGGTGGAGCTGGGGCCGGCAAGCTTGCGACGACATCGCGGCGTGGCGCGCTTGGTGCAGCACACGGAGCCGGCCGCGGCGAGCTGGCAGATCGCCTGGCAGGGCGAGGAGGCGCTGCCTCTGCCCAATGGCATGGGCACGCTGTGCTTCGACAGCGCGCTCGGGGAGGGGTTGAGCGCGGTGCGCCTGCGGGCCGCAGGCGCAAGCGTGCGAGGGCGCACCGGGGGCGAGCGGCTGAAGTTGGCGGCCGACCGTCCTTCGCGAACGTTGAAGAACCTGCTGCGCGAGGCCGGCGTGCCGGCCTGGCAACGCGAGCGGTTACCGCTGCTTTTCTGCGGCGAGGCCGCGGTGTGGGCGCCCGGTGTCGGCTGCGACTGCCGCTTCGCGGCGGCGCCGGGCGAGAAGGGCGTGCTGCCGCGCTGGGTGCCGTAGAGCCCTCTTCACTTCCCCAAGTTGTCGTGCTATCGTACTGAATTCTCTAGAAAAGCCATTTTGACGGGAGAGGCCGACGTGGCAGTGCAACGCACGCTATCCATCATCAAGCCGGACGCGGTGGCGAAGAACGCGATCGGACAGATCTTTGCGCGCTTCGAAGCCGCCGGTCTGACCATCGTGGCGGCGCGCATGACCAAGCTGTCGCGCGAGCAAGCCGAGGGTTTCTACGCGGTGCATCGCGAGCGGCCATTCTTCGGCGACTTGGTCGCGTTCATGACCTCGGGGCCGGTGATGATCCAGGTGCTGGAAGGCGAGAATGCGATTCAGAAGAATCGCGACCTGATGGGCGCGACCGATCCCAAGAAGGCGGTGCCCGGTAGCATCCGCGCCGACTTTGCCGACAGCATCGACGCCAACGCGGTGCACGGTTCGGACGCCCCGGCCACCGCCGCCACCGAAATCGCCTATTTCTTCCCGACGGTCGAGATCCACTCGCGCTGATGCCGGTCAACCTGCTCGATTACGACCTGCCGCGCCTCACCGCTTTCGTTCAGGAGATCGGCGAGAAGCCGTTTCGCGCGCGCCAGTTGATGCGCTGGATCCATCACTTCGGCGAGGCGGACTTCCACCGCATGACCGACCTCACCAAGCCGCTGCGCGACAAGCTCGCGCGCGCGGCCACGGTTGAAGCGCCGGGGTTGCTGGGAGATTCCACCGCGGCGGACGGCACGCGCAAGTGGTTGCTGTCGGTCGGTGCCGGCAACGGCATCGAGACCGTGTTCATCCCCGAAGGCGAGCGCCACGTCGAAGGCGAGGCGGACGAACGGCGAGCGGACGCGGACTCGTCGCCGGGACCCGATGCGAGCGTCGGGGCCGCGAGCGCCGGCCTCTCCCGCCGGGCCAAGCGCTACCGCGGCACCTTGTGCATCTCCAGCCAGGTGGGGTGCGCATTGGAATGCGCTTTCTGCGCTACCGGCCGCCAGGGCTTCAATCGTAACTTGAGCGTGGCCGAGATCATCGGCCAGCTTTGGTGGGCGAACAAGGCGCTGGGACGTGACGCGCGCGCGCACAAGGCCACCGGCGACCGCGTCATCAGCAACGTGGTGATGATGGGCATGGGCGAGCCACTGGCGAACTTCGACAACGTGGTGACCGCGCTGCGCATCATGCTCGACGACCACGCATACGGCCTGTCGCGCCGCCGCGTCACGGTGAGCACCGCGGGCATGGTGCCCAACATCGATCGCCTGCGCGATGCCGCTCCGGTGGCGCTCGCTGTGTCGCTGCACGCGCCCAACGACGCGCTGCGCGACCGCTTGGTGCCGATCAACCGCAAGTGGCCGCTGCGCGAGCTGATGGCCGCCTGCAGACGCTACGTGGAGGGCGCGCCGCACGACGAGCGCGATGCGCAGGCCGACGCTGCGTCGCTCGGCAGCAGGTGGCAACGCCCGGGCTCTCCCCGGGATTTCGTCACTTTCGAGTACGTGATGCTGGCCGGAGTCAACGACCGCCCCGAGCACGCGCGCGCGCTGCTGCACCTCACCGCGGACGTGCCCTGCAAGTTCAACCTGATACCGTTCAACCCGTTCCCGGATTCGGGGTTCGAGCGCTCGGCGCCGGACACCGTGCGCCGGTTCCAGGAGCAGCTCATGAACGCGGGCGTGATCGCCACGGTGCGCAAGACGCGCGGCGACGACATCGATGGGGCGTGCGGGCAGTTGGCGGGCCGCGTGCAGGACCGCAGCCGGCGCCGATTGCGCGTCGCGGTGGCCGCGGCCGGGGGGGCCTCCGCGTGAAGCGCCGGCTCTGGTTGGCGGCGCTGGTGTGCTTGACCGCGTGCGGCGGCGCGCCGCAGAAGCCTGCCGACACGGCCGGGCAGCAGTCGCCCAAGGAAGCCACGGCGCGCGAGCGCGCGCGCATCCACACCGAGCTGGGTGTGAGTTACTACGAAGCCGCCAAGCCGGCGATCGCGCTGGAGGAGCTGAACGAGGCGATCCGCATCGACCGCGGCTATGCACCCGCCTGGGGGGCGCGCGCGCTGGTGTACATGGACCTCGGCGAAGACGCGAAGGCGGAAGCGGACTTCAAACAGTCGATGCGCGTCGACGAGAACGATTCGGACACCAAGAACAACTATGGCCTGTTCCTGTGCCATCGCAACCGCGGCAAGCAGGGTATCCGCTATTTCCTCGAGGCGATCAAGAACCCGCTGTACGAAACCCCCGACGTGGCGTACAAGAACGCCGGTCTGTGCTCGCGCAATATGGGCGACATGAAGGGCGCGGAGGACTTCTTCCAGCGCGCGCTGCGCGCCAATCCCAACCAGCCGCAGGCGCTCTACAGCATGGCCGACCTGAGCTTCGCGCGCGACGACTACGCCGGCGGCAAGCAGTATCTCGACCGCTACATGCGCGCGGTGCCCACGCCGGGGCCGGAGGCACTCTGGCTGGGCGCGCGCCTGGAGCGCAAGCTCGGCGATCGCACGGCGATGCTGAGCTACGGCAACCAGCTGCGTCTGCGCTTCCCGTCGGCGCCGGAGACCAAGGCCTTCATGGAGGGCCGGTTCCAATGACCGACCCGATCGGGGGTGGCGGCGGGCCCCCGAAGTGGGGGTCCGAACCGCGTCCGGAGGTGCAGGGCGAGGATGCGCCCGGATACGCAGTGCCCGACGCGGCGCTTCACGCGCCGGGCACGCCAGGACTCGGCGCGCAACCCTCCGGAAGCGGCCAGGCGGACGAGGCCGACATCCTGGGTCCGGGCGCGCTGCTGGCGGCCGAGCGCGTCGCGCAGGGGCTTGGCGTCGGCGACATCGCGCGCCAGCTGAAGCTTTCCGCGCGCCAGGTGGAGGCCCTCGAGCGCGACGACTACGGCGCGTTCGCCGGCATGGTGTTCGTGCGGGGGTTCCTGCGCAACTACGCCAAGCTGCTCGACGTCGACCCGGAGCCGCTGGTGGCGATGACCCATGATCCGAACGCCGAGCCGCCGCCGATCGCGCCTGCGCCGATCGTCGAGGAGTCCGCCGCCGCACGCGCCGCCGGGCCGAGGCGTGGCTGGCTGTTGGGAGCGGTGGTGCTGCTCGCCCTGGTGGTGGCGGCGATCTTCGAGGGCCGGCAGCGCGAGGCGTCGCGCGCAGTGCTCGAGCCCCTACCTGCGCCGATGCCGGGGAGCCCGCCGCAGGCTGAATCTCCTCCGCAGCAGAGCGACGCACACAGCACGCTCGAACCCGCACCTCCCGCACCGGCGGAAGAAAGCCCGCAGCACGCCGAGTCTCCCCCGCCCGGCGCGGGCGCGCCTGCATCGCACGAGCCGACAGCGGAAGCGGTCGTCGCCGCGCCCGCTGCGAGCGCCGCT
>DATBMG010000071.1:0-7913 GCA_036554965.1 Burkholderiales bacterium
GTGGACGATCCGAACCCGGCCGCGGTCGCGCCGCTGACCCCGGAGCTCACGGCCTCGGTGAGCCCCGAGTTCACGATCCCGACCGGCAGCGGTGAGGTGATCGTGCGCGCCGACTATTCATATCGCGACAAGATGTTCGGCGAGCCGAGCTCGGACCCGGGCCGGTTCACCTTCATCGACAGCCGCGAGCTGATCAACTTCGACATCAGCTACCGGCCGAATAACGGCGACTGGACGGTCGCCGCCTACGGCCGCAACGTCACGGATGAGCGCTACGACAACGCGCGGCTCAATCCGGGCTACGGCGTGCTGGTCATGCTGTCGAACGACCCGAGCGAATTCGGGGTCCGCTTCACCAAGGAGTTCTGAAGCGCGACGTCGCGAGACGGGAGGGGCCGGGACACTGGAGTCCCGGCCCCCTTTTTCGTGGCGTGACGGAAGTCCGCATCAATGGCAAGCGGAAAGCGCCGCAATCGGCTACAATGGCGGCGTCTGGTGATCCCTCCGTTCTGACTTGCCTGACCCGATGCGCCGAACCGGCGCGTGTTCCGGCCAGGTCCAGCCACACTGAAGCATTGCCGAACCTGCGGGTGGATAGCCACCTGCCGACAGCCATTTTTCCAAGTGAGTGAACCCAATGACCAAGCTTTTTGTAGGCAATCTTCCCTTCTCCGCGACCGAGGAATCGGTACGCGCCCTGTTCGCGCCGCACGGCTCGATCGATTCGCTGGCCCTGATCAACGACCGCGACACGGGTCGTCCGCGCGGTTTCGGCTTCATCGAGATGCCGAACGCCGATGCGGCCAGGGCCATCCAGGCGCTGAACGGCACGAATTTCGAGGGCCGTGACCTCAAGGTCAGCGAAGCCCAGGCGAAAGAGCGCAACGGCCGCGGGCGCTGATTTGCGAATCGTCTCCCGCACCACCCGATCGGCGCTGGAACAGCGGCGCGAGGATACCCTGCGCCGCCGCACGGCGGCGGGGACGATCCGTCGCGCCTTTCCGCACGTCGACCTGGTCCGCGTGCAGCTGCGTTTCGGCACGGACAAGGAGTCCGTGCCGTCCGCGCAGCTGCACGCCCTTCATGCGCCGGCACCGGCGAGCTTCGAGTTCTCCTGCCCGATCGGGGACTGCGACGGAACCTTCGACCTGAACTCCGTCGTGCGCCCGCTGCTCGAGGCCTCCGGCAACCATGCCGAGGGCGGCCTGGAATGCGCCGGGACCCGGGCGCAGGGTGGCACCGGGCGGCGACCCTGCCGCCTGCATCTCGAGTACCGCATCTCCGCCCTCTACCGCCTGCGGGGCTGATGGCGGGCATCCCGCCCGCCTGACTAGAATCGCCTCGGGGGGCGCGGTCACGCGCCGGAGAGCCCGATGCGTGAACTGACCTTCAAGGCCCTGGGACTCGGCGTCCTCTTCGGCATCGTCTTCGGCGCGGCCAACGCCTATCTCGGCCTGCGTGCCGGGCTCACCGTCAGCACCTCGATTCCGGTCGCCGTCATGACCGTGGCCCTGTTCCGGCTGCTCGCGCAATTCGGCCGGCCCGGCACGATCCTCGAGGCCAACATCTCGCAGACTGCGGGCTCGGCATCGAGCTCGCTGGCTTCCGGCGTCATCTTCACGCTGCCGGCGCTGTTCATGTGGGGCATGGCGCCGGAACTGCTGCAGATGGTGCTGCTCGCTCTCTGCGGCGGCGTGCTGGGCGTGCTGTTCATGATCCCCCTGCGCGATTACCTGATCGTGCGCGAGCACGGCCGGCTGCCGTATCCGGAGGGCACCGCCTGCGCGGAGGTGCTGAAAGCGAGCCAGGAGGGCGGTGCGCAGGCCTCGCACGTCTTCTTCGGCCTCGGCATCGGCGCGCTGTTCAAGGCGGCCACGTCCTGGGCCAAGGTGATCCCGGACAGCCTGTCGCTGAAGCTGCCGCTGCTGCCGAAGGCGCAGCTCAGCCTCGACCTTTCCGCCGCGCTGTTCGGTGTCGGCTGGATCCTCGGGCCGCGCGTTGCGACCGTCATGGTCGGCGGCGGGCTGCTGGCGTCGCTGGTGCTGATTCCGGGGATCGCCATCTGGGGCGAAGCGCGCGTCGAGCCGCTGTTCCCGGAAACCGCCAGGACGATCGCGGCGATGTCCGCGGGCGAGATCTGGAACCGCTACATCCGCTACATCGGCGCCGGCGCCGTCGCGGCCGCCGGGATCCTCACGCTGATCCGCGCGATTCCGGTGATGATCCAGAGCTTCCGGGTCGGGGCGCGCGAGTTCCGCACCTCGGACGCCGGCCGCGCGGAAACGCCGCGTACGGCGCAGGACCTCCCGCTCTGGTTCCTGGGCGCGGGCGTCCTCGGGATCACGCTGGTGATGGCGCTGGTGCCGCAGGTGTTCAGCGTCATCGAGGGCATCCCGCAGCAGCTCGCGGCCGCAGTCTGCGTCGTTGTGTTCGCGTTCTTCTTCGTGACGGTCGCGGCCCGCATCGTCGGACTGGTGGGCGTCACCAGCAACCCGACTTCCGGAATGACGATCGCCGCGCTGCTCGGCACCGCGACGATCTTCCTCGCGCTTGGCTGGACCGACGCGACCGGCAAGGCGGCTGCACTCATGGTCGGTTGCGTGGTCGCGATTGCGGCCTCCATCTCGGGCGACATGTCCCAGGACCTGAAGACCGGCTATCTCCTGGGCGCGACGCCGCGCAACCAGCAGCTCGCGCAGCTCGCGGGCGTGCTGACGTCCGCCACGTTCGTGTGCCTTTCCGTGCTGCTGCTGGCGGAGACCTTTGGTTTCGGCGGGAAGGACCTGCCGGCACCGCAGGCGACATTGATGAAGCTCGTGATCGACGGTGTCATCGACCGCTCGCTGCCCTGGGGTCTGGTCGGCATCGGCGTCGGCATCGCACTGGTCGCGGAAGTCCTGCGCATTCCGTCGCTGCCGTTCGCGGTGGGCGTCTACCTGCCGCTCTCGACGATGACGCCGATCTTCCTGGGCGGGCTGCTGCGCCTGCTGTTGACGCGCCGGCGCGCGGCGTCCGTCGCGGAGGCGCGCACGGGCCGCGGCGTGCTGCTGGGATCGGGGTTCGTGGGCGGCGAGGGGCTGCTGGGCGTCGGCCTCGCCGGCGCCGCCTTCGTGCTGGGACGCCGGCCGGAAGGTGTCGGCCATGCCTGGGCGGGGGAAGTCGGCTCGTGGCTGCTGGGTGCTGCTGCGTTCGCCTGCCTCGCATTGTGGTTCGCGCGCCGGTCGCGGGGACGCGCTTCAGCCTGAAGGATGGCCCGCCCGCCGTTGAGTTCCCAGACGGCATAATTGATAGCTGAGATATCAAGACATATAATCTGCGCATAAGACAGCTCATGCGCCAGACCGGACCGCAGTTCCCTTGATCTCCGCGCCGCAACTGCGCGCCGCGCGCGCCCTGCTTGGCATCGACCAGCGCGAGCTGGCGGAACGCGCGGGGCTGTCGGTACCGACCATCCAGCGCATGGAGGCGAGCGACGGCGTGATCCGCGGCAACGTGGATTCGCTGATGAAGCTCATTGCCGCGCTCGACCAGGCCGGGATCGAACTGATCGGCGAGGGCGCCGGCAGCCAGGGCGGCGGGCGCGGCGTGCGCCTCAAGGCCGCGGCGACCAGCCAGGACAAGGCCTGATGTCGGCGATCACCGGGCTGCTGGCAGGCATCGCCGCGTTGCTGGTGACGGCGCTTGCCGGCATCGCGTTCGGGCGCCGCGCCGCGGGGCGGCTGCTCGTGTACGGCACCTCATTGCTGCTGTGCTCCGCGATGGCGGCGCTCGCACTCGTTCACCTGCTCGACCCGGCGGCCGCGCCGTCCACAGCCTGGCTGCCGCTCGGACTGCCGTGGCAGGGCGCGCTGTTCCGGCTCGACGCGCTGTCCGCCTTCTTCGCATTCGTGGTCGGCCTTGGTGGCGCAGCGGCATCGCTCTTCGCCCTCGGCTACGGACGCCACGAGCACGCCCCGGGACGCGTACTGCCGTTCTACCCGTTGTTCCTCGCCGGGATGAACCTGGTCGTGCTGGCGGACGACGCCTTCAGCTTCCTGCTGTCCTGGGAGTTCATGTCGCTGTCCTCCTGGGCGCTGGTGATGGCGCACCACCAGGAGCGCGACAACGCGCGCGCCGGCTACGTGTACCTCGTGATGGCGAGCTTCGGGACGCTGGCGCTGCTGCTGTGCTTCGGGCTGCTGGCGTCCGCAGGCGGCGACTACACCTTCGACGCCATGCGCGCGGCAGCGCACGGGCCCGCGACCATGCTGCCGGTGCTCGCGCTCGCGCTGCTGGGCGCCGGCTCCAAGGCCGGCATCGTGCCGCTGCACGCCTGGCTGCCGCTCGCGCACCCGGCGGCGCCCAGCCACGTCTCGGCGCTGATGAGCGGCGTGATGACCAAGGTCGCCGTGTACGGCTTCATCCGCATCGCGTTCGAGCTGTCCGGCGAGCCGCAATGGTGGTCGGGCTTCCTGGTGCTGCTGGCGGGTGGCGCGACCGCGGTGCTGGGCGTGCTGTACGCGCTGATGCAGCACGACCTCAAGCGGCTGCTCGCGTACCACACGGTCGAGAACATCGGCATCATCTACATCGGTCTCGGCCTCGCGCTCGCGTTCCAGTCGAACGGCCTGCCCGCCGCAGCGGCGCTGGCGCTGACCGCGGCGCTGTTCCACGTGTTGAACCATTCGCTGTTCAAGAGCCTGCTGTTCTTCGGCGCCGGCGCGGTGCTGGCGTCCACCGGTGAGCGCGACATGGAGCGGCTCGGCGGCCTGATCCACCGCATGCCGCGGACCGCCTTCGCATTCCTCGCCGGCTGCATCGCGATATCGGCGTTGCCGCCGCTGAACGGCTTCGTCTCTGAATGGCTCACGTTCCAGGCCATCCTGCAGAGCCCGGAACTGCCGCAGTGGGCGCTCAAGATCATGGTGCCGGCGGTCGGCGGGCTGCTCGCGCTCTCCGCCGCGCTCGCCGCCGCCTGCTTCGTCAAGGCCTACGGCATCAGCTTCCTCGGCCGGCCGCGCTCGGATGCCGCGCGCGGGGCGCGCGAGACCGACGGCTTCTCGCTGGCCGCGATGTTCGCGCTCGCGGCGCTGTGCCTCGCCGCGGGCATCCTGCCGGGCTTCGTGATCGACGCGCTCGCGCCGGCGATGCAGGCGCTCGTCGGTACGCGCATGCCGCTGCAGGCGGGCGTGGACTGGCTGTCGATCGTGCCGGTGGCGGCCGGGCGCAGCTCCTATAACGGCTGGCTGGTGTTCGCGTTCATCGCGCTGTCTGCCTCGCTGGCGGTCGCGATCATCCATCGCTTCGCCTCGCATGCGCGCCGCCGCGCGCCGGCCTGGGACTGCGGCACGCCGGATGCGGATCCCGCGACGCAGTACACGGCCGGCAGCTTCGCGCAGCCGATCCGCCGCGTGTTCGGCACGTGGATCTTCGCGGCGCGCGAGCAGGTCGAGATGCCGCCGCCGGGCAGCACCGCGCCCGCACGCCACGTCGCAGTCGTGCGCGACCTGCTGTGGGAATGGCTGTACGCGCCGGTCGCGGGCGCCGTGGCATTCGCGTCCGAGCGGCTGAACGTGCTGCAGTTCCTGACGATCCGCCGCTACCTGACGCTGGTCTTCCTCGCGCTCGTGACGCTGCTGCTGGTGCTCGCGATATGGCCCTGATGCCGGACCTGCTGGCGCAGTTCGTGCAGATGGCGCTGGTGCTGGCGCTCGCGCCGCTGCTGACGGGGTTCGTGCGCAAGCTGAAGGCGCGGCTGCTGCGCCGGCGCGGGCCGCCCGTATTGCAGCCCTACCGCGACCTGCTGCGCCTGCTGCGCAAGGAGGTCGTGCTCGCGGAGAACGCCTCGTGGCTGTTCCGCGCGGCGCCCTACCTGATCTTCGCGACCACCTGGGTCGCCGCCGCGCTGGTGCCGACCTTCGCCACCGGCCTGCTCTACAGCTGGAGCGCGGACCTGATCGCGATCATCGCACTGCTCGGCAGCGCGCGCTTCCTGCTGGCGCTCGCGGGCATGGACGCCGGCACCAGCTTCGGCGGCATCGGCTCGAGCCGCGAGGTCATGATCGCCTCGCTCGCCGAGCCCGCCATGCTCCTGATCGCCTTCACGGTGGCGCTGGTCGCGGGATCCACGCAGCTCTCGACGGTCGCCGCCTTCATGGGCTCCCCGGACGTGGGGCTGCGCGTCTCGCTCGGCATGGCGGCGATCGCGCTCGTGATGGTGGCGATCGCGGAGAACGCCCGCATCCCGGTGGACAATCCGGCGACGCACCTGGAACTCACGATGGTGCACGAGGCCATGGTGCTCGAGTACTCGGGCCGGCACCTGGCGATGATCGAGTTCGCCTCGTTCCTCAAGCTGCTGCTCTACGTCTCGCTGATCGCCTGCCTGTTCGCGCCCTGGGGACTCGCGCCGCCACGCGCAGGGGCGGGGGCCTATGCGCTCGGAGTCGCGGCCTGGCTTGGCAAGCTCGCAGTGGCGGGCGCGCTGCTGGCGCTGTTCGAGACCGCCATCGCCAAGATGCGCGTGTTCCGCGTGCCGGAATTCCTTGGCGCCGCGCTGATGCTGGGCCTGCTGGCGACGTTGCTCATGTTCGTGTCGAGGAGCCTGTGATGGACCGGCTCGCCTTCGACATCGCCCACCTGCTGGCCGGCGGACTGGTGCTGGTCAGCTTCATGATGCTGTACCAGGACCGCCTGTACGCGCTCCTCAACATCTTCGCCGTGCATGCGCTGGTGCTCGCGGCCTCGGTCGGCTGGCAGGCCCACATCCAGGATGCCCCGCACCTCTACGTCACGGCCGGCATCGCCTTCGTGTTCAAGGGGCTGGTGATCCCGGTGGCGCTGCACCGCATGATCCAGCGCCTCGGAATCCACCGCGAGATCGAGACCGTCATCGGCGTGGGTCCGACCATGCTCGCCGGCATGGGCCTGGTCGCGCTCTCGATCGCGGTGATGCTGCAGGTGACCGAGGGCGCCGACCCGATCGCGCGCGAAGACCTCGCCTTCGCGCTCGCGGTGGTGCTGCTCGGCCTGCTGATGATGGTCACGCGGCGCAATGCCGTCAGCCAGGTGGTCGGCTTCATGTCGCTGGAGAACGGACTGGTGCTGGCCGCGACCGGCGCCAGGGGCATGCCGCTGGTGGTCGAGATCAGCGTCGCGTTCTCGATCCTGATCGCGTTCATCGTGATCGGCATCTTCCTGTTCCGCATCCGCGAGCGCTTCGACACGGTGGACGTGCAGGCACTCGACCGGCACCGCGGGGAACGCCAATGACCGGCATGGCCGACTATGCCATCCGCGCGATCCTGCTGATCCCGCTGGGTTCGGCCCTGCTGCTCGCGTGGCTGCCCGGCTACCGACTGACCGCGCGGCTCAACGTGCTGGCGACGGCGCTGACCTTCGCCGCAGCGCTCGCGCTGCTGCTGGGCGGGCGGCCCGCGCCCGGCCCCTACCTGCTGGTGGACGACCTCAACATCGTGTTCATCGTGCTCGGGACGCTGGTCGGGTTCACGACCAGCCTGTTCAGCGCGAGCTACATCCAGCACGAACTCGACACCGGGCGGCTGACGCCCGGCTACCTGCGCTTCTACCACGCGATGTACCAGGCGCTGATGTTCGGCATGAACCTCGCCCTGCTCGCCAACAATATCGGCCTGATGTGGGTCGCGATCGAGCTGGCGACGCTCACGACCGTGCTGATGGTCGGCATCTACCGCACGCACGAGGCGCTGGAAGCCGCCTGGAAGTACTTCATCCTCGGCAGCGTCGGCATCGCGCTCGCGCTGTTCGGCACGATCCTCGTGTACATGGCGGCGCACCCGGTGGTGGGGCAGGGCCACGACGCGATGGTGTGGTCCATCCTGATCCGGCACGCAGCCGGCTTCGACCCGTCGCTGCTCAACCTCGCCTTCATCTTCCTGCTGCTGGGCTACGGC
>DATBMG010000084.1:0-12425 GCA_036554965.1 Burkholderiales bacterium
CCAGGACGACGGTCAGCTCCTTTACGCCAAGAACACCGACGCGGTGATGCCGATCGCGTCCATCACCAAGCTCATGACGGCGATGGTGATCCTCGATTCCGGGCTGTCCCTGGACGAGCCGGTGACCATCACCCGCTGGGATGTGGACCGGTTGAAGGGTACCAAGTCGCGCCTGCGGCTGGGGCTGACGCTGCCGCGGCGCGAGATGCTGCGCCTGGCCCTGATGGCCTCCGAGAACCGCGCGGCGGCCGCTTTGGCGCGCAGCCACCCGGGCGGCACCGACGCCTTCGTGCACGCGATGAACCTCAAGGCCAGGCAGCTCGGCATGCGCGACACGCGCTTCGTGGACGCCAGTGGGCTCAATCCCAACAACGTGTCCACCGCGCTCGATCTGGCCGTGCTGGTCAATGCCGGCTACCACTATCCGTTGATCCGCGACTACTCGACCACCGACTCGGTGCGGCTCGCGTTTCGCGGCAGCCGCAAGACGCGCGCGATGGCGTTCCGCAACTCCAATTCCCTGGTGCGCAGCGCGCAGTGGGAGATCGGGCTGCAGAAGACGGGTTACATCAGCGAGGCCGGCCGCTGCCTGGTGATGCAGGCGCGCATCTCCACCCGGCCGGTGATCATCGTGCTGCTCGACTCCTGGGGCAAGTTCACCCGCGTGGGCGATGCCAATCGCATCAAACGCTGGGTCGAAACGCTGGACGTCGCCGTACCGCGCAAGCCGCGCCTGATGTAAGCGGCACGCGTCCGCCGCGCACGAGCCCCGCCGCGAGCGGGGCTCGTCGTTTCTGCGGGCCGCGCGCGGACACGCGTGCTATCATGCCGCGCCTCGTCCCGCGGGAAATTGCACTTCGACCGATGCGCGTCGGCCTGTTCGTCACCTGTCTGGTGGACCTGATGCGCCCGCGCATCGGACTGGCCGCGGTCGAGCTGCTCGAAGGCGCCGGCTGCGAGGTGGTGGTGCCCGTGCAGCAGACCTGCTGCGGGCAGCCCGGCTACAACTCGGGCGACCGCCGCGCCGCGCAGGCGCTGGCGCGCAAGCTGCTGCGCGAGTTCGAGGACGTCGACTACGTCGTGGTGCCCTCCGGCTCCTGTGCCGGCACCATCAAGACGCACTTTCCCGAGCTGCTGTCCGAGTTCCCCGAGCTGCGCGCCGAGGTCGAGTGGCTGGCCGCGCGCACCTGGGAACTGACCGACTTCCTGGTCAACGTCCTCAAGATCGAGCGCGTGCCCGGTCGCTTCCGCGGCGCGGTCACCTACCACGATTCCTGCTCCGGACTGCGCGAGATGGGCGTGAAGGCGCAGCCGCGCACATTGCTCGCGCTGGTTCCCGGCCTGGTGCTGCGGGAGATGACGGCGGCCGAGCAATGTTGCGGCTTCGGCGGCACCTTCGCGGTCAAGTTCGGCGCCATCTCCGCGCGCATCTGCGATCAGAAGTGCGACGACGTGCAGGCCAGCGCTGCCGACGCCGTGGTGCTGGGCGACTTGGGCTGCATGCTCAACATCGAAGGGCGCCTGCGCCGCCGCGGCAACCGCCGCACCAGGGTGCTGCACGTGGCGGAGGTTCTGGCCGGCAGCGCCGACGAGGGCTGACCGATGCAGCTGCGGTCGCAGGAGTTCAAGGCCCGCGCGGCCCGCTCGCTGGCCGATCCGCGTCTGGCCAAGGCGCTCGCCAACCTGCGCCAGCGCATGGTGCTGGGGCGCATCCCCTCGGTCGCCGAGCTGGACAACTTCGAGCAGGCGCGCGAGGCGGCCAAGCGGGTGCGCGACGATGCGCTACAGCACCTCGACTTGTTGCTGGAGCACTTCGAGCGCAACGCCACCGCGCGCGGCACGCGCGTGCACTGGGCGGAAACGCCGCAGGACATGAATCGCATCGTGCTGGATATCGCGCAGCGCGCCGGGGTGCGCAAGGCGATCAAGTCGAAATCGATGCTGGGCGAGGAGTCCGGGCTCAACGCCTACCTCGCGGCCGCCGGCATCGAGGTGCGCGAGACCGATCTGGGCGAGTACATCATCGAGCAGTCGGGCGACGTGCCTTCCCACATCATCGCCCCGGCCGTGCACCGCACCAAGGACGAGGTCGCCGACCTGTTCCACCAGCGGCACAATCTGCCGCGCAAGACCGACATCGGCGAGCTCACGCGCGAGGCGCGCATGATGCTGCGCCCGCATTTTCTCACCGCCGACATGGGCATCACCGGCGCGAACTTCCTGATCGCGGAGACCGGCAGCACCATGATCGTCACCAACGAGGGCAACGGCCGCATGACCACGACGCTGCCGCGCGTGCACGTGGCGATCGCCGGCATCGAGAAGGTGCTGCCCACGCTGGAGGACGTGTCCTTCATCCTGCGTCTGCTCACGCGCTCGGCCACCGCCCAGTCGATCAGCAACTACCTGACCTTCACCACCGGGCCGAAGCAGGTGGGAGACGCGGACGGGCCCGAGGAATTCCATGTGGTCATCGTCGATTCCGGTCGCACCCAGGTGCTCGGCTCGGAGTTGCGCGAGGCGCTGCGCTGCATCCGCTGCGGCGCCTGCATGAACCACTGCCCGGTGTACCAGAACATCGGCGGCCATCCCTACGGCTGGGTCTACCCCGGGCCGATCGGGTCGGTGCTCACGCCGGCGTACGCCGGTCTGGAGAATGCCGTGGATCTGCCCAACGCCGCCACGCTGTGCAATCAGTGCGGCGTGGTGTGCCCGGTGAAGATCCCGCTGCCGGACCTCATGCGCAAACTGCGCGAGCGGCAAGTGCAGCGCGGGCTGCGCCCCTGGCCCGAGCGCCTGGCGCTGCGCGCGTGGGCCTGGGCTGCCGTGCGGCCATCGCTGTACGCGCTGCTCGCGCGCATCGGCGCGCGGCTGGGACGCATGGCCGGCGGCCGCGACGGGCTGATCCACCATCTGCCCGGTGCGACCGCCTGGACCGCGCAGCGCGACATGCCGGCGCCGAGCGGGCGGACGTTTCGGGAGTTGTATCGGGAACGGCGCGACGGCAAAGCGTGATGCACCACATCGTATTCCTCGACCGCGCCATCCTGCCCATCGCTCTGCCGCAGCCGGGCTTCGCGCACTCCTGGGCCGAGTACCCGACCACTGCGCCGGGCGAGCTGGATGCGCGGCTGCAGGGCGCGACCATCGTCATCTCCAGCAAGATCCCGCTGCGCGGCGAGACGCTGGCCAGGTTTCCCGGCATCCGCTTCATCGCGGTGGCGGGCACCGGCGTGGACGTCTTCGACCTCGACTGGTGCCGGGAACACGGCGTGCCGGTGTCCAACGTGCGCGGCTATGCCGAGCACACCGTGCCGGAGCACGCCTTCATGCTGATCCTCGCGCTGGCGCGCAATCTGCCCGGCTACCGCGGTGACGTGGAGGCGGGACAGTGGCAGCGGGCTGAACCTTTCTGCCTGCTGACGCGGCCGATCTTCGATCTGCACGGCAAGAGCCTCGGCATCGTCGGCGAAGGCGCCATCGGACAGGGCGCGGCGCGCATCGCGCGCGGCTTCGGCATGCGCGTGCTGTTCGCCGACCATGCGCCGCCCAAGGCGCCGGGCATCGACTACACGCCGTTCGACGAGCTACTCGCCGGCAGCGACGTGGTGACGTTGCATTGCCCGCTCACTCCAGCCACCCGCGGTTTGATCGGCGAGCGCGAGCTGCGGCGCATGAAGCGCAGCGCGCTGCTGATCAACACCGCGCGCGGCGGACTGGTGGACGAGCGCGCCCTGGCGCACGCGTTGCAGGAAGGCTGGATCGCGGGCGCCGGCCTGGACGTGCTGAGCGTCGAGCCGCCGCGCGACGGCAACCCGCTGCTCGCGCTGCGCCTGCCCAACCTGATCGTCACGCCGCACGTGGCATGGGCCAGCCGCGAGGCGATGCAGGCGGTCGCCGAGCAGCTGATCGGCAACATCGAGGCGTTCGTCGCCGGCCGGCCGCGGAATCTGGTCGTCTAGCGGGCGAAGATGGCGATGACGGCGACCGCGAGAGACAACATCCTGGGCCGCATCCGCAGCGCGCTGGGGCGTGCGCAGGCGCCGGCTTCCGGGAGCGACGCAGCGGGCGCTGCCGGCATGCGCGCGCGGCTCGCCGGGCATCCGCGCGGCCCGCTGCCGTCGATGGACTGGGAGCCCATAGCGCGCTTCGAGGAGCGCTGCCTGTTGCTGTCGAGCAGCGTCGCGCGGGTGCGCAATCGCTCTGAAGTTGCGCCGGCGGTCGCGCAGTATCTGGCGCAGAACGATCTGCCGCGTTCCGGCGTGTGCTGGCCGGAGCTGGGCGGGCTGGGCTGGAGCGCCGCCGGTCTGCGGATCGAGCCGCGGTCAGCCGGCGGCGAGGACAAGGTCGGCATCACGGGCTGCTACTGCGCGATCGCCGAGACCGGAACGCTGATACTACTGTCGGGGCCTGACACGCCTCTTACCACCAGCCTGCTGCCGGACACGCACATCGCGCTGGTGCCGGCCTCTGGCATACTGCGCAGCATGGAGGACGCCTGGGACCTGCTGCGCCGTGAGTCGGGCGCATTGCCGCGCCAGGTCGCGTTCGTCTCCGGCCCCTCGCGCACCGCCGACATCGAGATGACGTTGGTGCTCGGCATCCACGGGCCGTACCGGGTGCACGTGATCCTGGTGGACGAGTGACGACAATACGAGAAGCGGGTTACGAGCCACGGCAGCCGACGTAGCGATCGCGGCCGGCGCGTTTCGCCTCGTACATGCGGCGGTCGGCCAGATCGATCAGCTGCCACCACTCACCGGCTGCGTCGGCCAGGCGTTCACTGATACCGACGCTGGCCGTCACCGTCTTTCCATCCGGACGCGCGCCCAATCCGGATGCGCGCACCCTCTCCAGGAAGCGGCCGGCGTCCTCGCAGCGCATGTTCGGCAGCACGGCGACGAACTCCTCTCCGCCCCAGCGCACCAGCAGGTCGCCCTCGCGCATCTGATCCAGGAGGGCCCGGGCGGCGTGTTGCAGCACCTGATCGCCGACTTCGTGCCCGAACTGATCGTTGATCGACTTGAACCGGTCCAAGTCGATGAACAGCACGGCGAGCGGGATGTCGGTGCGGCGTGCCAGCCCCATCTCCAGCGCGAGCAGCTCCTCACCGGTGGCCCGCCGGTAGGCGCCGGTGAGCGGGTCGTGCGCCATCTGCCGCAGCAGTTGCGACATCAGGCCCACCTGCGCCATGCCGGCGAGCCCGGCCACGCCGGTTACCAGCGCCAGCAGCCACAGCGAGCCGAGCGTCTCCATCGGCGTGAGCGCTTGGATGTCGAGCGCGGCGACCACGGCCTCGGCCAGGAAGATCGGCAACGAGGCGGCAGCCGCCTCGATCGCGGTGAGCGGAAACAGCCCGAGCCCGCTCGCGACCACGAACGGCACCGCGGCGTACACCCCGCGCAGGCCCATGCTTTCGTCGGCCAATGTGGCCTGCGTCCATTGCGTGCCGGCAAACACGAAGAAGGCCGACGGGATCAGGACCAGAATCAGCACCGCCAGGCGGGCGGCATGCAGCGAATTCGCCCGCCACGCGGCCAGGGTCAGCGCCAGGAACGCGCAGGCCGCCACCAGCCGGGCGATCGCCACCGGAGTGCGCGTGCCTGGGTCGAGCATCAGCGCATCCACCGGGATCCAGGCCACGGTCAGCAGGGCGAACGCGGCCGCCACCAGTCGCACGCGATAGAGGATCGTGGCGGCGCGGCGCGCTACCAGCAGCTGCGGCTGAAAGCGCGTGGAGGCAAGCGGCAGCAGCTGTGCGCCAAGAGGCTCGCGCGCCGGGCTGTCGCTCT
Organism: Burkholderiales bacterium; assembly: GCA_036554965.1. Classification (GTDB taxonomy): domain Bacteria; phylum Pseudomonadota; class Gammaproteobacteria; order Burkholderiales; family SHXO01; genus SHXO01. Next base: position 5,793 of record DATBMG010000084.1, read on the forward strand.
CGGGACCGGGGCTCGCCGAGATCATTGTGGCACCGACGACCAAACGCCTGAGCCAGCGGGCCGGGGGCAGCTGCATGCATCTTCCTCTCGCACGGTGCGCACCATTGTAACGGCCCGGACACAAGGCGGCGCTGGGTTGCGGTTTGCAGGTACCTGGGCGATGATCGGTCCATGCTCGCGCGCATGCCGATTCCGACGTGACCTCGCTCGACTTCCTGCCGTCGTTTCCTCTGGTTCCGGGAGATCTGGCGCTGATCGGTGCGATCTTGGCGATCGGCCTGCTCAGCGGGGAGCTGTTCCGGCGCCTGCTGCGGCTGCCGCGCATCAGCGGCTATCTCCTGGTGGGTATCGCGCTCGGGCCCGGCGCTCTGGACCTGCTCGACCGCGATCTGCTCGCCGCCGCGCGCGTGGTTCTCGACGTGGCGCTGGGACTGATCCTCTACGAGCTGGGTTCGCGCCTAGACCTGGGCTGGGTGCGCCGCAACCGCTGGCTGCTGGTGACCAGCGTGGCGGAGAGCGCGTTGTCCTTCGCGCTGGTGTACCTCGCATTGCGTTGGCTGGCGGTTTCGCCTTTGCACGCTGCGGTGGCCGCGGCCATCGCCATGAGCAGCTCGCCTTCGGTCCTGCTGCTGGTGATCCACGATGAGCGCGCCGAGGGGGCGCTCACCGAGCAGGCGTTGAACCTCACCGCCCTCAACAACATCTTCGCCGTGGTAACAGTCACCATGCTGCTTGCCTACATGCACTTGGAGTACCAGGCAGGCGTCCACATCATGCTGCTGCATCCGGTGTATCTGCTGCTCGGTTCGCTCGCCGTGGGCTACGCGGCGGCCGCGCTCACCGTGCTGTTCGCCGGCTGGCTCGGCAAGCGCGAGGACCTGCAGTTCGTGATGCTGGTGTCCATGGTGCTGCTGGCGGTAGGCAGTGCGCTGGCCTTGCGCGTGTCGGTGCTGCTGACGCTGCTGGCTTTCGGGGTCCTGGCACGCAACCGCGACCGGCGCCGCGTCCTGCTGCCGGTCGAGTTCGGGCCGGCCGCGCAGTTCTTCTTCGTGGCGCTGTTCGTGCTGACCGGCGCCTACCTGGAATGGAAGGACCTCAGGCTGGTGGGGGGAGCGGCGCTGGTCTACGTGATGGCGCGAGTCGCCGGCAAGCTCCTCGGCATCCTGGTGTTTGCCCCGCTCACCGGGCTGCGGCTGCGCAAGGCGGCGCTGCTCGGCGTGGTGCTCGCGCCGATGGCCGCGGTCGCCGTGGTACTGGTGCAGACCACCACCGAGATCTATCCGGCCTTCGGCGCGGAGCTCGGCGGCATCGTACTGTCCGCGGTGGTGGTGCTGGCTCTGGCCGGGCCGATCGCGGCGCAGGTCGCGTTCCGCCTGGCGGGCGAGACGCGTCAGGAGGCGGTGCGATGAGCATCCTCGAGTTCCGCCGCTCCGAGCCGTTCACCGTCGGCGTGGAGCTCGAGCTGCAGATCGTCAACCGGCGCGACTTCGATCTGTCCGCGTCGGCCGCGGACCTGCTGCCGCTCGTCGAGAAGCAGCTGCAATCGGGCGAAGTCAAGCCGGAAATCACGCAGAGCATGCTGGAGATCGCCACCTCGGTGCATCGCGTCCATGCCGACATGCTCGCCGAGCTGCGCGGTCTGCGCGATCTGGTTGCGCGCCAGGCCGAGCGCTTGAATCTCGGCATCGCCGGCGGCGGCGCGCATCCGTTTCAGCGCTGGACCGATCGCCGCATCTTCGCCACGCCGCGCTTCCATCATCTGAGCGAGCTGTACGGCTATCTGGCGAAGCAGTTTACGGTGTTCGGACAGCACATCCACATCGGTTGCGACAGCGGCGACCGTGCCATCGGCCTGATCCATGCGATGTCGCGCTACATTCCGCACTTCATCGTGCTGTCCGCCTCCTCGCCGTTCCTGCAGGGAGTCGACACCGCCTTCGAAAGCGCGCGTCTGAACAGCGTGAACGCCTTCCCGCTTTCGGGCCATCTGCCGCCGGTGCGCAACTGGGCCGAGTTCGAAGCCTACTTCGACAGCATGCGCGAGCTGAAGGTGGTGTCCAGCATGAAGGACTTCTACTGGGACATCCGCCCCAAGCCGGAGTACGGCACCGTCGAGGTGCGCGTATGCGACACGCCGCTCACCGTGGAGCGGGCTGCGGCGCTGGCCGCCTTTGGCCAGGCGCTCGCCCGCTGCCTGCTGGACAGCGGGACCCCCAGGGTCGACCCCGACGCCTACCGTGTGTACGGCTACAACCGCTTCCTCGCGTGCCGGTTCGGCCTCGATGCGGAACTGATCGATTTCGAGCGGCGCGAGAAAGTGGACCTGCGCGAGGACCTGTTGGACACCCTGCGGCTGGCGCGGCGCTTCGCGTCGGACACCTCCGGCGCGGAGGCCCTGGACAAGCTGGCCCACGATGTGCAGCAGAACGAAAGCGACAGCGCCTGGTTGCGCGAGACGCACCGGCGCACGGGTTCCCTGAGCGACGTGGTGCGCGGTCAGTGCCAGGTGTGGCAAAGCGGCCGGCGTGCGCTCGAGCCCTAGCGCGATGCTCACTCGTGCCCGCCGTGCCGGCCAGCACCTCTGTGGGCTCATCGGGCGCTTGCAGGCCGCGAAGTGAACGACTGGCTGACGCTGGCGCTCGGCGTCGTGGCCGCCGGCGTGGGCGGGGAGTTGTTCGTGCGTGGCGCCGTCGGATTGGCGCGGCGGATGCGCATCTCCCCGGGGATCATCGGCGCCACCGTGGCTGCGTTCGCCACGTCCAGTCCGGAGCTGTCGGTCGCCGTCGGTTCCGCCCTGGCGCAGAGGCCGCAGATTTCGCTGGGCGACGCTCTGGGCAGCAACGTCGTCAATGTCGGACTGATCCTCGCGCTGGCTCTGGTTATCTCGGGCACCAGGAGTCCGCGCGACGCGATCAAGCGCGACTTCCCGGCGGCGCTTGCTGCGCCGGTGCTGACCGCCGCGTGCCTGCTGGACGGCGTGCTATCCAGGCCGGAAGCAATGCTGCTATTCGCCGGGTTCATTGTCTGGTTTTTCGCGGCGATCCAAGAAGCGCGCAGGCAACGCAGCGCCGCGCCGGCGGTGCTCGGGGAGCGGCTGGCTCGGCGCGCGATCGCAGATGGAGCGTTCGGCCTGATCATGCTCATCGCGGCGGGGCGCTTGATCGTGCTGGGCGCGAAAGGGATCGCATTGTCGGCAGGCATCGGCGAGTTCGTCATCGGCGCGACTATCGTGGCGGTGGGGACCTCGGTGCCGGAGCTCGCCACCGCGATCGTTTCCAAGCTGCGCGGCCACGACGAGGTCGGGCTCGGCACTATTCTGGGCAGCAATATCTTCAACGGGCTGTTCGTCGTCCCGCTCGCCGCGGCGATCTTCCCGATCGCGATTGCGCTGCGGGAGGTCTCGGGCGCGTTGATCTTCGGCCTGCTGGCCGTTGCCCTGACCTTTCCCGCCGCCGGCGGATGGATCGGGCGCGGTCGCGGCGCGCTGCTGCTCGCGCTGTTCGCTGCATTCCTGCTCTTCACGCTGCGCGCAGGCCTGTAGTGCAGGTTCCGCATCCGGGCTCGCAAACCCGCCACCGCGGCCCTGGATGGGCTCGCCTGGCCTTGGATTGGCCTAGGCGCGCAACGCTTGTCTGACAATTCTTTTCACGCCCAACGCGGTTTGCTTAGATTGGCGGCACGCGCCGAAGTAAACGGGCGCGGTCGCCCCGACAGGAGGCAGCGTGGGCATGATGCATTACCGGCCGTTCGCGCGGAAGGCCAGGGCAATTCTCAACGAGCGCGATTACCGGGCGGCGCGAGCGGTTCTGCTGGCGTCCGCCAGGATGGCGTTGCTGCGGGAGGAAGAAGAGCGAGTCGAGGCGCTGCTGCGCGAGCTTGCGCACTACGATTCCAACCCCGCGGAACTCAATCCGGGGACGGCGACGGACCCGGTGCCGCCCGACCCGACTGGCGGCTTCAGTCCAGCTCGCAGCTTCGTTCCAGCTCGCAGCTTCGTTGAGGATTGCCCGGGTCGCAGGTGGTCCGACCGACGTTTTCACGACGAGTAGCCCTGACTCGAGGTTTCGCCGCTCCCGGCAACCGCCGCAGCCGAACGCCTTCGCGCCAGGCTCAGTCGGTGGTCTTTCCGATCTCGTCCAGCCGCCGCTGCAGCGTCAGGCGGTCGAGCTTGTCCATCGGCAAGCTGACGAAGATGGACAGCCGGTGCTGCAGCTGGTTGTAGGCCTTGAAAAAGGCCCTGCGCTTGTCCTCGTCGCTGCTGCCCTCGACGGCCGCCGGGTCCGGGATGCCCCAATGCGCCGTCATCGGCTGGCCGGGCCAGACCGGGCAGACCTCGCCGGCGGCCTGGTCGCATACGGTGAACACGAAGTCGAGGGCCGGAGCCTCCGGGTGTGCGAATTCCTCCCAGTCCTTGGTGCGCAACCCTTCCGTCGGCAAACGATTCTTCTTCAGCAGTTCTACGGTGTAGGGATTCACTGTGTCCTTGGGACGGCTGCCCGCGCTGTAGGCGCGGAAGCGGCCGTGGCCCATGGCGTTCAACATGACCTCGGCCATGATGCTGCGGGCGGTGTTGCCGGTGCACAGGAACAGGACGTTAAAAGCTCTGCGGTCCATGGCCGGCTCCTCATCCGCAGCAGCGCTCGTCGGTTACGGCGTTCACCGCGATGCGCGCGGGTTTCGCTGACGGCGAGCAGCAGCTCGCGTCTGCCGCGCCCGGCCGTCCGGTGCGGTTATCCTCGCCGAACACCGGAATGCCATCCAGGGTGTGAAAGGTTTCCCACGCGATCCCTTGCGGGTCGGTGATCCAGTACTTGTCCGATTTGGCGTAACAGCACGCGGCGCCGGTCTGGTCCAGCACGGCGATCTCGGCCTGCCGCACCTGGCCGCGCAGCGCATGCAGTTCCTCGTCCGTTTCCACTTGCAGGCCCAGGTGGTCCAGCCCGGGCGCTGCACCGCGCTTGGAGATGGCGAAGTTCACCCGCGGGTCGTCGATCATCCACTTGGCATAGTCGTCCCGGCGCACGCTGGGAGCGGCGCCGAAAACGGTCGAGTAGAAGCGGATGTTGGCGTCGAGGTCGTCGACCGAGACGTGCACGTGAAAGCGTTTCATGGGCGGGTCCTCTTGGGCGGTCGTTTGGTGGGCGCGGGGCAACACCGGGCCAGGGCGGTTTCCACCGTGGTCAGGCATTCCTCGGGCATGCCGCGGCAGCAGTTGCGGGTGAGGAAGGTCATCAGCGCGGCCATGCGCTCGAAGTCCGCGCTGTAGAACACGAACCGGCCCTCCGGCCGGGCATGCGCCAGGCCTGCGTGGGCGAGCTCCTTCAAGTGAAAGGAGAGAGTGGCCGGCGGCACCTCGAGCGCTTCCGAGATCTGTCCGGCGGCCACGCCCTCCGGGCCGGCCTCGACCAGCAGCCGGAAGATGGCGAGCCGCGTTTCCTGCGCCAGCGCGGCGAGCGCAATAGTGGCCTGCTTTATTTCCATGTTTCCATTCTCATGAAAATATAGTAGCCTGTCAACCCCGGTCAACGACACCGCCCCTTCGATGACGACGCTTGCACCCGCGGCCCGGCCGCATCCCGAGCCGCGCACGATGCGCAGCCCGTTCGAGCGCTACCTGACCCTGTGGGTGGGGCTTTGCATCCTCGGCGGGATCCTGCTGGGCAAGACCGCCCCCGGGCTGGCCCGCCGCCTGGACGGGATGGCCCTGTACGTGGACGGCGCACCCGTGGTCTCGATACCGATCGCGGTGTGCCTGTTTTTCATGATGTATCCGATCATGGTGAAGATCGATTTCGCCTCGGTCATCAAGGCGGGTCGCAGCGCGAAGCCGGTGCTGCTCACGCTGTTCGTCAACTGGGGCGTGAAGCCGTTCACCATGTACGCCATCGCCGTGCTGTTCCTGGGCGTGCTGTTCCGTGGGTTCATCGGCGAAGATGCGATCGATCTGGTCAAGATGCCATTTGGACTCGATCTTCAGGTCGGGGCCACGCACGGTGCCGGGACCGTCGTCCTGCACGAGGGCATGAAGATGCTGGAGGTGCCGCTGTGGCGCAGCTACCTGGCCGGCTGCATCCTGCTGGGTGTCGCGCCCTGCACGGCCATGGTGCTGGTGTGGGGATATCTTGCGCGCGGCAACGACGGGCTGACGCTGGTGATGGTGGCGCTCAACTCGTTGACCATGCTGGTGCTGTACGGCGTGCTGGGTGGATACCTGCTCGGCGTGGGGCGCCTGCCGGTGCCCTGGCAGGCGTTGCTGCTCTCGATCGGCGTCTACGTCGCGCTGCCGCTGGTGGCCGGCTACTTCTCCCGCAAGTGGATCATTGCCGCCAAGGGCGAGACTTGGTTCAGGGACAGGTTCCTGTACGTCCTGACTCCGATCACCATCACGGCGCTGCTCGTTACGCTGGTGCTGCTGTTCTCCTTCAAGGGCGAGGTCATCGCCGCCAACCCGCTGACCATCCTGTGGATTGCGGTGCCCCTGTCGGTGCAAACCGTGCTCATCTTCGCACTCGGTTACGTTCTGGCGCGGCTGCTAAAGCTGTCCTACGCCGATGCGGCGCCGGCCGCCATGATCGGCGCTTCGAACCACTTCGAGGTCGCCATCGCCACCGCGGTGATGCTATTCGGGCTGCC
>DATBMG010000120.1:0-15636 GCA_036554965.1 Burkholderiales bacterium
ATGCTCCTGCGCGCCATCGAGCGCGCGGGCTACCGCCCGGCCGACGACATCGGCATCTCGCTCGACGTCGCCGCTTCCGAGTTCGGGCGCAACGGCCGCTACCGCCTGGCGCTGGAGGAGCGCGAGCTGGACAGCCTGGAGTTGGCCGAGCTGCTGATGGACTGGTGTAAGCGCTATCCGATCGTCTCGATCGAGGACCCGCTCGCCGAGGACGACGCCGCGGGCATGGGCCTGTTCACCGCGGCCATGGGCGACCGCATCCAGATCATCGGCGACGACTACCTCGTCACCAGCGCCGCGCTGGTGCAGAAGGCGGCGGCGGAGCGCACCTGCAACGCCGTGCTGATCAAGCCCAACCAGGCGGGTACGCTAACCGAAACGCACGCCGCGCTGCGCGCCGGCCAGGCGGCGGGGTTCGGCACCATCGTGTCGGCGCGCTCGGGCGAAACCGAGGACGTGACCATCGTGCACCTGGCGGTGGGCTGGGATGCGGGTCAGCTCAAGGTGGGCGCGTTCGCCCGCTCCGAGCGCATGGCCAAGTGGAACGAGGCGCTGCGCATCGAGGAAGCGCTGGGTCCGGCGGCACGCTTCGCGGGCCGCGCCGCGCTGCTGAGGCGTGATTCGTGATCGAGAGACCGACGGGGGACACGTGGCGGACGATACGACGAGCAGGCCGGCACCCGAGAGGCGTGCCGCCTACCGGCATTTCCAGCGCATTCCCACCCGCTGGATGGACAACGACGTGTACGGACACGTGAACAACGTCGTGTACTACTCCTATTTCGACACGGTGGTCAATCAATACCTGATCGAGCAAGGCGCCCTGGACATCGAGCGCAGCCGGGTGATCGGGCTGGTGGTGGAAACGCGCTGCCGGTACTTCGCTCCGATCACTTTTCCCGACCGAGTCGACGCCGGCCTGCGCGTGGCGAAGCTCGGCAGCAGCAGCGTGCGCTACGAGATCGGCCTGTTCCGAAACGACGAGGACGCGGCTGCGGCGCAGGGCCACTTCATCCACGTGTACGTGGACCGTGCGAGCCGCCGCCCGGCGCCGCTGCCGCAGCCGATGCGCGCGGCGCTGGAGCGCATCGCGTAGCAGGCTTGCGGCGCAGCTACTCCGAAATCTTCGTCAGCCGCGGCGGACGCCCGAACAGCTGCACGAAGTACCAGCGCCCGGACCTGCCTTTGGCGGCGCCTACGCCGATCTCGGTGACCTCCGCGAGCAGCAGGTTGCGGCGGTGGCCGGGCGAGGTCTTCCACCCGTCCATCATCGCCAGGACCGGATCGCCGCGGTTCAGCTGGTAGCCGACGTTCTCGGCGGTGAGCGCGAACTCGTAGCCGCCGGCGCGGATGCGGTCTTCCATGTCCCTGCCGTCGAGGACATGGCCGTTCTCGTCGGTGTCGCCGAACCTGTCCTGGCGCGCCATGTTGCGCACGTGGCTCTGCGCGATGGCGGTCAGCCGCGCGTTGGGCTCGAGGGCCGCAAGCGCGTTCTGCCGGCGGAAGGCGTTGGTACTCGCGATTACCCGGTGCTCGATGCTGCTGACGGTGAAGCCGGCCGCCGCCTGCGGCTTGGCCGGCTCGGGCGCAGGGGTGCGTGCGACGGGCTTCGCCGGTGCGGCCTGACGTTGCGGCGCCGGTGCGCAGGCCGCCAGCGCGGTGAGGATGGCGATGAGAGTCGGTGCGCGCAGCATGATCACAACAGCGGGTTGCAACGCGAACCGAGGAAGCAAACGGCGTACCGCTAACCCCCTGGCCCGCCACCGTTGACGTAGATCACCTGCCCGGTGAGATAGCTCGCCGCTTCCGAGACCAGGAAAGCGACCACCGCCGCGATCTCCTGCGGCTGCCCGGCGCGGCCCAGCGGCACGGTCTTGAGGAACGCCTCCGCACGCTCGGCGCCCAGCTTCCCGAGCGTCTCGCTCAGCATCTCGGTGCGGATCGGTCCGGGGGCCACGGCGTTGATGCGGATGCCCGCCGGCCCCTCTTCCTTGGCGAGAATGCGCGTGAACGCCTCCAGCGCCGCCTTGGACACCGCGTACGCGCCGTAGCCCACGGGCATGCGATTGGTGACGTTGGAGGAGATGTTGATGATGTGCCCGCTGCCGCGACCGCGCATGTGCGGCAGCACCGCGCGCGCCAGATGGAATGGTCCGTCGAGATTGACCCGCAGGATGCGATCCCATTCGCCGGCCGGCATGTCGCGCAGCCAGGCGCCGGGCAAGTGCGTGCCGGCGTTGTTCACCAGCACATCGATCCGGCCCATCGCCTCGAGCGCGGCGTCCGCCAGGCGCCGGCACTCGTCGGCGCGCCCCGCGTCGGCGCGCACCGCTTGCGCCTGGCCGCCCTGCGCCGCCGCGGCGGCGACCACCTGGTCGGCCTCGCCGGCGCGCTCGCGGTAGCTGAACGTCACGCGCATCCCGGCCTTGGCGAGCGCCAGGACGATGGCGCGTCCGATGCCGCGCGAGCCGCCGGTCACCAGTGCGGTGCTCATGTCTGCCTCCTCACGCTTCGCATGCCGCGTCCAGCAGTGGACGGGATCGGGCGTTCGATGATGCCGCAACGGCCTGGCCGGCGCAAACGCTTGTTGCGGCCGCGCGCTCGGTGCTATAAGAGGGCCGCTCCCGCGACAACCGACCCGAGGACTCGAAATGCGCCCGCCCGTACCCGATCAGATGCAGGTGCCCGAGAAAATGCAAGTCGTAGAGATCACCCGCCCGGGCGGACCGGAAGTCCTGAAAGTTGCCACGCGCCCGGTGCCGCAGCCGCGCGCTGGCGAAGTGCTGATCCAGGTCGCGGCCGCGGGCGTCAACCGCCCCGACTGCCTGCAGCGCGCGGGCGCCTACGCGCCGCCGCCGGGCGCCTCCGATCTGCCCGGCCTGGAGGTCGCGGGCACGGTGGCGCGCCTGGGCGAAGGCGTGAGCGAGTGGAATGTCGGCGACCGGGTCTGCGCGCTCACGCCCGGCGGCGGCTATGCGCAGTACTGCCTGACTCCGGGTGCGCACTGCCTGCCGCTGCCGCAAGGGCTCGACCTGATCCAGGCGGCGTCGCTGCCCGAGACCTTCTTCACCGTCTGGATCAACGTGTTCGAGCGCGCGCGGCTGGCGCCCGGCGAGACGCTGCTGGTGCAGGGCGGCGCGAGCGGCATCGGTGTCGCTGCCATCCAGATGGCGCGCGCGTTCGGGCACCGCGTGTTCGCCACCGCCGGCAGCGCGGAGAAGTGCGCGGCCTGCGAGCGGCTGGGAGCCGAACGCGCCATCAACTACCGCACGCAGGACTTCGTCGAAGCGGTGCAGCAGCTCACCGGAGGCAAGGGCGTGGACGTGATCCTGGACATGGTGGGCGGGGACTACGTGCCGCGCGAGCTGAAATGCCTCGCCACCGACGGGCGCCTGTCGATCATCGCCTTCCTCGGCGGCACGAAGGCGACGCTCGACATGAGCGACATCCTGTTCCGCAGGCTCACCATCACCGGTTCGACGCTGCGCCCGCGCAGCGTGGAGTACAAGGCCGGCGTCGCGCAGGCGCTACGCCAGCGGGTGTGGCCGCTGCTCGAAACCGGCGCCATCCGCCCGGTGATCTACCGCACCTTTCCACTGGCGCACGCGGCACAAGCGCACGCGCTCATGGAGTCCGGCGCGCACGTCGGCAAGATCGTGCTGGAGGTGCTGCGCGAAGGGTAGTCTGCTAGGCCGCCAGCCGCACGGTCTTGTCGGCGCTCGGCGGTGGATTGCGGCGCAGCAGCCCGCGCACTTCCCCGAGCTGCGCTACGCGCCGCGCGTGGTGCACGTTCTTGAGCACCGCATCGAGGTACAGGTTGCGCCCGCCGAAATGCGTGCGCGCGTACTCGAAGGCGCCGCCGAGCAGCTCGCCCAGGCGGCGCTCGGCAGTGAGGTAGAAAGCCGGCGTCTTGTTCAGCAAATCCTCGGCGGAAGAGAACTGCGCCCCGGGGGCAGGCTCGGCGCCGCCGCGCGATGCCAGCCCGCCTGCGACGAACTCCGGGTACAGGCGGTCGCGGCATTTCTCCAGATAGCAGCGGTCGGACATCTGCGCGATGATGTCCGCCGTGCCCAGCATGTTGCCGATCCGGCGCAACAGCGGGCTCGGCACCTGGATCGCGCTCACCGGCATTTCGTAGCCGGTGAAGTGAATCAACTCCGCGCCGATCGCAGCCAGATCCTCCATGCCGATGTCGGCCAGGTAGCGATGCAGGAAGCGGCCGCCGCGGCTGACATGGCGCAGCGTGTACTCGGCCCCGTTCTGGTGGCGGGTGTCGTTGCGACGCCGCAGATAGCCGATGTCGTGGAACAGCGCGGCGACGATGCCGAACACGAAGATGCGCTCGCTGATCGGTTCCGCGCGCAGGGCCGAGCGCTGATAGCCATCCATCAGGCGCGCCATTGCCAGGCTCACGTCCAGCGTGTGCTGCAGATCGTGGTAGGCGGTGTCGCAGGCGTGGTAGGCCGGGTCGGCGCCCTGATACATGCGCGTGCAGTCGTCGAACGCACGCAACAGGGTGGAGGTCTGCGCACGCGGGTAGAGGTCCGCATGCAAGCGGCGCACCTCGCCTTCGACCGAGGCGGGGTCGGTGGTGTCGATGCTATTCGACACGTCGTATGCGCTTCTGCGAGTGTCCATGTTGTTCTTCGAACCCGCGATCCGCGACTGAATGGCGCTCCTAGCCAATCTTCAATCCTTTTGACATTTTGAGGCATTCCCACCCGGCGGGGAGCCCCCGTCGTTTCTCAGCGACAGGACTTTAGCACGGAAGGGCCGGCCGGGGGAAGGCCGATGCGGAGGATCGCCTAGAGGCGGCGGCGCCACAGAGCCCTGCAAAGGATTTGAACCAACCCGCCGCGCGCCGGGTGCGGGGGAGAGGCGGCTAGCGCTGTGCTACGGCCCGAGGCGACTCGCTGCCGGCGTGTGCAGCGGGCGGCGAGGGGAGGTCCGGGCGCTGCGCGGACATGCCCGGCAGAAAGCGGGACAACTCGCACAGCGCTTGGTAATACACCGCGCGCTTGAACTCGATGACGCTGTCGAGCGGCACCCAGTACTGGCTCCAGCGCCAGGCGTCGAACTCGGGGCGCTCGCTGCGCCGCAGGCAAACGTCGCAGTCGCGCCCGATCAAGCGCAGCAGATACCAGATCTGCTTCTGGCCGCGGTAGTTCACGCGCGCATCGCGCCGCACCCAGGTCGCCGGGACGTCGTAGCGCAACCAGTGACGGGTGCGCCCCACGACCTTGACGTGCTCGGGCGACAAGCCGACTTCCTCCCTCAACTCCCGGTACATGGCCAGCTGCGGCGTCTCGCCGGGCTTGATGCCGCCCTGCGGGAACTGCCACGCGTGCTCCTTGACCCGCTTACCCCAGAACACTTCGTTGCGGGCATTGACCAGGACGATGCCGACGTTCGGGCGATACCCGTCACGGTCGATCACGACGATCACCCCAAGAAACCTGCTCTTGTCGGAATTCTTTCATAAACCGGCCGGCCTGGGCAATCGCGCCGGCGGCCCGGGAAGGGCTCAGATGAGCAGCCGGCGGGCGGTGTGCGGGTTCAGCCGCCGCATGGCGCCGACGAAATCGGTGAACTCGACGCCGTACCGGGCCTGCAGGGTCGAGGCCGCAGCCCGCAGCTCGTCCCAGCGCGTGGCGAGCGGTTTGCGCTTGAAGGCGAGCACTGCGACGTTGCCGCGCTGCGCCGCCGGCACACAACAGATCCGACCCTCGAAGGCCGCCTCGATGCGCTGCAGAGTTTCGTCGTAGCGCCGGTCGCTGCCCCACAGGTTGACCACCAGGATGCCGTCCGCAGCGAGGCAACGCGCGACGCTGCCGTAGAACTCGCTGGTCGCGAGCTCAGCGGCCTGGGAGCGGCCGTCGTAGCCGTCCACCAGCACCAGGTCGCAGCAGTCGGGATGCTGCGCCGCCCAGGCCGCGCCGTCGGCCTCGAGCACGCGCAACCGGGCATCGTCCGCAGGCAGGTGAAAGTACTGGTGCGCGCAGGCGATCACGCGCGGGTTGAGCTCCAGCACCAGTTGCTGCGCGTGCGTCAGGTGACGGTAGATCCACTTGGCGAGCGAGCCGCCCCCCAGGCCGATGTTCACGATGCGGCGCGGGTCCGGCGCGAACAGTAGGAACGAAAGCATGCTGCGGGTGTAGGACAGCACCAGCTCGTCCGGGTCGGACAGGCGCATCGCGCTCTGCACGGTATCCGTGCCCAGGTGCAGGTAGCGCACGCCGTCCTGCTCGCTGATCTGCACCTGCGCGTCACCCCCGGCGCTGCGCCGGCGCAGGCGCGACAGCAACCCGATTCGCATTCCCATCTGTACGTCGCTATCTGGTTGTCTTATGGCTCGTTGTCTTATGGCTCGTCGGCTTGCGGGCCGATTGTAGAATAACGGTTTTCTCGGGAGTCCCGATGCGCGTCTGCGCCTTCTTTCTGTCCACCCTCAAGGAAGCCCCGGCCGAGGCCGAACTCCCGAGCCACAAGCTGATGCTGCGCGCCGGGCTGATCCGCAAGCTGGGCAGCGGCCTGTACACGTGGATGCCGCTCGGTTTGCGCGTGTTGCGCGCGGTGGAACGCATCGTGCGCGAGGAGATGGACCGCGCCGGCGCGGTGGAGCTGTTCATGCCCGCGGTGCAGCCGGCCGAGCTGTGGCAAGAGTCCGGCCGCTGGGACAAGTTCGGGCCGCAGATGCTCAAGATCAAGGACCGGCACGAGCGCGATTTCTGCTTCGGCCCCACGCACGAGGAGGTGATCACCGACATCGCCCGCCGCGAGATCCGCAGCTACCGCCAGCTCCCGGTGAACTTCTACCAGATCCAGACCAAGTTCCGCGACGAGATCCGGCCGCGTTTCGGTGTCATGCGGGCGCGCGAGTTCGTCATGAAGGACGCCTACTCGTTCCACCTGGATCACAGCGACCTGGAGCGAGAGTACCGCAACATGCACGCCGCCTACTCGCGCATCTTCGAGCGCCTGGGCCTCAAGTTCCGCGCCGTGGCTGCCGATCCGGGAGCCATCGGCGGCACCGGCTCGCACGAGTTCCACGTGTTGGCCGACTCGGGCGAGGACGCCATCGCCTTCCACCCGGAGTCGGATTACGCCGCCAACGTGGAGCTGGCCGAGGCGCTGCCGCCGCGTACGCCGCGGCCAGCGCCGGCACAGAAAATGCGCAAGGTCGCCACGCCCGGGCAGCACACGATCGAGCAGGTGAGCGCTTTCCTCGAGGTGCCCGCCGAGCGCATCGTCAAGACGCTGATGGTGGTGACCGGGGACCAGCAGGAGTACCTGCTGCTGCTGCGCGGGGATCACATGCTGAACGAATTGAAGGCCGGCAAGAAATTCCTGCTCAATGACGGGTTCCGCTTCGCCTCGGAGGCGGAGGTGCGCGCGCGGTTGCGCACCTCACCGGGGTCGATCGGGCCGGTGGGCGACCATCAGCTGCCGGTGATCGCCGACCGCGCGCTGCAAGCGATGAGCGACTTCGTCTGCGGCGCCAACGAGGACGACCAGCACCTGCTAGGTGTCAATTTCGGGCGCGACCTGCCCGAGCCGGAGGAATACGTCGATTTGCGCAACGTGGTGGAGGGCGACCCCAGCCCCGATGGCAGGGGGCGCCTGAGCATCTGCCGCGGCATCGAGGTCGGCCACATCTTCCAGCTGCGCACCAAGTACTCGGAGGCGATGAGCGCCACCGTCCTGGACGAGGCCGGCCAGCCGCGGCCCATGGAGATGGGCTGCTACGGCATCGGCGTGTCGCGCATCGTGGCCGCCGCCATCGAGCAGAACCACGACGAGCGTGGCATCCTGTGGCCGCCCCCGATGGCGCCGTTCCGGATCGCGATCGCGCCGGTCGGCTACGGCAAGAGCGCGCAAGTGAAAGCGCTCGCCGACCGCCTGCACGACGAGCTTGCCGCCGCCGGCGTGGAGGTGCTGCTCGACGATCGCGACGAGCGCCCGGGCGTGATGTTCGCCGACCTCGAGCTGATCGGCATCCCCCACCGCATCACCATCGGCGAGCGCGGCTTGAAGCAGGGGCAGGTGGAGTACGTGTCGCGGCGCGAAGGCACGCCGCGGATGATCGCGGCGGATCAGGCGCTGGAGTTCGCCAAGACGCTGGTCTAGAACCGCAGAGGCGCAGACAACGACCGACAAAAGGCTCCCGTGATCGGCCCCGCCGGTATTTCGAAGGCAGTGTTCAAGGTTTTCTCAGGGCCACTGTGTCTCTGTGGTGCAGTGGTGCTCGGCCTGTGGCACGCGCAGGCGTTCGCCGGCGCGCAGCGCTACGAGCCGCTGGCGGCGAGCGTGCAGGCGGCACTGCACTCGGCGGTCGCCGACCGCGCCAGCCCGCGCCTGGTGTTCGCGACCCCCGATGAGGGTTACCAGTGGCTGGACGAGATGTCGATCCGCCTGGCGCGCCGCGTGCCCGACCAGCAAAGCCGTCTGGACTTGCTCACCACGGTGCAGTACGAAGCCAAGCGTGCCGGCCTGGACCCGCAACTGGTGCTCGGGCTGATCGAGGTGGAGAGCGGCTTCCGCAAGTACGCGGTGTCGCGCGTCGGCGCCCGCGGCTACATGCAGGTGATGCCGTTCTGGGTGGATCTGATCGGCACGCGCGAGCAGAACCTGTTCAACCTGCGCACCAATCTGCGCTACGGCTGCATCATCCTGCGCCACTATCTCGATGTCGAGCGCGGCGACATGACCCGGGCGCTGGCCCGCTACAACGGCAGCCTGGGTAAGAAGAGCAACTACCCCACCAAGGTGCTGCGCGCCTGGCAGACGCGGTGGGGCTGGCCGGACACCGGCGTGCGCCCGGTGTCTGGGAAGCAACGGGTGTCCGGGAAGCACCGAGTGTCCGGGAAGCACCCGGCGGTCCGCTACATGGGCGAGCCGCAATAGGGCGCTGTGCGCATTGCCCGCGGGCCGGCTATGCGGCCCGCGCCCGCTTGGCCGCCGCCGCGCCGCGGCCCGCGCCGCGCTCCTCGAACAGCGATTCCAGCGTCACGCTCAGATCCTCCTGCACGTCCGCGGCGAGGCGCGCGACCGCGGCCTCGTAGCCCTCTTCGCCGGGGCGCAGGTGCGCATCGGCGTCGAACACGAACTCGCGGTAGACCTCGGCGAGGCGGATCTGGCTGACGTCGCGCGCCAGCACCCAGCGCTCGCCCGCCGCCGGCACCGCCCACCCCAGCCTCGCCAGGCGCTCGAGCAGCGCTTCGCATTCCTCCCACGGGGTCCGCAGCGCCGCGCGCAGCTCGCCGACGGTGAGCACGGCGCCCCGGTTATGCGCCTCGTACAGCAGCCGCAGCAGGCGCACGGCGTCGAGAAGGTGGCTGCCGGGCAAATGCCGCAGGCGCACGCCGCCGGTGCGCAAGTACGGCATCGCGGCGGTCAACTCCGCGCCGATCAGCAGGATCAGCCAGGACACGTAGATCCAGGTGAGGAAGATCGGGAAGCTGGCGAAAGCACCATACACCAGCTTGTAGGTCGGCACCTGCTTGATGTAGGCGCCGAACAGGCCTTTCATCAGCTCGAACAGCAGGCCCGCGACTGCGCCGCCGACCAGCGCGTCGCCGGTCTGCACGCGCCGGTAGGGCACAGTGCGGTACAGGAAGGCAAAAGTGAGACCGGTGAGCACCAGCGGAACGATCTTCAGGAGCACCGCTTCCGCGCCGCGCACCCTGCCGATCATGCCGGTGGACTGCGTGATCAGCCAGGAGGTAAGCGACAGGCTGGCCCCGAGCAGCAAGGGACCCACCGTCAGCACGCCCCAGTAGATCAGCACGCGCGCGACCACCGGCCGCGCCAGGCGCACGCGCCAGATGCGGTTGAAGGTGTGCTCGATGGTGAGCATCATCATGATCGCCGCCGCGCCCAGCATCACCATGCCGAGCGCCGTGAGGCGCCCGGCGTTCTCGGCGAACTGCTGCACGTACACGCCGGTCAGCTTGCTGGCCGAGGCCGGTACCAGGTGCGCGAGCATGAAATTGCGCACCACCGACCAGAATCCGCCGAAGGCGGGAAACGCCGCGAACACAGTGAGCGCGATGGTGACCACCGGCACCAGAGCAAGCAGCGAGGTGAAGGTCAGGCTGCCCGAGATCTGCAGAAGACGGTCCTCGCGCAAGCGCACCTGCAGCCAGTGCAGGAAGTCGGCGAAGGCGCGCAGCTGACGGCGCATGCGGAAGGGCTTGGCCAAATGACGGTTCTATAATAGCCGCAGGGTCACCCGCCTTCCGAAAGCAAGGGCTATTCCTCGCGCCCGCCGCCAGCGGCCCCCACCGATGCCCGAGATCCTGGTCCTGTACTACAGCCGCACCGGCGCGGTGCGGCAGATGGCGCACATGATCGCGCGCGGCATCGACGCGGTGCCGGGAGCGGCCGCGCGCATCCGCACCGTGCCCGCGGTGTCCGCCGTAAGCGAGGCGGTCGAACCGCCGGCGCCCGACGCCGGCGCGCCCTACGCGCAGCTACGCGACCTGGAGGAGTGCGCCGGCCTGGCGCTCGGCAGCCCCACCCGCTTCGGCAACATGGCCGCGCCGCTCAAGTACTTCCTCGATTCGACCTCGGGCCTGTGGCTGCGCGGTGCGCTCGCCGGCAAGCCGGCAGCGCTGTTCACCTCCACCGGCACGCTGCACGGTGGCCAGGAGGCCACCCTGCTGTCAATGATGCTGCCGCTGTTCCACCACGGGATGCTGCTGCTGGGCGTGCCCTATACCGAGCCCGAGCTTACCACTACGACGACCGGGGGCACCCCCTACGGCGCCAGCCATGTCGCGGGCGCCGGCGCCGACCGGGCGGTGACCGACGAGGAGCAGCGCATATGCTTCGCGCTGGGCCGGCGGCTGGCGACCGTGGCGGCGAAGCTCGCGCGCTAACATGGATGCGATCCCCCGCGCCCGCGCCGCGCGCATGCTGGTGCGCAGCCACCGCAGCGGCGTGCTGTCCAGCCAGTCGCTGAAGTTTCCGGGCTACCCCTACGGCTCGGCGCTGCCGCACGTCGCCGATCACGCCGGCCGGCCGGTGGTGCTGATCAGCCACCTCGCCGAGCACACCCAGAACCTGGAGGTGGACGCGCGCGCGAGCTTCATCGTCTGCGACAGCGGCGCGGATCTGCAGGCGCACCCGCGCGTGACCGTGCTGGGCGCGGCGCGCGCGGTGATCGACGCCGCACCGATCGCGCGCCGTTATCTGCGCTATTGCCCCGATCACGCGCAGTACTTGGAGATCGGCGGGTTCCGGTTCTTCGCGCTGGAGCCGTTCCAGGTGCGTTTCATTCAGGGCTTCGGCGGGCTGCATTGGATCGCCGGCGAGCGCTATCTCGCGCCGGAAGCGATGCGCGAGGCGGAGGAGGATATCCTTGCGCATATGAACCGGGATCACGGCGACGCGCTGCGTGCGTATTGCAGACACGTGCACGGCGTCCAGGCGAAAACCGCCGAGATGGTCGGCTGCGACTGCGACGGCTTCGATGTGCGTGCAGGCGAGCGGCTGCTGCGCTTCGATTTCGCCGAGCCGGTGCTCGACCCCGGCCAGGCGCGCAGAGCGCTGGTGGAACTGGCCCGGAAGAGCCGCGATGGCTGAGCTGCGCCCGGGCCTGCGCATCGCGCACTGGTCGGCGATCGTCAGCCTGATCGCGCTGATCTTCCTGTGCCTGCTGTGGGAATCGGTGCTCGCCCCGCTGCGGCCCGGCGGCTCCTTCCTGATGCTCAAGGCGTTGCCGTTGCTGGCGCCGCTGTTCGGCATTCTGCGTGGCGGGGTGCAGACGTACCTGTGGACCCCGCTGCTCGCTCTGGTCTATTTCAGCGAGGGCGTGGTGCGCGGCTGGTCGGAAACCGGTGCCGGGCAGCCGCTCGCTTTGACCGAAGTCGCGCTCGCCGTCGTGCTGTTCGCAAGCTGCGTGTGGTACGTGCGCAACGTGCGGCCGCCGCGCGCACCGGAGTAGATGAGCGGCTATCGCGGGCGCTTCGCCCCTACTCCCTCAGGGCCGTTGCACTTCGGCTCCATCGTCGCGGCGCTCGGCAGCTGCCTGGATGCGCGCGCCCACGGCGGACAATGGCGCGTGCGCATCGACGATCTCGACCCGCCGCGCGTGCTGCCCGGCGCGCCGGCCGCGATCCTGCGCTGCCTCGAGGCGCTGGGCTTCGAGTGGGACGGTGAAGTCCTGGATCAGAGCCGCCGGCGCGGCGCCTATCACGCCGCGCTGCATCGCCTGCGCGAAGCCGGGCTGGTCTATCCGTGCTGCTGCAGCCGTCAGGACATCCAGGAGCTGGCGACCGCGGGCGCCGACGGGCCGATCTACCCCGGCACCTGCCGGCAGGCGCCGGCCTCGGGCCGCCCGGCGCGTGCACTGCGGGTGCGCACGACCGGCGCGCGGGTGGGCTTCGAGGATGGCGTGCTCGGCGCGCAGGACCGAGACCTGGAGCACGAGGCCGGGGATTTCGTCCTGTACCGCGCGGATGCGGTGTATGCCTTCCACCTGGCTTCCGCGGTGGACGACGCCGAGCAGGGCATGACGCACGTGGTGCGCGGCGCCGACCTGCTCGAGTCGAGCGCACGCCAGATCTGGCTGATCCGGGCGCTGGGCCTCACCGCTCCGCGCTACGCGCATCTACCGGTCGCTCTGGACGCCAGCGGGCAGAAGCTGTCCAAGCAGAGCCGCGCTGCACCGGTGGACCCGAAGCGGCCGGCGGCGGCGTTGTGGCCGGCGCTGCGCTTCCTCGGCCAGGATCCGCCGGCCGAGCTGGCTCGCGCCACGGCCGCCGACATCTGGAAGTGGGCGCTCGCGCACTGGCGCCTGCAGCGGGTGCCGCGGAAGGTTTCGCTCCCCGTCATCTGAGCGGGGCCCTCTAGACCCCACCCTGCCTGCCCTCTGCCCCCTCCCCTTGCCTGCAAGCAGCACAGGGAACGCTCCTTGGTCTGCCGGGAAAGAAGTTGCACCCCTTCCTTTGTGCGACGCAGCACAAGATCCTTGACACATAAGGCCATCGCCCCTATAGTCTGTTTTGTGCAACGCAGCATCCGGGTATGTCCCCAGGGGTCATCTCCGGGCCAGGAACGATAACCCCCCAACCCGAAAGGAGTTTGAAGCAGATGGTGCAGATCACCGAACAACTGACCGCGCTCAGCAAGTCGCAGCTCGAGGCCGCGCTCAAGATGGCCGAACTGGCCGGCGAGAACTTCGAAAAGCTGGCCGACGTCCAGCTCAAGGCCGCCAAGACCGCGTACGAGGACGCCGCCAAGTCGCTGCGCCAGTTCGCGTCGATCAAGGACGTCAGCGAGATCGCCGCGCTGTCCAGCGGTGCCGCGCAGCCGGCCCTGGACAAGGCGGGTGCCTACGCTCGCAGCCTGTACGAGGTGCTGAGCGCCGCGCAGTCCGAGTTCGCCAGCGTGCTGGAGCACCAGGTTTCCGAGTTCAACAAGAACCTGGTGGTAACCCTGGATGCGGTGATCAAGTCGGCGCCCGCGGGCTCGGAGAGCGCGCTGGCCGGCGTCAAGGCCGCCATGCAGTCGGCCAACGGCGTGTACGAGACGCTGGTGAAGGCCGGCCGCCAAGTGGCCTCGGCCACCGAGGCGAGCCTCGCCGCAGCCGCGAGCCATCCCGCCGCTCCCTCCAGGAAGAAGACCGCCGCCTGAGGCCCGACGGGGCGATCCCGTCCCGGTCCCGGTTTCCGAGTGCGCCTAGCGGCCGTCCGCGGGCGCGCTCGCCGGTAAGGGCGCCAACTCGGGCGGCAGCGGGTAATCCGGATAGCGGCGCCTGAACTCCTGCAGGCTGCGTTCGGCCTCCTGCAGCTTGCCCTCACGGCGCAGCGCCAGGATGCGATCGAGCCACGTCTTCGGATCGAGCGGCGGCTCAGCGGCCGGCTGCGCGGCGCTGCGCGCCCCGAGCGACTCGCGCTTCTCCACTTCCCCAGCATCCCTCTCCAAGCGGGCCTTGGCACGCGACTCTGCGCTTGCGCGCTCGCGCTCGGGAAACGCCTGCGGTCCGCGATCTTTCTTGCCCTCGGCAGCGCGGTGCTCGCCCACGGTGTCCAGACTGCTCGGAGCGGCCGCTGGCGCAGCCGGTTCTGCTGGCTCGGTCGGCGACGGCGCCGGGACCGTGGGCCGCGCCCGCTCGGCGCCGGCAGCCGGCTGCGCAGGCACGGATTGCGGCGCCGGCGCCTCGAGCTCTGTGGTGGGCGCTGCGGTTCCTCTTGCTTCCGTGGGTGCGTCGTACAGCTCCGTGCGCGACTCGCCCGCAGGCTGCGCGGTTTCGGCGGCCGGCTGCTTGCGCAGGGGAGCGCTTGCGCCTGGGGGGGCGGCGTCCTTTGCGGGCGCATGGGGTTCGGCCAGCTTCTGGTCCTCGGCGGGCGGTGCATCCGCAGCAGGCGGAGCGGCGGGCGCCGTATCCAGGCCTGCGCTCGGCACATGCTCGCGTCGCTCCGCCACCAGCAGCGTGAGCGTGGCGCTCACCACCAGCACGGCGGCGATGGACAGCGGCACGCGCCAGCGGCCCCCGAACGGGCCGTGCCCCACACGCGGACCGGCGTGCACCGCGCGCCGCGCCGCGGCGCGCACGGCGTCGTCGAGCTCCGCCGGCGGCTCCTCGCGCGAGGCCTCGCGCCAGGCGCGGGCGAGCCGCCCGTCGCGCGCGAGCAGCGCTTCCAGATCGCCGTCGTCGGGGGATGGCGTGCTCACAGCAGATCCTCCATGCCGCGCCTGAGCTTGGCGAGCGCGTAGCGCAGCCGGCTCTTGACCGCTTCGCGGTCGGCGCCGATGACCTGCGCGATTTCGTCCACGCCCAAGCCACCTTCCTCGTGCAGCAGAAACGCTTCGCGCTGCGCCGACGGCAACGCTTCGACCAGCCACAGCAGCCGCGCGGCACCTTGGCGCGCCTGCGCCTGGCGCTCCGGCTGCACCGTGCCCGGGGCCGCGATCTCGGGCGGATCGTCCTCATCGCCCGCCGCATCGAGCGATACGAGCTCGAGCGCGCGATTTCGCCGGTAATGATCGACCAAGCGGTTGTGCGCCAGCGTGTACAGCCAGGTGGTGAACTTCGCTTCCACCTTGTAGCGTTCGCGCGCGGCGATCAGGTTGGTCCAGATGTCCTGGAACAGCTCCTCCGCCAGGGCGCGGTTGTTGCCCAGATGGCGCAGCAGATAGCGGAAGGTGCCGCCGCGATGGCGCGCGTACAGCGGGTCGAAGGCGCCCGCATCGCCCTGCGCGTAGCGCAGCATCAGCGCCTCGTCGCTGTGGTCGGCCTCCATGACGGGCGCAGTATACGCGCCCGCCCGGCACGCGCCCCAAGACATTCGTGCAAGCGCAAGACATCAACCCGGGTCGGGCACGAACCGGGCGGGAAACGGATCGGGCCCGCGCCGCGGCGCACGCAGGATCCCCATCGCCACCAGATTCTCGCGGCTATCGTAGCGCAGCGCGATCACCTCGTTGGGAACCGAGGATTCGCGCTCGAACTCGGCGTAACGCACGTGCGAGCTCTGGCTGCGTCCGTGACCGGTGCCCAGGCTCTGGCGCACGGAATCCTTCTCCGCGGCGCGCGCCTGCGAGCGCGACTCGTTGGCCCCGGCGGGCGCGCTCGGGAAAGCGGGCGGCTCGGCGCGATCGGCGGCACCGGCACCGGACGGTCCCCGCTCG
>DATBMG010000167.1:0-6392 GCA_036554965.1 Burkholderiales bacterium
TGTTCAATGGAACGGGAAGCTCGACGTCCCCGCGGGTCTGAGAATCGGCCACGACCAGATACGCGCCGGACTGGTCAGGGCGACGACCGACCCTGGCCGCGTCGGGAAGGACGCGCTGCTGGTGGCGCGACTGTGCTTGCCGCATTTCGAGCAGGAAGAGAAGGCTGTGTTTCCCGTTCTGAGCCTGCTGCGCGAGCTGGCGTATGGCGAAGTGCGTCCGGAAATGGCGACCATCCTGCCCCTGGTGATCGCTTTCAGCGAATGGCAGGAATCCCTGGACAAGCAGCACGAGGTGATTGCTGCGGCGGTCGAGTCATTGCTGCAGACGGCGCACAGGGAAGGGAACAGGGAAGCCGCAGAAGTCGCCTACGGGCTCAAGGTTCACGAAAGGGTCGAAGCGGACGCGATATATCCTGCGGCCGCGCTCGTGGGCAAGTACGTGCGCGAGGGGCTCAAGCTGCCTCCGATTTCACGCTCCGAAGCCTAGCTAGGCCCTCGGGCATCGCCTGCGTCGGGCGATCTCTACGCAGTAACCCCCAGCGGGCTTGCAGTCCTTACCCCAGGCAATTGGGGTTTTTGCCCCGCTGCCTCGCATGACTCGGGTGGCTACGCTTTGCCGACGATTTCACGCAGGCGCTACGCGACCTTTGCATGACGGGAGGCCGCCTGACCGGGAGGTCCTATGCAAGTGATGCCCCGCGACGAAGACACGGCATTCGCCGATGAGGACGGGTTGATGGAGACCTTGACCTTGGGCCGGGCGATCGCTTTGGTGGGCGCGGTGGCGCTGGTGTTGTACGCCCTAGGCGCCTGAAGGCCTCTCCGCCGGCGCGGCGCCCTCTGTGCCGGCCCTTCGATCCGGAACGCCGAACAAACATGTACAGGGACTACTTCCGCCTCACGCAGATGCCGTTCTCGATCGCTCCGGATCCGCGCTTCCTGTACATGAGCGAGCGGCACCGGGAGGCGCTCGCCCACCTGCTCTACGGGGTCCAGGGCGAGGGCGGCATCCTGCTCCTTACTGGTGAGGTCGGCACCGGCAAGACCACCCTGTGCCGCTGCCTGCTCGCGCAGATCGACGCCCAATGCGACGTCGCCTTCATCCTCAATCCGAAGATGAGCGTCGAAGAGCTGCTTGCCGCGATCTGCGACGAGTTCCACGTCGAAGTGCCGGCGCCTGCAGCCAGCGTCAAGGTGCTGGTCGACTCGATCAATCGCCACCTGCTGCGCGCCAACGCCGAGGGCCGGCGCGCGGTGCTGATCATCGACGAAGCGCAGAACCTGCGCCCCGACGTGCTGGAACAGCTGCGCCTGCTCACCAACCTGGAAACCGACACGCGCAAGCTTTTGCAGATCATCCTCATCGGCCAGCCCGAGCTGCAGCAGATGCTGCGCCAGCCCGAGCTGCGGCAGGTGGCGCAGCGCATCGTCGCGCGCTATCACCTCACCCACCTCACGCGGCTGGAGGTGGCGGCCTACGTGGTGCACCGCCTGCGCGTCTCGGGAACCGACCTGCCGATCATCCCCTATTCGCTCATCGGCCCGCTGTACCGCCTCACCGGCGGGGTGCCGCGCCTCATCAACCTGGTTTGCGATCGGGCGCTGCTCGGCGCGTATGTGCAGCGCCAGCTTCAGGTGACGCCGAAAACGATGAAGAAGGCGGCACGCGAAGTGATGGATGTGCCCCCCCAGCCCCGCCGATGGTGGCGGCGTGCGCTGGCGCCCGTCAGTCTCGCTGCCGTCTGCGGCGGCGTCTTCGCCGCGGGGCTGCTGCCGCCGCCTTCGTGGCCGCTCCCGTGGCTCGCGGCCGCTCAAGCGCCGGCCGCGACTGCGGCCTTCGAGCCCGCGGCGATGACCGAGCTGCCGCGCTCCGCCGCGGAACCAGCGGCAACGTCCGGCGAGGTTTCGCGCGCCGTCGAGCCGCTCATGGAGCCGCTGCGCTGGCCCGACGAAACCATGCCGCGCGGCCGCAGCGAAGGGCTGGCGTTCCAGGACCTGCTCAGGCTCTACGGAATCGACTACCAGCCCTCGGGCGAGGGTTCCGCCTGCAAAGCGGCGGAGACGGCCAACATGCACTGCCTGTATGCCCGTGGCGGCCTTTCGGAGCTGCGCTACGTGAACCAGCCCGCCGTGCTGGTGATGGATGGCAGCGGCAAGGAACGGCCGTACCACGCACTGCTCACCGCGCTTGACGAGGACAGCGCCACGTTCGTCATCGCCGGAGCGGCGCGGCGGGTCGCGTTGTCCGACATGGCGCAGCAGTGGTCGGGGCGCTATGTGCTGCTGTGGTATGCGCCGCCCGGCTTCGGCGATGCGCTCTCGGCAGGCAGCCGCGGCCCTGGAGTGCCGTGGCTGCGCCAGGCGCTCGCGCGGCTGCAGGGCGGCGACGCGCAAGGACCGTCCTGGTACGACGCCGAGCTGGCTGCCCGGGTGAGGGCATTCCAGCTCGCGGAGGGGATGGTGCCTGACGGCGTGGCCGGCGCGTTCACGGTCATTCGCCTGAACATGCGCCTGGACCGAAGCCTGCCCCGGCTCACCATGGCGGCGCTGGGAGGCTCGAATGTCGTACATCCTTGAGGCACTGGCGAGCTCCGAGCAGGCGCGCCAGCAGGTTCCTGCCGCGCCGAAATATTCGCTCCTGCCGGTCGTAGGCGAGCAAGCGGCCCGGCGACGCTTTTGGCCCTATGCGGTGGCGGCGGTGCTTGTCGTCAATGCCTCGGTGCTGTATTTCCTGGCCCCCCCGGCACCGCTGCCCGAGCTCCAGATTGCGACCCCGGCGGCCGGCACGACGCCAAGCCAGGCGCCACCGCCACCGCAGCCCCAACCGCAGCGAGTCGCCGAGCCGGTCATCGTGCAAGCCCCCGCACCGGTCATCGTGCGCGCCCCCGCACCGATCGTGGCGGCGACCAAGACGGAACCGAAGAAGCCGGAGCCGAAAAAGTCCGAACCCGTAGCGAAAGTGGCTGCCCCACGGCCCGCCTCGCCACCCGAGGCTTCAACGTTGCCTCCCCCGCCCGCGGAAGCAGTCAGCCGCTTCGAGCTGCCGACCGGCCTTCAACGGGAAGTGCCCGCGCTGTCGGTTTCCGGGTACATAAGGGAGGAAGGTTCCAGCGGCATGGTCATCGTCAACGACAAGCTGCTGCACGAAGGCGACGAGCTGGTGCCGGGACTGAAGCTGGAGAAGATTCTCCAGGACAGCCTGGTCTTCAATTACAAGGGCTATCGCTTCAGGCCTTGAGGGACGCCGAGCTTGTCGCCGGCGGTCTCGGGCTCGCCCGAGGAACCGTCTTTCATGCCCTCTTTGAACCCGCGCACCGCCCCACCCAGGTCGGTGCCCATGTTGCGCAGCTTCCGGGTGCCGAATACGAGCGCGACGATCAGAAGCACGATCAGCCAATGCCAGACACTGAATGAGCCCATTGCCTCAGTCCTTGGAAGAAATCATGTGCACTACAGCGCCGCGCGCAGGTTCACCGGCGGGACATGCAGAGACTCGCGATACTTGGCGATGGTGCGGCGGGCCACCTGGATGCCCTGCTGGCCGAGAAGCTGTGCGATCTTGCCGTCCGACAGCGGTCGCGTCGGGTCCTCCGCGGAAACCAGTTGCTTGAGCAGCGCCCGGATCGCGGTGGAGGAACAGCCGGCGCCGGATTCGGTGGCGACCTGGCTGCCGAAGAAATACTTGAGCTCGAAAATCCCGCGCGGAGTCGCCATGAACTTCTGGCGCGTGACGCGGGACACGGTCGACTCGTGCAGGTTCAGGGCTTCGGCGATTTCGCGCATCACCAGCGGGCGCATCGCCACTTCGCCGTGGTCGAAGAAGTGAGGCTGCTGCGCGACGATTGCCTGCGCGACGCGCAGGATGGTATCGAAGCGCTGCTTCACGTTCTTGATCAGCCAGCGCGCCTCCTGCAGCCGGGCCGACAGCGGGCCCGCCGCTTGCCGCTTGTCCTGGAGGATGTCCGCGTAGATGCGATTGATCCGCAGCTTCGGCATGGCATCGGGGTTGAGGCTCGCCACCCAGGCGTTTTTCACCTTCTTGACGATGACGTCGGGCACGATATAGCAGGTCTGTGCCGCGGCATACGCTGCGCCGGGATACGGGTTGAGGCTGCGGATCAGCTGGTGCGCCTCGCGCAGGCTCTGGTCGTTGCAGCGCAACTGGCGTTTCAGGCGCGCAAAATCGCGCGCCGCCAGGGTTTCCAGCTGCTCGCGCACGATGCGCAGGGCAAGCTCGCGCCCGGGAGTTTCACGCGGCAGCGCTTTCAACTGCAGCTCCAGGCACTCGGCGGCCGTGCGCGCGCCGACGCCCGCCGGCTCGAAATTCTGCAGATACTTGAGCGCGACCTCCAGCTCCGGCAGCCCCAGATCCACCTCGGGCGGCATGAGCGCCGCGATCTGCTCGAGGCTCTCGCAGAGATAGCCGCGCTCGTCCAGCGCGTCGATCAGGGCATTGACCAGGATCCTGTCGGTTGGCGCCAGGCGCATCTCTCCCAGCTGCTGCATCAGGTGTTCGCGCAGGCTGGGATTGCAGGCCGCCTGCTGGCCAAAATCCGAGTCCTCCTCGTCGTCGCGCCGGTGGCCCGAGGGCGTCTCGAGCCAGTCGAACTCCGAGGACTTCTGCGATTCGGCCGCGGGCTCGGTGCTTTCGGCGCCTTGCCCGTGCTCCGCGCCATTCACGGGCACCGACGCCACCGGCTCGGAATTGTCGTGCTCGAGCAAGGGATTGTCGGCGATGAAATTCTCCAGCTCCTCGGAGAGCTCCACCGTGGAAAGCTGCAGCAGCCGGATCGATTGCTGCAGCTGCGGCGTCATGATCAGCTGCTGCGAAAGCTTGAATTGCAGGGTCTGCTTCACGTTCTGCGCTGGCCTCGCGCGGCGAGGCGCTCCGATCAGTTGTGTCCAGGCCATTTTCGGACAGCCGATCGGGGGGGCCCATACAGGGTTACCCTGCAATAAGCATGGTGCTACTGCTGAACACCCCCTGGAGAAGCTAGCGTATCCGGCGGGCGCCGGCGCAGCGCCGACAGGTCGGGTTCCCGCGCAAGCTCCTGCGCGAAGCGGATGTTCTTCTGCAGCTCCTCGAGATACAGGTTCTGGCCGCGAAAATGGGGCTCGGCATACTGGTAGCAGCCGCTCAATTCCTCCTGCAGCCGGCGCGTTGCGCCCGCGTAGAAGAGCGGCGTCTTGCGCACCAGATCCTCGCCCGACGCGTACACGACCAGCTCGTCCCCGCTCGGCTTGCGCTGTCGCGCGAGGCCGCCGGCGAGAAGCTCGGGATAGAGCCGGTCGCGGCATTTCTCGAGGTAGCACCGGTCGGCCATCTGGGCGATGAGATCAGCCGAGCCGAGCAGATTGCCAAGCAGCCGGTAGACCGGGCCCGGTACGCGGATGGATGAGATCGGTTTCTCGTAACCGGTGAAATGAATGAGGGCCGCGGCGATCTCGGCCACATCGCCCATGCCGAGCCTCGGCAGGTATTTGCGCAGGCAAGCCGCGCCGCGCGAGACGTGGATCAAGGTGTACTCGGCGCCGTTCGAGACCTGCCGTGCATCGCTATCGCGCCGCAGGTAGCCGATGTCGTGAAACAGCGCGGTGATTACGCCCAGCCGGAAATCCCACTCGCCGATCGGCTCGGTGGCCACCCTGCGGCGCTCGTAGCCGTCGATGAGCCGCGCCATGGCGAGCGCCACCTCCAGGGTGTGCTGGAGATCGTGATAGGCGGTGTCGCAGGCGTAGACACCGGGAACCTCGCCCCGATAGAGGGACACCGCATCGCGGAACGCGGCATCCAGCACCCCGGTGTCCGCATCGGGGTAAAGCCCGAGGAATATCCGGTCCACCGCCGCTTCGACCTGCGCCGGATCGGTGGTCCTGACCATCCCCGCCACGTCGTATTCGTTTCCCCTTCCGTTCATAGCCAGGACCGGGCTACGCCCTTCCCATGGAGCGCACCACCTGCTCCAGCCGCGCGCGCTCGGCCATCACCTTTTGCGCGTACTGCGCCGAGCCGTCCCAGAACGCCCCGTTGTAGAACTGCAGCCCCGCCTCCAGCGTGCCGGTGCGGCGCACGTATTCCTGCAGGATGCGCGCCCCCACCATGATGTTGCTCTCGGGATCGAGCACCGCCTGCTCGCCCCCCAGCGCCTGGAGCTTCGCCCGGTGGTACTTCGGAATGATCTGCATCAGCCCCTTGGCCCCCATCGCGCTCTCGGCGATCGGGTTGAAGCGCGACTCGATCGAGATCACCGCCAGCACCAGCAGCGGATCGAGCCCCACCTCGCGCGCCGCGCGATCGGCCGCCTCCACCATGCGCTCGGTCGCCTCGACCGCAATCGCGAAGCGCCGCGACAGATGCTCCACCAGCACGCGCTGCACCGGATCGGGCGCCG
>DATBMG010000226.1:0-14661 GCA_036554965.1 Burkholderiales bacterium
CGGCGTGCCGGATACCGCCAGGCACGATCTCATCCCCGAGGGCTGGTTCGAGGCCTGGGCGCAGGCCACCTGGGCCACCGATCCGGACAGCGGCAAGTGGAATCCGCCGCTGCTGCGCGCGCCCAACGGCGTGGTGCAGGACGGCCGCGAGTACTGGTCTGCGGGCCGGCCCTACTACGATCCGCGCGCCATCGCCGCGCCGACGCTGCTGATCCACGGCGAGTGGGACCAGGACACGCCGGCCTACATGGCGCAATCGGTGTTCGCGCTGCTGGAGAAGGCCACGTGGAAACGCCTGGTGGTGATCGGGGCAGGCACGCACAGCGTGATCATGGAGGCCAACAGGATGCAGCTGTTCCGCGAAGTGCAACTGTTCCTCGACGAGGCGCCGCCGCGTCAACGTTGACGGTGAGGGGCACCGGCTCATCGCATGGCGTGGGCGGCGGCGCACGATCCGCTATCATCTGCCGCTTCGCGCGCTGCACTGCGCACTGTCTCAGCCCGACCACACTGATGAGGCGATCCGTCCTGTTGCTGCTGCTCCCGCTTGCCGCGTGCGCCGGCAAGCGCGAGGCGCGCGACCGCATCGACTGGGGCGAGATGCGCGACCTGTTCCCGCCGACGCTGAACCAGCCGAGCGCCGAGACCCCGCCAACCGCCGGTGCAACCGCCGCGGCCGAGGCAACCGCGGCCGAGGCAACCGCCGCCGCTGTCGCGGCCACACAGGCGGCACCGGAGGTGGCACAGGCGCCGCTGGAATCCGCCGACGGCGAACCGGCGCAGGGCGCGACGGCGCCGCGCGAAAGCGCTGCCGCATCGAGCGCGCCTTCCGCAGGCGCGGACGTCGAGCCCGACCCACCCGCGCCGGATGCGAGCGCCGGGGAAAACGTCGGCGCAAGCGTCGCGGCGAGCGAAGCGGCCGCGGAGCCGATGCCATCGTCGAACGTCGCAGCCGAGTTCGCAGCGGCGGAGCCGACGTCCGCACGCGATGTCGCCGCCGAGGCGGAACAGGCGGCGCCGGCGGCCGCCGCGAAGGCGCCGCAGTGGCCGCACATCGTCGCGGCGAACGGCGTGAGCTTCGAGATCCATGCGCCGCAAGTGGATGCCTGGGACGGTGAGGCGCTGCTCGCGCATGCGCTGGTCAAGGCTCAGCCGGGCGGACGCAAGCAGCCCGCCATCGGCGCGGTGCGCATGACGGCGCGCACCGAAATCGACGAAGGCGCGAAGACGGTCGCCCTGCAGGACGTACAGGTGACCGCGGCGCGATTTCCCGGCGCGCCGGACAAGACGCAGGTGGCGTGGTTCGAGACGCTGCGTGCCGGCCTGCCGCAGCAGGTGGACGGCGTCGCCCTGGAACGCGTCGAGTCCGGTATCGCGGCGGTGCGTGCCCGCGAGCGCGGCGCCGCCGTGCTGAGCGTCGTCGCGCCACGCGTGGTGATCGCCAAGAAGCGCACCGTGCTGGTGTACATCGACGGAGAGCCGCGCTATGTGCCGGTAAAGGGCACGCAGTTGAGCGGCGTGCTCAACACGCGCACGCTGTTGATCAAGGACACCAAGGGCCGGCACTATCTGCGCCTGTACGACGGTTGGGTGAGCGCCGAGTCGCTGCGCGGGCCCTGGTCCGTGACCAAGCCGCCGCCCGCGGCCGCCCAGGTGGAGAAGGTGGCGCGCGCCAGCGGCCGCGCCAACCTTCTGCAGGGAAAACCGAGCCCGAAGACGCGGCGCCGGCCGAGCCTGAAGAGCGGATCGCTGCCGCAGATCCTGGTGGCCACGAAGCCCACGGCGCTGCTGGTGCTGGAGGGCGAGCCGCGCTTCGAAGCGGTCGCGGGCACGCCGCTGCAGTACGCAGCCAACACCACGGCGCACTTGTTCCGCGACGTGGAGACCAAGCAGCTCTACGTGCGCATCGGGGGCTATTGGTTCCGCTCGAGCTCCACCGCGGGGCCTTGGGAGTTCGTGCCCGCGGAGCGCCTGCCGGAGAGCTTTGCCGCGATCCCCGACGACAGCCCGAAGCGCGGCGTCAAGGCCGGCATCGCGGCCGCGAAGCAGGAGCACGCGGCGCCCGCCCGCGGCATCGCGCCGGTGATGGTCGCTGCCAGCCCCACGCGCACCAGCTTGTACCTGACACTCGACGGCGATCCCCGGCTCGAGCCGGTCGAGGGCACGCAGCTCGGCTACGTCGCCAACGCATCGATCCCGGTGATCCGGCTCGACGACCGGCGCTGGTTCGCGATTCAGAACGGCGCATGGTTCAGCGCCGAGACGGTCGCCGGCCCCTGGCGGCTCGCCGACAGCGTCCCGCCCGACATCTACGCCATCCCGCCGTCCTCGGCCATCTATCCGGCGATCCACTCGCGCGTGTACTCCAGCAGCGGCGACGTGGTGTACTTCGCCTACGAGCCGAGCCTGCTCGGCATCAGCGGCGGCGCCGCGGGAGCGGAGGATCAGGGCGAGGATTACCAGTACACCCCGCCGGCGGGGATGTACTGGGGGTGGTTCTACTGAGGATCTAGGAACTAGGAGCTAGGATCTGGGGAAAGGCGCGGCTCCGCCGCACAACGCCCCCCAGCCCCTAGATCCCAGATCCTAGATCCTCACGCGCAAAGCGCACGAGCTCGGGGAAGAACGCGCGGAAATCCGCCTCCAGGCCGGCATAGTTGGCCATCAGCTCCGAGCCGGCGCCCAGCAGCGCGTTGCCGCGCTTGAGCCGCTCGCCCATGCGGTCCAGGGCCACGTGCACCGCTTCGACCCGGCGATAGGAGGTGAGCCAGTCGAACTGCGCCATGAGCGGCGCGATCCGCCGCAGGCGCTCGGGCAGGATCGCCTCGCGCGTGCGCAGCAGCGCATAGACCTCGTGGGCGAACGCCTCCAGCGGCTGGTCGGCGTAGTCCTCCCAATGCAGCGCGAGGAAGTGGTCGTAGAACACGTCCACCATGATGCCGGCGAAGCGTCGCCGCGCCGGCGGCATGCGAGCGCGGCTGACGCGCACCATCGGGTGCGCGTCGGTGAACGCATCCACCTTGCGGTGCTGCGACAACGCCCGCGTGAGCTCGGGGGGAAAGCGCCCCTGCAGCGGCCCCTTGACGAAGTCCCCCATCAGGCTGCCGAGCAACGCGTCGGGCCGCCGGTCCGCGAGATACAGGTGCGCCAGGAAGTTCATCGCCTCACCCGGCGAGCGCCCGGTAGTAGCCGGCGGCCCCGTCCAGCACGTACTGCACCGCCAAGGCGGCGAGCACGATGCCGAGCACGCGCGTGAGGATGTGGATCTTGGCCTCCCCCAGCCGCGTCATGAGCTGGTCGGCGGTGCGCAGGATCAACCAGGCGATCAGGTACACCAAGCCGATTACCGATGCGAGCAGGCTCAGCCGGGCATAGTCGCCGCCGGCCTGGATGGTCAGCAGCAGGGTGGTGGCGATCGCCCCGGGACCGGACAACAGCGGGATCGCCAGGGGGAACACCGCGACATCCTCGCCCATCTTGCCGTATTCCCCGCGCTCGGGACCTTGCAGCAGGGGGCGATGGCCGAACAGCATCGGCACCGCGGTGGCGAACAGCAGAATGCCGCCGCTGATGGCGAAGGCGTGCACCGACACTCCGAGGTAGGTCAGCAGCAGCCGCCCGCCGAGCAGGAAAAACAGCGTCACCGCCAGCGCGACGACGATGGCGCGCAGCAGCGTGCCATGGCGCGCGCGGGGCTCCAGCTCGCGCGTGCAAGCGACGTAGATCGGCGCCACCCCGACCGGGTCCACCACCACGAGCAATGTCACGAATGCGGTCAGGGCGAACTGCAGCGACTCCATGGCGCGGCTCCCCGGGAAGTACTCCCGCATGGTACCGGCATGGGGCGCGGCGCGGAAATGGGATATGCTTCCTGCGCCAGCCTTCGCAACCGCCCCTGCCGCAGCGACCATGCCCCGCCCCGTGACCACCGGCGCGCTCGCGCATCTGCGCATCGTCGACCTCAGCCAGGTGCGCGCCGGCCCGACCTGCGTGCGCCAGTTCGCCGATTTCGGCGCCGACGTGATCAAGGTCGAGTCGCCACCCGGCAGCGGGCGTTCCGACCTCATGATCGGCTCGCGCACCGGCGCGGACATGCTGAATCTGCATCGGAACAAGCGCTCGATCACGCTCGACCTGAAGTCGGAGGGCGGCAAAGGCGTGCTGCGCAAGCTGGTGGAGCGCGCCGACGTCGTGGTCGAGAACTTCCGCCCGGACGTGAAGCACCGCCTGGGGATCGACTACGCCAGCCTGGCGGAAATCAATCCGCGCGTCATCCTCGCCAGCATCTCGGGCTTTGGGCAGGACGGCCCCTACCGCGATCGTCCCGGTTTCGATCAGATCGCGCAAGGCATGTCCGGGCTGATGTCGGTGACCGGATACCCGGACGGCCCGCCCACGCGCGTGGGCGCCGCCGTGGCCGACGTCGCTGCCGGTCTGTTCGCGGCGCTGGGCATCATGACCGCCCTGCTCGAGCGCGAGCGCAGCGGCAAGGGCCAATGGGTGCAGTCTTCGCTGCTGCACGCCGGCATCGCGCTGATGGACTTCCAGGCGGCGCGCTATCTGATCGGCGGCGAAGTGCCCAAGCCGGTGGGCAACGACCACCCGACCAGCATGCCGACCTCGACCTACCCGACCCGCGACGGCTACCTCAACGTGGCCGCGTCCGGGCAGGCGATGTGGAAGACGCTGTGCACCACGCTCGGGCGCGAGGACCTGCTGCAGCGTCCGGAGTTCGCCGACGAAGCCGGACGCTCGCGCAACCGCGCCGCGCTCAACGTCGAGCTCTCCAGCGCGCTGCGCACGCGCAACAACAGCGAATGGATCGAGCGCCTGAACGCCGCCGGGATTCCCTGCGGCCCGATCTACCGCGTGGACGAGGTGTTCGCCGACCCGCAGGTGCAGCACCTCGGGGTGGCCACACCGGTGCCGCATCCCCAGCTCGGGGAGATCCGGGTGGTCGGCAATGCGGTGAGATTGTCGCGCACGCCCGCGCACCTGGTCACCCCGCTGCCGGATGCCGGTGCGCACACCGACGAAGTGCTCGAGGAGCTGGGCTACACCGGCGCGCAGATCGAGGCGCTGCGCCGCGACGGAGCCATCTGAATGAGCGGTCAGCCGCAGGTCATCGTCCGCCGCGAGGGCACTGTGGGGCGCGTGCTGTTCTCCAATCCGGCCCGGCGCAATGCGATGACCATGGACATGTGGCTCGCCGTCCCAGCGGCCCTGCAGGAGCTGGACGCGGACCCTGCGATCCGCGTCATCGTGCTCGAAGGCGCGGGCGATGTCGCCTTCGTGTCCGGCGCCGACATCTCGCAGTTCGAATCGGTGCGCATCGACCCGGATGCGCGCCGCCGATACGACGACACCGTCGAGGCGGCTTACGCCGCCCCGCTGGCGTGTGGCAAGCCGGTGCTGGCGAAGATCCGCGGCATCTGCATGGGCGGGGGCCTGGGCCTGGCCGCCGCTTGCGACGTGCGCATCTGCGCCGACGACGCGCGCTTCCGCATGCCGGCCGGTCGCCTCGGGCTGGGGTACAAGCTCGACGGCGTGCGCCGCTTCGTCGCACTGATCGGCGCGCAGAACACGCTCGACATCTTCTTCACGGCCCGAATCTTCGACGCGCAGGAGGCCCTGCGCATGGGCTTCGTGGCCAAAGTCGCGCCGGCCGGGCGCCTGGAGGACGAGGTCGCGCAATGGTGCGCGCAGGTGGCCGACAACGCCCCGCTCACGCTGCGCGCGGCGAAGCTCGCCGTCAACGCGCTGCTCGCTGCGGACGCGGAGCGCGACTTGCAAGCCGTCGAATCTGCGCTGGAAGCCTGTTTCCGCAGCGAAGACTATCGCGAGGGCGTGCGCGCCTTCCTCGAGAAGCGCAGCCCGCAGTTCAAGGGGCAATAGCGACCCGGAAAAAAACCGGGGGCCATGCGGCCCCCGGTTCGCGACACCGATTGCGTCGACGGTTACGCGGTCTTCTTGCCGATGTAGCCGTAGAAGCGGTTGTTGCGCTCGATGCCTTCGCGCTGGTACTCCTGCTTCATCTGCGCCAGCTTGTCGCTGCCAAGCTTCTCGTAGTCGGCTTTGGCCTTGACGCCGTACAGCTTGGCGCTGTTCTCGCCGAAGATCTTGCGCTTGACCTTGCTGTCGTCGCCGCCCAGCTTGGTCTTCCAGCCTTGCTTCTTCATCATGTCCTCGGGGATCTCCAGCCGGCGCATGGCTTCGATCTGCCATTGCGGCGAACCGTACCACACCGAGTCCGTGCCCCACACCACGCGGTCCTCGCCCAGGCCGTTGACCAGCGCGCCCACCACCGCGGCGGCGAAGCGCGGATTGGACACCGCCGAGGTGGCGAAGGTGGTGCCCAGCTCGCCGTACACGTTCTTGACGCCGTGTTCCTGCGGCATCTTGGCCATGTCGGTGACCCAGCGGATCACGCCGGTCTTCTCGAACAGATCCAGCTCATAGGCCGGGTCCTCGAGGAACACGCGCAGCGCGCCGTGATACATGACGAAGTTGAGCTGCGGCCAATCCTTGGCGGCTTTCGGCAGATCGTCGACAGTGGCGTGCTTCCATACCCCCGGCCACGACTGCTCATAGTCGCGCGGCAACAGGCCCTTGTGAATACAGATGGTCTTGATGCCGGCCTTGACCGCCTTCTCGTAGAACGGGTACAACAGCTTCTCGTCGTCCAGCCGCCAGGCGGTGCCCTTGGAGGTGGGCGACAGCGGGTCGCCGATGGTGTAGCCCTTCCAGGAATCGGGCTTGTACTCGGCGATGGCCTTGTCCACCTCGTCCATCCAGCCTTCCTTGCCGGGCGTGAATACGGAGTGCGAGAACAGGCGCTTGGTCCCGGCGACGCTGTTGATGACGGTGCGCGCGTCGCGCAGCTGATCGTTGAACAGAAGGTACCAGCTCGGGTCGTCGAATGGCGCGCTGGACAGCAACGCGATCTTGGTGTCGCTGTCCATGAAGATTTCCTTCAGGTAGTTCTCGAACTTGTAGCGCTGGAGCGTCATGGGCGTCTTGGCCATGTCTGGGTTCCAGTGCTCGACCGCGAACTTGCCCAGGCCGAGAATGCCTTCCTTGTCGAAGTCGTCGCGCACGAAGTGCGTCTGATCGTCGAAGATGAACTGCTTGGACAGGCGCTTGGCGCGCTCGTCGGCCATGCCCTTGTCGGCCGCCTCGGCCTCGGACACATCCCATACCGGGCCGAACACCTTGTTCATCGCCAGGAACGCGGCCGCGAAGCCCGACGCCGACTTGAGGAATCGGCGGCGGTCCACACCCTGGTACTTGGCGAACTTCTCGCTGTACTCCTGGATCAAGCCCTCGACCTGACGCTGCTTCTCGGTCTGCGGCATCGGGTTGTACTCGCCGTTGGACACGATCTGCGTGGGCACCGGCGAGGCGAATGCCGCCTTGTCGGCGGGCTCCACCTCCTGCAGCTCCCGGTCTGACAACCACCCTGCTGGTCTTTCGCTCATCTGCTTCCCCCGAATTGGTGTTGGAATACTCCTCAGTGACGAAACCGGCCGCGCTGCAACGCCTCAAGCGCGCCACCGGGCGCCGCCGTGCCGCAATCTTTAGCGCGGCGCGTCCCGGTGTCAAGGAGAAACGATGCGCGGCCCGGCCGGGCGCTGCTGCGGCAGCGCAGCAGCGTCAGGGCGCAACGATCCCCTGCTTGCGCAGCGCGCCGATGATGACCTTGGCGAACCCCTGCGTTTCCTTCCTCACGTCCCGGGGCGAGAAAGTCTCGGTCATGCCGGACCAAACGAGCCGCGACTGCGGCGGGCTGTACAGGCTGGTCTCGGAGGTGACCACGTCGTACTGGTACACCATCGGCGGCTCGTAATAGCCGACCCAGGCGGCGGAGTACCAGCCGTAGAAGCCCATCATGGGCGCCGGATGATAGTAGCCGGGGGTAACCTGCGTCTTCTGCTCGCTCTTCACCAAACGCGTGACCAGCACGCCGTCGGCGCCCTGCTCCTGCACCGCCTTCTCCAGCAGCGCCTGCTCGGCCTGTCCATCCTCGGCGATGATCGTGTAGCTCGGCACCGCTTCAACGCCCGCCGCGCGCAGCTGGCTGGCGAACTCGTCCTCGAACACGCGCCGCACGCTCGGCTGCTGGGTCACCCCCACCACCAGTACCTTGCGCACCGGCGGACCCGAGAACTCCGGGCTCTTCCACTGGTTCACCAGGCTGGTGGAAGCGCAGGCGCCGAGGATCAGCGCGACTACGGCGGGCATCAGGAAGCGTGCGGCGGACAAGCTCATCGATCTGCTCCCGGGAAACGCGACAGGCAGGCCGGTATGCTGCCGCCGGCGTGCGCACGGCGGCGCGAGCTCCGGTCTACGCCTTCACCCACGTCTCCGAAAAAGCCAGGAAGGCGGTGCTGCTCTCCTTCTTGCCCGCGAACTCGCGCGGGAACGGCCGGCCCGCCACCGCGCGCCCGTTGATGGATGTGTCCACCGCGTGCGCATCCACGAACAACGAGAACATCTCGTGCCGGCCGGTGGCCGACTTGTCCTTCGGCATCTCCACCAGGAATACGTCGCCCAGGCCCTTCCACGTGAGGCACACCTGACCCACGGTGCTGCGGAACCACTCGACGTGTGCGACCTTCGCGTCGCCCGCGGGCATGAAGTCCCAGCCCGGCACCATGCGCACCCCGGCCAGACCCTTCACACCCCGGAAGGCGCCGAAGTTGGCGACGAAGCCCTCGCGCAGGTACTCGGCGAGCGGCTCGTTGTCGGTGATGCACAGGTTGGGCTTGGCAGCGCTCCTGCCCTCACCGTGCGGATCCTGCAGGATGAAGGCCGCGTGGCCGCGGCCGCGCGGGCTCAAGACCACGCGGAAGAAGCTGATCAGCGTGACGAAGGGGCCGTCCGCCGTCTCCTTCAGGTACATGCCGGGGTTCTCGCCCGACCAGTCGACGGCACCGGGGTTGATCGCGGGACGCGCCATGGTTTCTCCTCCCGTTGTTATGGCCGCCGCAGTCTAGCAGGTGTTCGAGCACCCGCGGCCGGCCCTCACCCCAGGGCGGCTAGGGCCGTGTCCGGTGCTGCGCGCGCCGCGGGTAATCCCAGGGGGCGTGGGTGATGGTTGGAGTGCAACCGAACGTCCCGCAGTCGCGCCGCGCTTGTCGCGGCACGATCCGGGGCTTCGCATCCCGGAGCCTCCCATGCCGGGGGCTCCCATCCCGGGTCTTCCCATCAAAGCGCGGGCCGCAGTCCCGGCAGGGACGGCGATCGTGCAGCTTGCCATGCGGCGCGTCGAACCGCGATTTGGGCGCCACCAGCAGCGGCACCGCCAGGCCCCCGTACACCACCTGCGGGTCGTTCAGCGCACCGAGGTGGTCTTCGATCGCATCGAGCCGGTCGCGCACCAGCTCGGAGCGCAGGCGCTCGATTTCCAGCTGGTCGCGCAGCCGATCGGCCTCGGCTTCGGCCTCCAGGACCCGTCGGTCCATCGCCGCAGCCGATGCGGTGGCGGATGGCAGCGCGCCGGCCGGCGGCTGCGGCGCCGCAGCAACGGCTTGCGGCTGCGGATCGCTGACCACCAGGTTGGTGCGGTACCCCGGTGGGCAGACGCTGTCGGTGAGCAGCATCTTGCCCGTGGCGCCGATGCATTGGTACACGTCCGCGCGCGCGCCGGCCGCTGCGATCAGCAGCGCGATGACCAACCCATGGCGTGCGTGCGGAAACATGGCGACGGCGAGGCTCGATACAGCTCAGACTAACGCAGATGCCGTCAGTTCGCTGACTACGCAGCGCGGCCGCGTTTTCCCGTGCGTTACCGGCAGGTGACGGGCAGTCCAGGTCTAGCGCGCTTTCTTGACCGCCCCGTAGAACAGCACCCACACCGCGAAGTCGGCGCTGAAGTCGGCGAACCGGTGCGGCTCGCCGGCGGCGGCGAACAGCACATCGCCGGCCGCGCACGGCACGCGCTCGTC
Source organism: Burkholderiales bacterium (assembly GCA_036554965.1). GTDB lineage: Bacteria > Pseudomonadota > Gammaproteobacteria > Burkholderiales > SHXO01 > SHXO01. The sequence continues at coordinate 9,948 of DATBMG010000226.1, forward strand.
GCCGCGCAGGAAAGCGCCGGAGCCGCGCACCACGAAGTACAGCTCGTCGCGATCGTGCGGCACCTGCTTGTCCTCGACCTGCGGGGCGTAGTAGCGCAGCTCGACCTCGCCCGTGTCGAAGGCCAGCCGGGACAGGCGCCCGGGCGTGAGCGGCGCTTTCGCTACGTCGCCGGGCGTGAGGCGCGTGGGTATCGTCATGGTCCCCGCCCGCGGGCGCGCCGCTGGTTCAAAGAGGAACTTCGGGCTAGTCGTTGACCGTGTCGAACTCCGCCGGCATGACGATCTCGACCAGCTCCAGGTCGTCGGAGTGGCCCAGCTCGGTGTGGCGGATGCCCGGCGGCTGGTGCACGCAGGTGCCGGCGGTCAGGGTCACTTCGCCGGCGCCCTCGTAGTCGAAGCGGATCCAGCCCTTGAGCACGTACACCATCTGGAACTCGACGTCGTGATGATGCCGCTGGGGCATGGCCTGCACGCCCGGAATGGCGCGGATCACGTGGGCGATGACCTTGCCGGCGGTGGCTTCCTTGATGCCCAGGTCGCGGTACTCGAAGTAGGCGCGTAGCCCCGCGTCCCACTCTGCATCCCTGGCGTGGCTGACGGAAAACCTGAAGGCGTGCTCCATCGCGCGTCTCCTGTGGGCGTCGATGGCGCGATTATAGGCTGCGACGCGCGTGGGGGGCGGCAGCGGCCCCGATATTCGGCTGCCGCCGGTTCGCTAGGCCGCGGCAGCGTGGCTCAGGCGCTCGCCGAAGCCGGAGAAGTTGCGCAGCGACTGCAGGTGCAGGTAGATCAGCTCCAGCTCGTCGGTCTTCGCGAGCTGCGCCAGCTTGTTCCCGGCGAGCGCCTTGAGCCGCTCGCGGCTCACCGCCTGAAAGCCGGTGAGCGCGGTGCGTTCGCCGGAGCCCTGCGTGACCTGCGCCTGCATCGGCTCGAGCAGGTCCAGCTCCTTCACCTTGCGGCAGAACGCCTGGGTGCGCAGGAACTGCGCCTGGTATTCCTGCAGGAACTTGAGCACGCCCTGCACGTACTCGCTGGCCTTGCCCTGCTTGTCGAACAGCGGCTGGCCGCGACCGTCCTGGTTGAAACCGCCGAAGGCTTCGTCGATGCACAGCGTGAAGGTCTTGTTGTCCTTGCTGCCGGAGAACACGAACGGATAGCGGCGCACGAAGGCCGGAATGTACTTGGCCTGCCAGCTGTTCTCCTGCGACAGAAACAGGTTCTCGCGGCCGCGCACGCCCAGGATCACCGCCGGCATGACGCCCTCGCCGGCGCCGGCGAACACGATCGGGTACTCGGCGGCGGCGATGGGAAATTCCACCGCCATCAGCGGCACCGAGTTGACGTTGCGGCTGAAGCCGTAGTTGGCGCCGATCTCCACCGACCACTTGCCGTGGCGCTGGCTGGAGACGGGAACGGCACGCTCGTAGATCAGGAGTTGGGTGGCCATGGGAAGGCTGGTGTTGGTGGGCGATGGCGCCGGATGGAGCAGGTTTCGGGCCAACGTCATGGGGAACGGCCCCGTCCGCGGGAGGTCGAGCGCGCGGCGGCCGGCAGGGGCGAGGTCAGCCCAGCCTGACGTACAGGCGCTTGTTGATCCTGCCCTTGTTCTCGGTGCGGAAGATCGACAGCCGGCCCAGCTCTGCGGTGCTGCGCACGTGCGTGCCGCCGCAGGCCTGCGCATCGAACCCCTGGATCTCGACCACGCGCACGCGTCCGCCGACCACGGGCGGCTTCGCCTCCAGCGTGCGCAGCAGGTCCTCGCGCCGGCGGAATTCCTCCTCGGGCAGGTAGCGATGCGTCACCGGATGGTCTGCGGCGAGGACCGCGTTCACCTTGCGCTCCAGTTCCGCGCACAGCTCGCCGGACAGCACATCCAGCTTGAAGTCGATGCGCGCGTAGTCGGGTGCGATCTGGCAGCCGGTGATCCAGCCGCCGTAGTCGCGCAGCGCGATGGTGTTCAGCACGTGCAGCACCGTGTGGTAGCGCGCCAGCGCCAGCCGCCGCTCGCGGTCCACCTCCAGCCGCACCGCCTGCCCGATCAGGTCCCCCTGCCCGATCAGGTTCTGGCGCGGCGCCTCCTTGCCGACGTGCCACAGCACGTCGTCCGGGTCGGCCTGCACGGACACGATCTCCAGCACTTGCCCGCTCTGCAGCCGCACGCGGCCCTGGTCCGCGGGCTGGCCGCCGCCGCCGGGGTAGAAGCAGGTCCGGTCGAAGGCCAGCGCATCCTCGCGCGCCGCCACCACGCGCGCATCGGTCTCGAAGCAATGGCTGTCGTCGAGATACAGGCGCAGGGTGGGAGAGGCTGCGGCTTTCACGCTCGGCATCGTCCTGGTCTTTCGGCTGCGGCATTGTGTACGCGAAAACGCCGTCCGGAGCAAGCCGCCGGGCGCTCGGGCCGGGCCGCCGGTGAGCTGCTAGACTCGAGCCGTTCGCGAAAGGGGGTGAGATGGAGCAAGGGCTGCCCAAGGTGTGCGTGATCGGCGCCGGCTCGAGCGGCCTGCCGGTGATCAAGGCGCTCAAGGAGCGCAGCGTGCCGGTCACCTGCTTCGAGAAAACGCCGAACATCGGCGGGCTGTGGTGCATCGGCAACCGTGCATTCGGGGCGAGCGCGGCCTACGATTCGCTGCACATCAACACCGACACGCGCATGATGGAATACGGGGATTACCCGATGCCGGGCGACATCCCGGCGTATCCCGGTCACGCCGAGATCCACCGCTACTTCGAGGCCTACGCGCGGCGCTTCGAGCTGTATCCGCACATCCGGTTCGAGACCCCCGTGACGCATGCGCGGCGGCGCGCCGACGGCGTGTGGGAGATCACCGCGGGGGGCGAGCGTCTCGAGTTCGACGCACTGGTGGTGGCCAACGGGCATCACTGGGACCCGCGCTGGCCCGACCCCTACCCGGGGCATTTCTCCGGGCAGCAGATCCACTCCCACAACTACCGCAACCCGGCCGATCCCGTCGTCATGCGCGGCAAGCGCGTGCTGGTGGTGGGCATCGGCAACAGCGCGGTGGACATCGCCTCCGAGCTGGGCCATCGCTCCACCGGCGCCCGCTGCCTGCTGTCGCTGCGCCGAGGCGCGTGGATCATGCCCAAGTGGGTGCTGGGGTTTCCGCTGACCCGCCCGTTCGTCAGCGTGCCGCACTGGGTGCCGTGGCGGCTGGGCGCGCTGGTCCTGGACGTGACCGCGCGCCTGGTGTTCGGCACGCCGATGGACTACGGCCTGCCCAGACCGGACCACAAGTGGCTGCGCGCCCACCCCACGATCAGCCAGGATCTGTACTCGCGCCTGGGCCACGGCGACATCGCGGTCAAGCCCGCGATCGAGGCCTTCGACGGCGACCGCGTCCGCTTCTCCGACGGCAGCGAGGAGCAGGTCGACGTCATCGTCTGGTGCACCGGCTACAAGGTCAGCTTTCCGTTCTTCGATGCGCAGTTCCTCCAGGTCCGGGGCAACTACCTGCCGCTGTGGCAGCGCATGCTGATACCGGGCATCGACAACCTGTTCTTCGTCGGTCTGTATCAGCCGCTGGGATCGGTGATGCAACCCGCCGAGGTGCAGGCCAAGGTGATCGCCGACTACCTGTGCGGCGACCTGGTGTTCCCGGAGGCGGACACCATGCGCCGCGAGATGGTCGAGATGCAGGACGCGAACGATCGCCGTTTCGTGAAGTCGGCGCGCCACACCATGGAGGTGGACTTCGTGCCCTTCCTGCATGCGCTGCGCAAGCTGCGCGCGCGCGGCAGGCGGCTCGCGGCCCGGCGGCACGGTGCGCGCCCGGTCGCTGCGCGCGCGCATTGACCGAGCGGCAATCGCGCTCTTTTCAGCCGGCGGCGAAGCGCCGGATCTTCTCCTCGTCCAGCTCCACGCCCAGCCCCGGCTTCTGCGGCAACGCCATGCAGCCGTCGCTCGGGTCGATCCGGATCGGCTCGGCCAGGTACCACTGGAACAGGTCGCCGGTGAAGCCGGGCGGGTCGTGAAACACCTCCACGAACGGGCAGTTGGGAATCGCCGCGCACAGGTGCAGGTGCGCCACGAAGCCCAGCCCGCCGCCGCCGTGATGCGGCGCGCACAGCTTGTGGTGCATCTCGGCGTAGGCGCAGGCCTTGCGGATCTGCGACATGGTCTCGCCCACCATCGCCTCGGGCTGCAGCACGTCGTAGCAGCCGCGGTCGATCAGCCAGCGATACTCGTGCAGGCCGAGGTTGTTCTCGCCCCCGGCGATCAGGATGTCCGCCGCCGCGGCGAGCCGCGCCAAGTTGTCGAAGTCGTAGCGAGCTAGCGGCTCCTCCAGCCAGTACACGCCAAGGCGCTCCAGCTCGCGCGCGGTGTGCAGGGCGCGCTCGTAGCTCCAGGTCGGCCCCGCGTCCGGCTGCAGCGTGCCCGGAAGCTGCGCCTGGTTGGCGTCCACCAGCAGCGTGAAGTCCTCGCCCACTGCGCGCCGCACCGCCTCGACCTGCGCGATGTCGGCCTTCACGGTCCAGTCGTGGATGCGCAGCTTGGCCGCGCGCCAGCCGTCGGCTGTGAGGCCGGCGATGTCCTGGGCGCGCTGCTGCGGCGAGCGCACCTCGATGCACGAGGCGTACGCCGGCACGCGGTCGCGGAAGCCGCCCCACAGCTTGTACACCGGCTGGCCGCAGGCCTTGCCGATGATGTCCCACAGCGCGATCTCCACGCCCCAGCCCGCGTTCGCGTTGCGGAAGA
>DATBMG010000247.1:0-1893 GCA_036554965.1 Burkholderiales bacterium
CTCAGCCATGCCGACCACAGCGTGAGTCCACCGCGGATCGCCATCCCGCGCGACTACAACGCCGCCCACGATCTGCTCGAACGCAACCTGCGCGCGGGGCGTGCCGCCAAGCAGGCGTTCATCGACGACGCCGGCAGCATCACCTACGGCGCGCTCGCGCAGCGCGTGGACGCCTTCGCGCACGGGCTGACGAGCCTGGGGCTGCGGATGGAAGACCGCGTGCTGCTGTGCCTGCACGACACCGTGGATTTCCCGACTGCGTTTCTCGGCGCCATCAAGGCGGGCATCATCCCGATCGCAGCCAACACGCTGCTCACCGCCACGGACTACGAGTACATGTTGCGCGACAGCCGGGCGCGAGCCCTGATCGTGTCGGCCCCGCTGCTCGCGACCTTCGCGCCGCTGCTGCCGCGCCTGCCGTTCCTCGAGCACGTGATCGTGTCGGGCAGCGATGCCGCCGGGCATCGCTCGTTCGCAGCGCTGCTGGACCCGGATCGCGGCGCCTTCGCCCCGGCGGCCACGACCGTCGATGACGCCTGCTTCTGGCTGTACTCTTCGGGCTCGACCGGATCGCCCAAGGGAACGGTACACGTGCACGGCAGCCTGATTCAAACGGCCGAGCTGTACGCGCGCCCGATCCTCGGCATCGAGGAAGGCGACCTGGTGTTCTCGGCCGCCAAGCTGTTCTTCGCCTACGGGCTGGGCAACGCGCTCACGTTCCCGATGGCGGTGGGCGCCACCGCCGTGCTGATGGCCGAACGGCCCACGCCCGCATCGGTGTTCGCGCGGTTGCGCAAGCACCAGCCCACCATCTTCTACGGCGTGCCCACGCTCTACGCGGCGCTGCTCGCGAGCCCGGAGTTGCCCGAGCGCGGCGCGCTGCGCCTGCGCCGCTGCGCCTCGGCCGGCGAGGCGCTGCCCGAGGAGATCGGCAAGCGCTGGTCGGCGCACTTCGGCGTGGATATCCTGGACGGCATCGGCAGCACCGAGATGCTGCACATCTTCCTGTCCAACCGCCCGGACGACGTCCGCTACGGCACCACCGGCAAGCCGGTACCGGGCTACGAGGTACGGCTCACCGACGAGTACGGCATGCCGGTCGCGCCCGGTGAGCAGGGCGAGCTGCAGATCAGCGGGCCGACCAGCGCGGCGTTCTACTGGAACAACCGCGACAAGACGCGCGCCACCTTCCAGGGCCCGTGGACCCGCAGCGGCGACAAGTATGTGCAGAACGCCGACGGTTACTACGTGTACGCGGGGCGCACCGACGACATGCTCAAGGTGAGCGGCATGTACGTTTCGCCGGTCGAGGTCGAGTCGGCTCTGATCACCCACGAAGCGGTGCTGGAAGCCGCGGTCGTGGGGCGCGAGGACCACGACAAGCTGGTCAAGCCGATGGCCTACGTGGTGCTCAAACCGGGGCGCGGCGCCACGCCCGAGCTGGCCGCCGAGCTGCAGACGCACGTCAAGACACGGCTGGCGCCGTTCAAGTATCCGCGCTGGGTCGAGTTCCTCGACGAGCTGCCCAAGACCGCGACCGGCAAGATCCAGCGCTTCAAGCTGCGCGCGCGTCTGGCGCAGCTTTGACCGCAGCCCGGATGGAGCGAAGCGGAAACCGAGTTCCCGGGCATTCGCTCGAGGTCGCCGGACACCGGCTCGAATGCGTGCGCCTGCCTTCCTCGCACGCCCGGCCCGCCGCGCTGAGCATCGTGTTCCTGCACGAAGGCCTCGGTTCGGTGTCGATGTGGCGCGATTTCCCGCAGCGCGTGGCCGACGCCACCGGCTGCGAGGCGGTAGTGTACTCCCGCCAAGGCTATGGCCGCTCCGATCCAGCGACCGCGCCGCTGCCGGTGCGCTACATGCACGACGAGGCGCTGATCGTGCTGCCCGCGC
>DATBMG010000010.1:0-7182 GCA_036554965.1 Burkholderiales bacterium
TGTCCAGCATCGGGCGCGAATGGGACAGGTCTGATTCAGTGAGCAGAATGGACAGTCCCTCCTCCTTCAGGCCGGCGATCACTTCCGCGAGGCGCCGCGCGAGCACCGGCGCCACTCCCTCGAACGGTTCGTCCAGCAGCAGCACCCTGCTCCCGCACATGAGCGCGCGCGCCAGCGCAGCAAGCTTTTGCTGGCCGCCGGAGAGCTGCATCGCTTTGCGGCCGGCGAAGGCCTCGACCTCCGGGATCATCTCGTAGACGCGCGCCAGCCGCGCCGACACGTCCGGTAGGCCGGCGGCCCAGGCCGGCATCAGGACGTTCTCCTCCACCGTGAGGTTCGGCACCAGGCGCCGGTCCTCGGGCATGTAGCCGATTCCCGCGCGCGCGCGGACGTGCGTGGGCATCGTGTCCAGCGTTGCCCCATCGAAGTGAATCGACCCGTTGCGCGCCTTGAGGACGCCCATGATGGCACGCAGCAGCGTGGTCTTGCCGGCGCCGTTGCGCCCGATCAGCCCGGTGAACTCGCTCGACGGCAGCTCCAGGTTCACGTTGCGCAGGATGCTTACCGCACCGATGGCCACGTCCAGCCCCTCGAGCCTAACCACGGGCGGCCTCCGCCCTGCCGGGGTGCAGGTCCTCGCCGATCACGTGCCGGCGCACGTCGGCGTCGCGCAGCACGGCCTGCGGTTCGCCGTCAGCGATGATGCGGCCTTCGTAGAACGCCAAGATGCGGTGCGTGTAGCGCGCCACGATCTCCATGTCGTGTTCGACGAACAGCACCGTGACGCCCTGTGCCTTGAGCGCGCCCATCACCATGTCCATCAGGCGGAATTTTTCGTCCGCGGATACGCCGCTGGTAGGCTCGTCCAGCAACAGCAGATTGGGGTGGCCGGCCACGGCCATGGCGATGTCGAGCAGCTTGCGCACGCCCTCGGGCAGCAGCCCGGCGAGCTGGTCACGATAGCCGCCCAGGTTGAAACGTTCGATCAACGTGTCGATCTCGCCGGCCTCGCCTTGCGTATGGTCGCCTGCGCGCGCGGAACGCGCTGCGATGCCCACGCCTACCTGGAGGTTCTCGCGCACGCTCAGGTTATCGAACAGCTGCGGGATCTGGAACGAGCGGCAGATACCGAGCCGCGTGATCTCGCGCGGGGCCATGCCGGTGATGTCGCGGTCGCCGTAGTGGATGCTGCCCGAGGTGGGCGCGAGGTAGCCGGTCACCATGTTGATGAACGTGGTCTTGCCGGCGCCGTTGCTGCCGATCAAGCCCACCACGCTGTCGCGCTCGACGCCGACGCTGATGTCGGCGGCAGCGGTGACCGCGCCGAAGCTCTTGTTGAGGCGGCGCGCCTCGAGGATGAGGCTCATCCTCAGGCGGCCCTTCGGCGCGTGAACACGGACCACAGCCCGCCGGGCAGGAACATGATCACCAGCAGCATGGTGATGCCCAGCACCAGCTGCCAGGTGTTGGGCGAGTACTCGTAGGCGAAGCTGCGCACGGTCTCGAAGATGGTGGCGCCGAGGAATGGCGCCAACACGTTGCCGGTGCCCGACAGGATGGCGATGAACACGAACTCGCCGGAGGTGGTCCAGAACGCCATCTCCGGGTCTACGTGGCCGATCGTGATACCCACCAGCCCGCCGCCCAGCCCGGCGAGCGCCGCGCTGATCACGTAGTTGAGGTGGATCACGCGGCGCACCGACGCGCCCATATACTCCACCCGCAGCTCGTTGTCGCGGATCGCACCCGCCAGCCGTCCGGTATGGGAGTCGAGGTAGCGCTGCATGCCGAGCGCGGCACCGAACGCCACCACCACCGCGCTTGCGAACACGGCGTAGCGGTCCCAGCCCTCGGCGAGCGGCACGCCGGCCACCGAGGTCACACTCAGGCCGAAGCCGTCGGTGCTGCCGAGCTCGGAGGTCTTCACCAGCAGGCCGAACAGGATCATCGAGAACGCCAGGCTGAGCATGGCGAAGAAGATATCGCGGTACTTGGCGAGCAGTAGCCCCAGCACGGTGGACACCGCCACCGTCACCGTCGCGCTCGCCAGCAGCATGACGGCGATGTCGCCGATGCCGAGCTTGGCGTACAGCACCCCGGCCGCGTAGGCGCCGAGGCAGTAGTACAGGCCCTGGCCGAAGGACACCAACCCGGTGCGCATCAGCAGCATCATGCCCAGTACCACCGTGCCCCAGGACAGCGATACGTTGAGCATGAACATCGCCCATTTGGGCAGGAACGGGCCGGCCCCCAGCAGGATCGCCAGCGCGGCGAGCAGAATGCGCGTGGTGTGCTCGCGCAGCATCAAATCTTCCTCGCTTCCGGCACGGCGAACAGGCCCTTGGGCCGCATCACGAGCACCGCCGCCATCACCGCGTAGACGCTGAACAGCTCCACCTCGGGCCACTTGTGCACGGCCCAGGCGCGCACCATGCCGACGATCACGGCACCCAACGCCGCGCCGCCGAGGCTGCCCAGGCCGCCGATCACCACCACCGCGAAGGCGAGCACGATCACCTCGGCCGCGATGCCGGGCTGCACCGAGATGGTCGGCGCGGTGAGCGCGCCACCCAGCGCGGCGAGCGCGGTGCCGATGGTGAAGGTGACCAGGTAGACGCGGTTGACGTCGATGCCGGTGGCCGCCGCCATCTCGCGGTCGTGGATCACCGCCTGCAGGATCTTGCCGTGGCGCGTGCGGTTCAGGGTCATCGCCAGCCCGACGCCCACCACCACCGACAGCAGCACCAGCACCAGGCTGTAAGTCGGGTAGATCAGGTCGCCCACCTCGATGCTGCCGAGCAGACCGTAGGGCTGCGGGATGGAGAGCGGGTCCACGCCGAAGGCGAGCTTGGTGAGGTCCTCGAGGATCAGGAACACGGCATAGGTGACCAGCACCAGCACCACTTCCTCCTTGCCGTACACCAAACGCAGCAGCCCGCGCTCGATCAGCGGCCCGGCGGTGAGGCCGACCGCGATCGCGGCGACGACCAGCATGCCGTAGCTGCCCAGCGGCGGATAGCCGTGTGCAATCCAGTACCCGCCGAATGCGGTTGCGGCGTACGCGCCCAGCGCGTACAGGCTGCCGTGCGCGACGTTGAGGATCTTCATCACGCCGTAGATCAGGGTGAGACCCACGGCGATCACGAACAGCCAGGAAGAGTAGATGATGCCGTCGATCAGGATGGCGGGGATCTGGTTCATGCGGCGGAAGCGGGCTGCTATTTCGCGGGCTTCATGCCGCCCTTGATCCAGTCGGCGCTGGCCATGCCTTCCGGCGGTTGCACCTTCTCCAGGGAGTAGCGCTTGATGTCGGTTACCGTCACCTTGCCGTCGACCAGCCTGGTGGTGCCGTACGCGGTGCCCGACACGGCCTGGTGACCCTTGCCCAGCGACATCGTCATCCTGCCGCTCGGCGAGGCGAAGATCAGCCCTTCGAATGCGGCGATCAGCTCCTCGTCGCTCGGGCCGCTAGCGTAAGCCTTCTCGGTCTCCTCCTTGACGCCCCGGTTGGCCCCCATCGGAATCGCCCGCTGCAGCTTCGCCACTTTGGCCTTTTCGTACGCGGCCTTCAGGCCCAGGATGGCGTTGGCCGCGCTGTATGCCGGGTAGGTGGGCTCGTGGCCGGCCTTCGCGCGGTAGATGTCCCGTAGCCAAGAGTTGAGCGGGCCGTCGAGTGCGAACACGCCATTGGTGCCGCGCGCGCCGACGATGGTACCGTCGGGTACGGCGCTACCGAGCCGATGCAGATAGGGTTCGCCGGCCACCAGGACCAGCGGGCTCTTCTTGAACAGTCCGCGCGGGCCCGCCTGCATGATGAACGCCTCGAGGTCGCCGCCCCAAAGGCTGGAATGAATCACCTCGGCGCCGCTCTGCATCAGCGCCGAGGTCTCGGCGCCGTATTGGCCGGCCCCGAACTTGGGCATCTGCGAGGTGGTGACCCTGGCCTCGGGCTTGAGCACGCCCATGGCCATGGTGAAGTCGTTCCAGGAGTCCTGGCCCCCGGGGTAGTTCTGATCGATGCCGGCGTAGTTCTGATCGATGCCGGCGTAGTTCTGATTGATGCCGGCATAGCTCTTCACGCCGGGCCGGGTCTCCAGCAGGTACAGGGCGGCGGCCACGGCGTCCATAGTGGCGTGGGGACGGGTGCGGAACACGTACTTGTAGCTGGCCTCCTCGAAGATCCGCGGCGTGCCGCAATCGAACAGCACCGTGATCTTCTTCACCTCCTCGGCCACCGGCGCGATGGCCAGGCAGTCGCCGCTGGAGATGTAGCCGATGACGTAGTCTACGTTCTGGCGCTCGACCAGATTGCGGAACTCGCTCACCTGCTTGGTGGTGCCGCCCGCCTCGTCGATCACCACCAGCTCCACCGGGCGGCCGCCGAATCCGCGCGCGTTGTGCGGGGCCGGGCCTTTGCCGGCGTTGAGCGATTCGGCGATGGCCTCGGCCGCGTGCCGCGCCGGGACGCCGAACGGGCCGGCCGCGGGTCCGGACAGGAAGGTGACGAAACCGATGCGCACCGGTTCTTGCGCCCGGGCGGTTCCGGACGTGAGGACGGCCGCCAGAAACAAGCCCATCAGCCACCGCGGCGCGCCAACGTGTGCCATCTCCTCCCCTGCTTGTGGTGACGCGCCCGGCTTGAGCAGTTTGGCCGGAACGCGAACGACCCGCATTCTAGCGGACCGAAAGGCGTGCCGGCCTGCGCTCAATGGACCGACATACCGCCGTCCACGAAGATGGTCTGGCCCGTGACGTAGTCGCTCGCACGGCTCGCCAGGAACAGTGTGATGCCGCGCAGATCTTCCAGGCTGCCGTTGCGCCCGATCAAGGTGAGCCCGGCCGCCCAGCGCTCGCGCTCACCGCCGTCGAACACGCCGGTGGTCATGCCGGTCGGCACATAGCCCGGGGCGATGGCGTTGCAAGTGACGCCGTCGCGCGACCAGGCCTCGGCCAGCCCGCGCGTCATGGCCGAGACCGCGCCCTTGGACACCCCATAGGCGCCGCTGTTGTTGAAGGCACGGATCGCCTGCTGCGACGACAGATTGATGATGCGGCCCCAGCGCCTGGCGCGCATGGCGGGGGCGAGCCGTTGCGCCAGGACGAAGGCCGCGTCCACGTTCACCGCCATCACCGCGTCCCACATCTCGCGGGTGATGCTCTCGACCGGCGGCCGCGGGTTGACCCCGGCGGCGTTGACCAGGATGTCGGGCGCGCCGAACGCTGCCGCGGCCTGGTCTGCTGCGCGATCGAGTCGCGCGCGCTCGGCGAGGTCGCAGCGCAGCGCCTGAGCGCGGCCGCCGGCGCTCAGGATCTGACGCACCGCTTCCTCGAGGCGCGCGCTGTCGCGAGCCAGCAGCACCACCGCCGCGCCGGCTTCGGCCAGCGTCGCGGCCATCATCCGGCCGATGCCCGAGCTCGCGCCCGTCACCAGCGCCACCTTGCCCGACAGCGAGAACAGCTCCGGCAGCGGCAGCATTCAACGCACCTCGCTCAGCAAACGCTCGATCATGCGCTCGGCCTGCGTGCCATAGCCGCCGCCGAACAGGTTCAGGTGATTGAGCACGTGATACAGGTTGTAAAGGTCACGCCGCAGCGCATAGGCGTCCGGCAGCGGCCAGGCGTTGCGATACGCGGCGTGGAAGGCGGGCGCGAAGCCGCCGAACAGCTCGGTCATCGCCAGGTCCGCTTCGCGGTCGCCGTAGTAGCAAGCCGGGTCGAACACCACCGGCTCTCCGCTGGCGGTGCAAGCCGCGTTGCCGGCCCACAGATCGCCGTGCAGCAGGGACGGCGCCGGCCGGTGGCCTGCGAAGAAGTCCTGCACATGCTGCAGCAGCCGCTCGCCGCGCTTCTGCAGCGCGCCGCAGTGGTCGTTATCCGCCGCCAGCCGTAACTGAAACGCCAGCCGCCGCTCGCGCCAGAACTCGATCCAGTCCGCACACCATTGGTTGCGCTGTGGCGTCGCACCGATGGTGTTGTCGCGGTGCCAGCCGAAGCGTGCCGCGCTGCAGCGGTGCAGCGCCGCGAGCCGCTCCCCCAGCGCCGCCATTGCCGAGCTGTCTGCGCGCGCCAGCTCGAGATGCTCGAGCACCAGCCAGCTGTGGTCGGCATCGCGCCCCACGCACAATGGCCGCGGGACCCGCAAGGTGCCGGTTGCGGCGATGGCGGCGAGGCCCTCCAGCTCGGCCTCGAACATCGCCGCGCGTTGCGCACCGTTGCGCTTGACGAAATAGCTGCGGCCTGCCCCGCACACGCGGTAGCCGCTGTTGATACAGCCGCCGCCGACCGGCGCGCAGGCGTCGACGGTGAACGGCAAGCCGCTCGCCTGCGCGATCGAGGCTGCGATCGCGGTCCAATCGGCGACGCCCACCAGCTCGGGGGTCAACCGGCCAGCTCGGCGCGCGCACGGGCGACGGCAGCGCGCACCTGCTCCGGTGCGGTGCCGCCGATGTGCTTGCGGGCCGCGAGCGCGCCCTCCAGCGTTAGCACGGCATACACGTCCTCGGCGATCAGCGGTGAGAAGCGGTGCAGCGCATCGAGCGGCAACTGCGCGAGGTCTTTGCCCTCGCCTGCGGCGAAGCGCACCGCTTGCGCCACGGCTTCGTGCGCATCGCGGAACGGCAGACCCTTTCGCACCAGGTAGTCGGCGAGATCGGTGGCGGTGGCGAAACCTTCGGCCGCGGCGCGGCGCATCGCCGCGGCGTCGACGGTCAAGCTCGACAGCATCCCCGCGAACACGCGCAGCGTGTCGCTGAGGGTGTCCACCGCGTCGAACAGCGGCTCCTTGTCCTCCTGATTGTCCTTGTTGTAGGCGAGCGGCTGGCCCTTCATCAGCGTGAGCAGCGCCATCAGGTGCCCGTTCATGCGCCCGGTCTTGCCGCGCGCCAGCTCGGGCACGTCAGGGTTCTTCTTCTGCGGCATGATCGACGAGCCGGTGCAGTAGCTGTCGGCCAGCGTGACGAAGCCGAAACGCGGGTTCATCCACAGGATCAGCTCTTCCGACAAGCGCGACAGATGGGTCATGGCGAGCGCCGCGCAGGCGCAGAATTCGATGGCGAAGTCGCGATCGGACACCGCATCGAGCGAGTTTTGCGCGACGGCGTCGAACCCGAGCTCCCGCGCCACCCGCTCCCGGCGTATCGGGTAGGTCGTTCCGGCCAGAGCGGCCGCCCCGAGCGGCAGCAC
>DATBMG010000019.1:0-7628 GCA_036554965.1 Burkholderiales bacterium
ACGGCGGGCGGCGCCAGCAGCCGCTTGACCGCCTCCACCGCGATCAGCAGCACCACCAGCAGCAGCCCCAGCCCGTTGACGAACGCCGCGATCACCTCCGCCCGCGCCAGGCCGAAGCTGTGGCGCGATCCGGGCGGGCGCTGCGACAGCCAGGTGGCGAACCAGGCCAGCCCCAGGGCCGCGGCGTCGGACAGCATGTGCCCGGCGTCGCTCATCAGCGCCAGTGAACCGAACCACCAGCCCGCGGCGAACTCCACCGCCGCGTATCCGACTGTGAGCGCCATCGCCCACATCATGGCGGTACCGGTACCGGCCCGGTGCTCGTGCGGATGGTCGTGCTGGTGCGCCATTAGCCCGCCTCCGCCCGCTGCACAACCTCCAACGCAAGGCGCGCCGCACACCAGTCCGTATCGCCGGCGAGCGCACCCAGGCCGCAGGCCGTGGCGCGCGTGTACAGCCGCTCCACGCGCTCTCTCCACCCGTTCGGCGCCGCCCAACGCAGTCCCGCGAGCAGCTCGTCCGCCGAGTCCGGCCGATTGCACACCAGCGCCACGTCGCAGCCCGCGCGCAGCGCCGCTTCCGCGCGCTGCACCACGCCGCCGGCCACAGCGGCGCCTTCCATCGACAGATCGTCGCTGAAGATCACTCCGCCGAAGCCAAGCTCCCCGCGCAGCACGGTCTGCAGCCAGATTCGCGAGAATCCCGCCGGCGCGGCGTCGACCTGCGGATAGATGACGTGCGCCGGCATCACACCCGCAAGTCCACGCGGGATCAGCGCGCGGTACGGCGCCATGTCCTCTTCGATCTGCGCGCGCGGACGCTCGTCCACGGGCACGGCCACGTGAGAATCCGCGTGCACGTGGCCGTGCCCCGGGAAGTGTTTGCCGACCGCGCTCACGCCGCGCACCTGCAGGCCGCCCATGAGCGCGCCCGCGAGCGCCGCCACTGCCGCCGGGTCGCGGTGGAAGGCACGGTCGCCGATCGCCCCGCTGCTGCCGTAGTCGAGATCGAGCACGGGGGTGAAGCTGAAGTCGAGCGCGCAGGCGGTCAGCTCTGCGGCGATGAGCACGCCCACGCTGCGGGCCGCGGCGAGGCCCTGCCGGTGGTCGGCGGTCCACAGCCGCCCGAGCGCCGCCATCGGCGGGATCGCGCTGAACCCGCCGGAGCGAAAGCGCTGCACGCGCCCGCCCTCGTGATCCACGGCGAGCAGCAGACGCGGCTCGCGCAGCGCGCGGATCTCCGCGGCGAGCGCGGAGAGCTGCTGCGGCGAAGCGTAGTTGCGCGCAAAGAAGATCACCCCGCCCACCAGCGGGTGCAGCAGCCGCTTACGGTCGGCGTCGGTCAGTTCCGTGCCCACCACGTCCAGCATCACCGGGCCGAGGGGCAGCGGCGCCGTCGACGTCACACCGGGCGGCTTCATTCTCGGCTCTTCTCCAGCACGACGAACGCGCAGGCGACGCTGCGCTCGTGCGTCAAGGTGACGTGGCGGGCCCCCACGCCGCGGGCATCGAGCAGCGCCTCGAGCGCTGCGTCGAGGTGCAGCCGCGGCTTGCCCAGCGGGTCGTTGACCACACCGATGCGCGTCAGCGACACCGGATGGCGCAGGCCGGTGCCCAGGGCCTTGGCGAACGCCTCCTTGGCGGCGAAGCGCCCGGCGAGATAGGTCGCGCGCACCGCGCTCGCCCGAAAACCTTCCCACTCCGCCTCGTGCAGGACGTGCCCGGCGAAGCGTTCGCCGTAGTGCGCCAGCAGGCGCTCCACGCGCGGCACTTCCACCACGTCCGCGCCGATGCCGAAGATCATGCGCCGCGCGCTTCCCGCATCAGCCGCTTCATCTCGCGCACCGCCTCGGCGAACCCGGTGAACAGCGCCTGGGCGACGATCGCGTGGCCGATGTTGAGCTCCGCGATCTGCGCGATGGCGGCGATCGGCTGCACGTTGCGGTAATGCAGGCCGTGGCCTGCGTTGACCTGCAGACCCAATCCCGCGGCATGCGCCGCAGCGGTGCGGATGCGCTCCAGTTCGGCCGGCGCCCGCGCCGTGTGCTCGGCTTCCGCGTACGCGCCGGTATGGATCTCGATGACCGGGGCGCCTGCGCGCTGCGCCGCGTCGATCTGCCCCGGGTCGGGCGCGATGAACAGGGAGACGCGGATACCCGCGTCGCCCAGCCGGCGGCAGGCATCGCGCACCCGGTCGAGCTGGCCCGCCACTTCCAGCCCGCCTTCGGTGGTGCGCTCGGCGCGGCGCTCGGGCACCAGGCACACGTCGTGCGGCTTGACCTTCAGCGCGAAGCCGAGCATCTCGTCGGTGAGCGCGCTCTCCAGATTCATGCGCCCGGCGAGCGCCTGGCGCAGCAGCAGCACGTCGACGTCCTGGATGTGCCGCCGATCCTCGCGCAGGTGCAGCGTGATCGCGTCCGCGCCCGCCGCCTCCGCGATCAAGGCGGCCTGCAGCGGACTCGGATAGGCGGTGCCGCGCACCTGGCGCAGCGTGGCCACGTGATCGATGTTGACGCCGAGGAGGATCATGCCGGCCGGATCGGCGGTCAAGACTGCTGCAGCTCGCGCAGCAGCTGGCGGCTGTGCAGCGGCTTGCCGCCGAGATAGTGGTTGATGACGTGGCGCATGAGCGCGCGCGCCTGGTGCAGGGTGGTTGGGTCCGAGTAGTCGTCGCGCTCCATGTCGAGCAGCGCCCGCCCGCTGAGGCTGGGCGCGGAGGCGTCGCTCGGCCCCTGCTCCGCCGGCGCCGGCCCGCGCTCCAGCACGTAAACGTATTCCGCCTCGGGGGCCACCGGCGCGCCGTGCACGTCGTGCGCGAGCAGCAGGCCGTAGCCCAGCTCGACCAGCATGCGCCGCTCGAACCTGCGCAGCACCGGCCCCGGCGCTGCGCCGTCGCGCAACGCCGCCAGCGCCGCCTCGTAGTCCAGGTACAGGCGCTCGTGAGAATCGTCGCGCGCGGTCAGCTTGAGCATCAGCTCGTTGAGGTAGAACCCGCAGATCAACGGCAGCCCCGCGAGCTGGTAGTGCCCGCCGCAACATTCCGCGCGATGCAGCGCCTTCAGCTCGCCCTTGCCCGACCACGACAGCAGCAGCGGCTGAAACGCCATCAGCGCGCCGCGCAGCGGCGAGGCCGGCCGCCGCGCGCCTTTGGCCACCAGGCCGACGCGCCCGAAGTCGCGCGTGAACGCCTCCACCACCAGGCTGGTTTCCTTGAACGGATAGGTGTGCAGCACGTAGCCGGCCTCGCCGTCCTGCGGTCTCGGCCGTGCGCGGGGAAGGATCGCGGGCGCGTTCACGGATCGATCATAGCCACGGGTCAATCATAGCCACGGATCAATCATAACCGAGGCGCTCGAGCAGAGCCGCGTCATCCATCCAGCCCTTGCGCACCTTGACCCACACCTCGAGGAACACCTTGCCGCCGAACAGCTTCTCCATGTCCAGGCGCGCCTGGGTGGCGATGGCTTTCAGCTTCTCGCCGCCCTTGCCGATCACGATCGCCTTGTGCCCGGGCCGGTCCACCAGCACCGCCGCCGCGATGCGCCGCAACCCGCCCTCGGTCTCGAAGCGTTCGATCTGCACCGCGGCGGCGTAGGGCAACTCGGCGCCCAGCAGCCGGAACAGCTTCTCGCGCAGCAGCTCGGCCGCCAGGAAGCGTTCGCTGCGGTCGGTGATGTCGTCCGCGGCGTAGAGCGGCGGCGCTTCGGGCAGCAGCGCCGCCAGCTCGTCCAGCAGCTCGCCGGTCTGCCGCCCGGTCTTGGCGCTGACCGGGACGATGGCGCGGAACGGGAACGCCGCCGACAAGGTGGCCAGGTAAGGCAGCAGCGCGGCCTTGTCCTTCAGCAGATCGATCTTGGTCACCGCGGCGACCGCCGGCATGCCCGCCGGCAGCAGCCCGAGCACCTGCCGGTCCTGCGCGCCGAAGCGCAGTGCCTCCACCAGCACCAGCGCCACATCCACATCCGCGATGGCCTGCGCCGCCGCGCGGTTCATGCGCCGGTCGAGCTCGGTGCCGTGCCCGGCCTGCATGCCGGGCGTATCCACGAACACCAGCTGGGCATCGGGCCGGCTGACGATGCCCACCACCCGATGGCGCGTGGTCTGCGGCCGGCGCGAGGTGATGCTGACCTTCTGCCCCACCAGGCGATTGAGCAGGGTGGACTTGCCGACGTTGGGCCGCCCGACGATAGCGATGGTGCCGGCGCGGTGCGCCGAATGCGTCCTCAAGGCGCGATCTGAAAACCCCTCCCCGCCGGTCACGAGCCGGGGTGCCGCGCCAAAGCCTGATCGGACGTTTCTCAATCGGTATCTACGGCGCTGTCGTAGGCAGCGCGTGCGGCGCTCTGCTCGGCGCTGCGCCGGCTCGGCCCTTCCCCCTCGGTGCGGATGTCCAGCTCGGGGATCAGGCACTCCACGTGGAAGTGCTGCTCATGCGCCTCACCGCGCACGCTGACCACGTTGTAGCGCGGCAGCGGCAGGTGGCGCGCCTGCAGCAGCTCCTGCAGCAGGGTTTTCGGGTCCTTACCGTGGGTGCTGGGATCGACCTCGGCCAGGAGTGGCTCGTACAGGCGCTCCACCATGGCCGCCGCGGCCTCGAACCGGCCGTCCAGGAATACCGCCCCGAGCACCGCCTCCAGCGCGTCGGCGAGGATCGAGGGCCGGCGGAAGCCGCCGCTCTTCAGCTCGCCCTCACCCAGCAGCAGGTGCTCGCCCAGGTCCAGGCTCAGCGCCAGGCGCGACAGGCTGTCCTGGTTCACCAGGTTGGCACGCAAGCGCGACAGATGGCCTTCGGGCAGCCCGGGGAAGCGGTGATAGAGCAGCGAGGCGATCACGCAGTTGAGCACGCCGTCGCCGAGGAACTCGAGGCGCTCGTTGTGCGCGGCACTGTGGCTGCGATGGGTGAGCGCCTGCCGCAACAGGCGCGGGTCCTGGAAGCGGTAACCCAGCCGGGCGAGCAGGTCCGCTTCGCTCATGCTCCCTGGCGACGCGTCATCGCCTCCCGCCCTCGGCGACGAAGTCGATGCAGGCGCTGACGTTGCCGAACAGCGGGATCTGCACCGAATATGTGGCGACGATCTCGAAACCGTCCCCCACTTTGCTGACCTCGAGGTCCTGGCCGGTGATCGACTTGATGTCGTCGATCGTGGCGCGGCGGTCGAAGGCGAGTTGCACGTCGCGCACCTGCCCGCCGCGCGTCTCCGGCGCGCGCGCGATCTCGGTCACCGCCTTCTTGATCGCGAGATACTCGATGTAAGCCGGCAACACCTTGAAGCCGATGAGCGCCACCACCACTATCACCGCGGACACCAGCATCAATCCGATCAGGCTCAATCCCCGTTGCGTTCGCATCGCCTTCTCCGCCCAGTGCCGTTGCACAGTTATCCTAGTTGATACGCGTCCCGATACGGCTGAAATCGCTGAAGTTCCACCAGATCATGAAAGCCTTGCCGACGATGTTGCGCTCCGGCACGAAGCCCCAGTAGCGGCTGTCGCTGCTGCTGTCGCGGTTGTCGCCCATCAGGAAGTAATGCCCGGCCGGCACCTTGCATTCGAATCCCGATTCGTTGTATTCGCAGTTCTCGCGGTGCTTGAAATCGCGCACGCCCGCCACCTGCATCGGCGGCGACTCCGGGTTGATCAGCACGGCATGGTTGTGCTGCCCGAGCGTCTCGCGCAGTCGCTTGGTCTTGACGTAGTTCAAGCCGCCTTCCGCGTACTGATAGTCCGACTCCGGCATGGTGGGTATCGGCTGACCGTTCACGAACAGCTGCTTGTCGCGGTAGGTCACCGTGTCGCCCGGTTCGCCCACCACGCGCTTGATGTAGTCGAGCGACGGGTTCTCGGGGAAGCGGAACACCATCACCTCGCCGCGCTGCGGCCGGCTGATGCTCAGCACCTTCACGTTGACCACCGGCAACCGGATTCCATAGGTGTACTTGTTGACCAGGATGAAGTCGCCCACCAGCAGGGTCGGAATCATCGAGCCGGACGGGATCTTGAACGGCTCCACCAGGAAGGAGCGCAGCAGGAACACCAGCAGGATCACCGGGAAGAAGCTTTTCGAGTACTCCACCCACCAGGGCTCGCGCCCCACCTTCTGGTGGATCTCCCCGAGGATCGTGTCCTTCCTGGTCTGATAATCGGCCTGCGCCTCGCCCGGCTTTAGGGCGAACGCGGACTCGGCCTGCAGCAGCGCCGCGCGCACCGCCGCCTGCCGGCGCTGGGCCAGGAAGAAGCGGTCCAGCAACCAGATGCCACCGGTCAGCACCAGCAGCAGGAGCATTGCGAGCGCGAAATTCATGGGGTAGGAGCCAATGGAGTGCGGGCTGGTGGCGTGCGGGCTACTTGCCCTCCACCTGGAGGATGGCCAGGAAGGCCTCCTGGGGGATCTCGACCGTGCCGATCTGCTTCATGCGCTTCTTGCCGGCCTTCTGTTTCTCCAGCAGCTTGCGCTTGCGCGTGACGTCGCCGCCGTAGCACTTGGCGAGCACGTTCTTGCGCAGGGCCTTGATCGTTTCGCGCGCGATGATGTGCGAGCCGATCGCCGCCTGCACCGCGACGTCGAACATCTGCCGCGGGATCAGCTGGCGCATCTTCTCCACCAGCTCGCGCCCGCGCGGCTGAGCGCCGGCGCGATGCACGATCAGCGACAGCGCATCCACGCGCTCGCCGTTGATCAGGATGTCGAGCCTGACCAGATCGGCGGCGCGAAACTCCTTGAAGTCGTAGTCGAGCGAGGCGTAGCCGCGGCTCACCGACTTGAGCTTGTCGAAGAAGTCCATCACCACTTCGTTGAGCGGCAGCTCGTAGGTGAGCATCACCTGCCGGCCCAGGTACTGCAGGTTCTTCTGCGCGCCGCGCTTGCCGTTGCACAGCGTCATCACCGGGCCGACGTAGTCGCTCGGCACCAGGATGCTGGCGGTGATGATCGGCTCGCGGATCTCCTCGATCCGGGAGGCGTCCGGCAGCCGCGAGGGATTCTCAACTTCCAGCAGCGTACCGTCGGCGAGCTGGACCTGATAGATCACCGTGGGCGCGGTGATCAGCAGGTGCATATCGTACTCGCGCTCGAGGCGCTCCTGCACGATGTCCAGGTGCAGCAGCCCCAGGAAGCCGCAGCGGAAACCGAAGCCCAGCGCCTGCGAGGTCTCCGGCTCGAAGCGCAGCGACGCGTCGTTGAGCCGCAGCTTCTCCAGCGCATCGCGCAGCGCGCCGTACTCGTTCGCCTCCACCGGGTAGAGGCCGGCGAACACCTGCGGCTTGATCTGCTTGAAGCCGGGCAGTGGCGCGGCCGCGCGGCGGTTGGCGAGCGTGATGGTGTCGCCCACCCGGGCGCCGTCCAGCTCCTTGATGCCGGCCACCACGAAACCCACCTCGCCGGCCCCGAGCGAGCTTTTCGGCACCGACTTGGGCGTGAACACGCCCACCTGCTCGCACAGATAGCTCGCCTGCGAGGACATCAGCAGGATCTTGTCCTTCGGCGCGAGGCTGCCGTCCACCACGCGCACCAGCATCACCACGCCGACGTAGTTGTCGAACCAGGAGTCGATGATCAGCGCTTTGAGCGCCGCCTGGGGATCGCCCCCGGGCGGCGGGATGCGCTGCACCACCGCCTCGATGACGTCCGTC
>DATBMG010000098.1:0-16833 GCA_036554965.1 Burkholderiales bacterium
AGGATGTAGGCGTCGTGCTCGACGATGCCCACGATCGGCACCGTCACCCAGTACAGCAGCGTCGCGCCCAGGGCCAGGTTTTCCGTGAACAGCGGCCGGATGCGCTCGGCGAGCGCGGCCAGCAGATGCATCTTTTCCAGCCCGCCGACCAGCGCGAACAAGGCGATGTAGAAGAGGATCGCGCGCCAGTCCAGCTCGCCGAGGATGTGCTCGAAGGACGGCGCCTTCACGCGCTCGCCGAACAGCTCGAGCGCGAGCACCAGCGTGACGGCACCGGTCATCGCGATGAAGCCGAGCTTGACGTCCAGCACCTCGCGATAGGCCATCGCCACGACGGTGAGCAGGAACCACGCGACCACCACCGTGGCGAACAGCGGATTGGGGATGTGCGTCTCGATGCCCAGGCTGCCGATATCCACCGCGCGCCGCCCATGGGCGCGGAAGCCGTAGGCGTACATGGCCGCGAGCGTTATGGCAAAGGTGACCATCAGGATCGGGAAGGACGAGGGCCGACCCTGGCTCCACACGAAGTCCATGAACTCGGCGCCTGAGATGCTGTGCAGCATCTGCGGCGGCAGGTCGCCCAGCAGCAGCGCCGAGCCCATGAAGTTGGCCGAGAACCCGATCATCAGCACTACGGGGGTGATCGGCAGCTTGAGCGCCCGCGCCAGAGGCAAGGCCACGGGCGCCATCATCAGGATCACCACCACGTTGTCCACGAACATGGAGATCACCCCGGCGAGCACCGACAGGATCATCACCAGCAGGCCGGGGCGCCCGCCCGACAGCCGCAGCGCCTGCACCGACAGCCAGCTCGGCACACCGGTCTTGCCGAAGTAGCCGGCGATCACCCAGATGCTCACCAGGATCGCCATGACGTTCCAGTCGACCAGCTGGAAGGCGTCGACCTCGGTCATCACGCCGAACCACACCATCGCGATGACCCCGATCAGCGCAGCCGCGGTGCTGTCCACGACGTTGCTGACCACGGCGATGATCGATAGCGCGAATATCGCGAGGGCCACCCAGGCCATCACCTCCATCGATCCCTCCCTCCCCGGTTCGGATTGTGCCGCACTCGGCTGGCGGCACGAGCATTCGCGCGGCGCCGGTCATGGCCGAAGCAGCGCGGGAAGGTACGGCAAGGCCGCGCGCGCGTCAACCGCGCCTCTCACGCGGTCGGGTCACGCCGCGGGCCGGGGGGCTGGCCCGGAGCGGAGCAACGCTCCGGTGGTTCGCCGCGCGCGGTAGACGATGAAATAGGCCGCCGGCAGCACGATCATCGACAGCAACGGCGCGGTGATCATGCCCCCGACCATCGGCGCTGCGATACGCTGCATCACCTCCGATCCGGTGCCCCCGCCCAGCATGATCGGCAGCAGGCCGGCGACGATCACCGCCACCGTCATCGCCTTGGGGCGCACGCGCAGCACCGCGCCTTCCATGATGGCGGCCTTGAGCGCCTCGCGCTCGGCGAGCTTGCCTCGGTCGCGCAGGCGTGCCACGGCGTGATCCAGGTAGATCAGCATCACCACGCCGAACTCCGCCGCCACGCCGGCCAGCGCGATCAAGCCCACCGCGCTGGCGATCGACAGGTTGTGGCCCAGCAAGTACAGCAGCCAGAAGCCGCCGACCAGCGCGAAAGGCAGGGTGGCCATAATCAGCAACGCCTCCGAGAAGCGGCGGAAAGTCAGGTACAGCAGCACGAAGATGATCGCCAGCGTAAACGGCACCACCACGCGCATGCGCTTGGCGGCGCGCTCGAGATACTCGAACTGGCCGGACCAGCCGATGGAGTAGCCGGCTGGCAGGCGCACCTTCTCGCGTACCGCGTGCTGCGCATCGGCGACAAACGAGCCCAGGTCGCGCCCGCGGATGTCCACGTACACCCAGCCCGACAGACGCGCGTTCTCGCTGCGCAGCATGGGTGGTCCGTCCGCGACTTCGACCTGCGCCACCAGCCCGAGCGGGATGGTGGCGCCCGCATCGGTGACGATGGGCAGCTCGCGCAGCCGGCTGAGGTTGTCGCGCAGCTCGCGCGGGTAGCGCACGCTGATGGGAAAGCGCTCCAGGCCTTCCACCGTCTCGGCGATGTTCTCGCCGCCGATCGCGCCGGTGACGATGTCCTGCACGTCGGCCACGCTGAGCCCGTAGCGCGCGGCCTGCAGGCGATCGATACGCACCTCCACGTAGCGCCCCCCGGACAGGCGCTCGGCGAGAACCGAGGTCGCGCCGGGCACTTCGCGCACCACCCGCTCCACCTCCGTTCCCACCTTCTGGATGACGTTGACGTCGGGTCCGGAGATCTTGATGCCCACCGGACTCTTGATGCCGGTCGCCAGCATGTCGATGCGGTTGCGGATCGGTTGTACCCAGATGTTCGCCAGGCCCGGGATCCTCAGCGCGCGGTCCATCTCCTCCACCAGCCGGTTGGGCGTCATGCCCGCTCGCCACTGGCTGCGCGGCTTGAACTGGATGGTGGTCTCCACCATCTCCAGCGGCGCCGGATCGGTGGAGGTCTCGGCTCGTCCCATCTTGCCGAACACGCTGTGCACCTCGGGAAACTGCTTGAGGATGCGGTCGGTCTGCTGCAGCACTTCCGCGGCCTTGGACGCCGAGATGCCGGGCAGCGCGCTCGGCATGTACAGCAGATCGCCCTCGTCCAGGGGCGGCATGAACTCGCTGCCCAGCCGCTGCAGCGGATAGACGGTGGCCGCCAGCAACACCCCGGCAATCAGCAGCGTGAGCCAGGGAAAGCGCAGCACCGCACCGATCACCGGCCGGTACAGCGCGATGAGCAGGCGGTTGAGCGGGTTGCGCGTTTCGTCCGGAATGCGGCCGCGGATGAAGTACAGCATCAGCACCGGGATCAACGTCACCGACAGACCGGCGGCGGCGGCCATCGCGTAGGTCTTGGTGAAGGCGAGCGGGGCGAACAGCCGCCCTTCCTGCGCCTCCAGCGTGAACACCGGGATGAACGACAGCGTGATGACGAGCAGGCTGAAGAACAGCGCCGGTCCCACTTCGCCGGCGGCCTCGCCCATCAGCTTCAGGCGTTCCTCGCCTTGCGGCTCGCCACCGTGCGCATGGCGCCAGGCCTCCAGCTTCTTGTGCGCGTTCTCGATCATGACCACGGCCGCGTCCACCATGGCGCCCACCGCGATGGCGATGCCGCCCAGCGACATGATGTTGGCGTTGATGCCCTGGTAGCGCATCACGACGAACGCCGCGAGCACTCCCAGCGGCAGAGTGACGATCGCCACCAGCGAGGAGCGCAGATGCCACAGGAACAGCACGCACACCAGCGCCACCACGACGAACTCCTCGACCAGGCGGTCGCGCAGCGTGGCGACCGCGCGCTTGATCAGCTTGGAGCGGTCGTAAACCGGCACGATCTCCACGCCCTGCGGCAGCCCCGGTGCGAGCGCGTCGAGCTTGGCCTTCACCGCGTCGATCGTCTCGAGCGCGTTCTTGCCCGAGCGCAGCAGCACCACGCCGCCCACCACCTCGCCCTGGCCGTCCAGCTCGGCGATGCCGCGGCGGATCTCGGGCCCGATCTGCACGCGCGCCACGTCCTTCAGCAGGATCGGTGTGGAGCCCTCGCCCAGCCCCACGGGGATGGTGCGAAAGTCGTCCAGCGAGCGCAGATAACCGGTTGCGCGCACCATGTATTCGGCCTCGCCCATTTCCACCACCGACCCGCCGGTTTCCTGATTGGCCGCACGGATCGCGGCAACGATGCGCGCTTGCGACACGCGCAGCGCACGCATCCGGTCCGGATCCAGCACCACCTGGTACTGCTTGACCATGCCGCCGATGGTGGCGACTTCGGCCACGTTGGGCACGCTCTTCAGCTCGTATTTCAGGAACCAGTCCTGCAGCGCGCGCAGTTGCGCCAGGTCATGCCGCCCGCTGCGATCGACCAGCGCATACTCGTAGATCCAGCCCACGCCGGTGGCGTCCGGGCCGATCGCCGACTTCGCCGCGGGCGGCAGCCGCCCCTGCACCTGCGACAGGTACTCGAGCACGCGCGAGCGCGCCCAGTACAGGTCGGTGCCGTCCTGAAACAGGATGTAGACATAGGAGTCGCCGAAGAAGGAGTAGCCGCGCACCGCCTTCGCCCCGGGCACCGACATCATGGTGGTGGTGAGCGGGTAGGTGACCTGGTCCTCCACCACGCGCGGCGCCTGGCCCGGATAGGTGGTCTTGATGATCACCTGCACGTCGGAAAGGTCGGGTATCGCATCCACCGGCGTGCGCAGCACCGCCCACACGCCCCAGGCGGCGAGCAGCACGCTGCCCATCAGCACCAGGAAGCGGTTGCGCATCGACCACAGGATCAGTTTCTCGAGCATGGTCGCCTCACTGCGCATGATCCGTGTGGTCGCCGTCGCTCGTGCTGCCCTCCAGTCGCGTCAGCGCCGAGGACAGGCTGGCCTCCGAGTCAATCAGGAACTGCCCCGACACGACCACGCTCTGCCCGGGCTCCAAGCCCCGCAGCACTTCGGTCCTGCCACTCGCCTCCATGCCGGTCCTCACTTCTACTGCGCGGAACTTGCCTTCGCCGTCGGCCACGATCACCACGCTGCGCGCCCCGGTGTAGATCACCGCCTCGGAAGGGACCGTCAGCACCTCGCGCTTGGCCCCGCCGAACAGGGTGACGTCGGCTACCATGCCGGGCCGCAGCGTGAGGCCATGGTTGCGCAGCACGGAGCGCACGCGCACCGTGCGCGTCGCCGCGTCGACTTCCGGGTAGATATAGTCCACGCGGCCTTCGAACACCTGATCGGGCAGCGCCTTCAGCCGCGCCTCGGTCGGCCGCCCGGGCGTGATCCACCCGACCTGCGCCTCGGGCACCTGGGCATGCACCCAGATCGAGGACAGGTCCACCAGCGTGAATAAGTTCATGCCCGGGCTCACCTGACTGCCCTCGCGCACGCCCAGCTCGCTGACGATCCCCCCGCTCGGCGCGAACAGGACCACGCGCGGGTCGGCCTTGCGCGTGTGCTCCAGCGCCTCGATCTGCCCCGCACTCACCCCCAGGAAACGCAAGCGATCGCGCGCAGCCGCACGCAGCGCGTCCTCGGCCGCATCGTCGCTGTGCGCGCCGAGCAGCAGCAGATACTCCTCCTGCGCCGCGAGGATATCGGGCGAGTAGATCTCCGCGAGCGCCTGCCCGCGCTGCACCGGGTCGTTGGCGGCGCGCACGCGCAGCTTCTCCACCCAGCCCGCGGTGCGCGACTGCACCGTGACGATGCGATGCTGGTCGGCTTCCACCGTGCCGACCGCCGCGACCCGGCGCTCGAAGCTGCCGCGCTCCACGGCTGCGGTGCGGACCCCGAGGTTCTGCGTGACGCGCGGGTCGATACTCACCGTGCCCGCGGCCTCGCCGGCCTCCTCGGCGTACTTGGGCACCAGCTCCATGTCCATGAAGGGCGACTTGCCAGGCTTGTCGAACTTCTGCTGCGGGTACATCGGGTCGTACCAGTACAGGACCTTGCGCTCGGGCTGCGCGTGCGCTGCCGGCTCGGCCACCGACCCGGCCGACGCTGTTTCATGATCACTCGGCGTGGCCCCGCGGTTGCCCGTCGTCCCCAGCCAATAGCCGCCGGCGGCGGCGAGCGCGACGAGTAGTGCCGCCACCGCAAGCGCGAAGTTGCGTTTCATCACGTCAGCCTCCTACTCGTCCCGGTAGTAGCCGATCTGCACCTGAGCGCGTGCCGCCTCGCCCTCCAGCATGAGCTGCTGCATACGCAGGTCGATCTCCATGCGCCGCGCCTCCAGCACTGCGGCCAGCTCGCCGCGTCCGGCACGGTAGGCGGCCAGCGTCGCGTCGGTACGTGCGCTGGCCTGCGGCAGCGTGCTGTTGCGATACCGAGCGAGTCGCTCGTTGGCCGCAGCCCACTCGGCGTATGCGCGCGCCAGCATCGCCTGCATCTCGCGCAGATTGTCGTCGCGCATCGCGCGCGCCTGGTCCGCTGCCGCCAGCTTCGAGGACACCTCGCGCAACTGCCGGTTCTTCTTGAACACCGGCAGGTCGATGCCGACCTGCACCGTCACCATGTCGGAGAACGCCGAGCCGCGTAAGCCGTAGTTCACCTCCAGGCTCCAATCGGGCGAGCCGGAGCGCTGCGCCAGCTCCGCTTCCTTCTCGGCCCTGGCCACCTGCCGCTCGAACGCGGACAGGTGCGGGTGCGCCTGCACCCGTGCGCTGAGGTCCGGCAGGGGTGGCGGCGCCGGCAGCGTCGGCGGCTCGATCGGCAGCGGCCGTTGCGCCGCCGTGCCGATCCAGCGCGACAGCTCGGCGCGCGCGGTCGCGTTGCGCTGCTTGAGCGCGTCGGCGCGGTCGCGGATCAGGTCCAGCTCGATGCGTGCGCCGAGCACGTCCGCCTGGCTTGCCTTGGCCGTGCGCACGCCGATCGCGAGCGATTCCATCTGGCGCTCGGCTTCGCGCTCGAGCGCCCGCACCAGGTCCATGGTGCGCTGCGCGTACCAGGCTTCGAGCCACGCGAGCGCCGTGTCGCGGCGGATCTGGCGGCGAGTGAAGGCCAGCTCCAGCTGGCGCTGCTGGCCGTCGATGGCGACCAGCTCCCCGCGCAGCCTGCGCTTGGCCGCGCGCGGGAACTCCTGCATCAGGCCGACCATGCGCATGGTCATGAAGTCGTCTGTCAGGCTGAACGCGTCCGGCCCGGTCACCGGCATGTTGAGGATGCCGAGCTGCAGCTTCGGATCGGGAAGCTGGCGTGCGGCGACCGCAGCCTCCTCGGCGGAGCGCGCTGCCGCACGCTGGCCGGCCAGTATCGGCTGGTTGCTCTCGGCCAGTTCCAACGCTTCGTTCAGAGATAACTCGTCCGCGGCGCGCACGGCGGACGCCGGCAGGCAAGCGGCGAGCACCAGGCAGCCAGCGAGAGAACGCGCCGCGCCGCGGGCGCGCGGCGACAACGGGACAAACATGATTTCACCTCCGCAAGCGATTGACGCACGGCCGCGAAAGCGCGGCCGCGGGAAGCGGAGGTGCGGCTACAACAGCAGGCTCAGCAACCGGATGGGGATCGGGGGGCCGGCGGCGCAAGCGCCGGGCGGTTGCGTATAGGCGGGCGGAGGCGGCGCATCGGCCGGCCGGGCCGGCAACACGGCTAGCACCTGGGCGGGCGGCATCAGCGCCGGGATCTGACCCTGCCCGCTGGTTTGGTCCGAAGCGATGCAGTGCTGCAGGCAGAGGTTGGAGGGTGGCGCCTCCGCGCAGCCCGGCGGCATCGCCGTGAAGGCGTCGGCCGCGTTCGCCTGCGGCGACACGCAGGGCACCGCCGCCAGGAGTCCTTGGGTGGCCAGCAGGAACAGCAGCACGGTGCGTGCGATGAACGTCAGCCGGCGGTGCATATCGGAGTCAGTGCCCGCAAAGCAACAAAACAAGCTTACCAGAGCCGCTGGACGAGGGCGCGATGATAGCGCCTGGAGTTCGAATTTCCTTCACCCGGATCAAGAAAATCGCCTCCCGCCGGCCCCGACCCCGAAAATCATGGTTTCGCTGAGCCGCGATTACGTGAACCGCTCAGTGACAAACCCTGAAATCCGCCTCTCCATGTGCCGCTCGCGCGCGCATAGTGGATCTTGAGACGGCCGCCGCGGATCCTTTCAATCAACCCCCGACTTACCGCTGCCGGGTGGTCGTCTCGAGAGTGCCGCGGCCGGCTGCATCGGCCGCGGCGTGGCCTTCACTCAAACGAGGAGCACATCATGCAGTGGGTCGATCCCGCGTTCTGCGACATCCGCCTGGGCTTCGAAGTCACCGCCTACGTGTATGTCCGCTGAGTGAGCGGAGGGCGGGGAGCGGCGCTCCTCGCCCTCCGCCCCTTCCCCGGCATGGGGAGGAGGCGGGATGCGGGTCGAATGTCTGCGTGTCGCCGACCATGACCCAGCCAGCCGACATCGACGCCGCCATGCGGCCCGAGTTGAATCCCATGTTCCTGTTCCGCTGGGAGGACACCCAGGACAGCTACGTTCTGCTGTATCCCGAGGGCGTGGTCAAGCTCAACCCGACCGCGGGCGAGATCCTCAAGCGCTGCACCGGCGAGGCCACACTCGCCGAGGTGATCGAAGAGCTGAAGGGGTTGTTCGTCGGCCCGCCCGGGACGGTGGAGCAGGGCGTACGCAAGTTCCTGGAGGTCTCCCATGCCAAAGGATGGATCCGTTATCGCGCTTGACGGGCAAGGCCGCCCGCTCTGGCTGGTGCTGGAGGTGACCTACCGTTGCCCGCTCAAGTGCGTGTGGTGCAATAACCCGCTCGACTTCGACCGCTACTCGGAGCTCACCACCGAGGAGTGGAAGGGCGTGCTGCGCCAGGCGCGCGCGCTGGGCAGCCTGCAGCTCGGCTTCTCCGGCGGCGAGCCGATGCTGCGCGACGACGTGGAAGAGCTGGTCGAGTATGCCACCTCGCTCGGCTACTACACCAACTTGATCACCTCGGGTGTGGGTCTCACGCCGGTGCGCCTGCACACGCTGAAGCGGGTCGGTCTCAAGCAGATCCAGCTCTCCCTCCAATCGGCCGACCGTGCGCTCACCAACGAGCTGGTGGGCGCGAAGGCGCACGATCTCAAGATGGAAACGGCATACCGCATCAAGGCGCTCGGCTTTCCAATGGTGCTGAACGTGCCGGTGGTGCGGCAGAACATAGATCAGGTGGAGCGCATCCTGAAGACGGCCGAGGAAATCGGTGTGGACTATCTGGAGTTCGCCAATATCCAGTACTACAACTGGGCGCTGCTCAATCGCGAAGAGCTGCTGCCCAGCCGCGAGCAGATCCTGCACGCGGAGGCCGCGGTGAACGAGGCGCGCGCCCGGCTCGGCAACCGCATGACGATCTATTTCGTGATTCCCGACTACTACGAGGGCCGGCCGAAGGCGTGCATGAACGGGTGGGGCACCATCCACCTTACCATCGCGCCCGACGGGGCCGCGTTGCCGTGCCAGGAAGTGCGCGTGATCCAGGGCCTGGAGTTTCCCACCGTGCGCGAGAAGCCGCTGGCGTGGATCTGGAACGAGTCGCCGCTGTTCCGTAAGTTCCGCGGTGACGACTGGATGAAGGAGCCCTGCCGCGGCTGCAGTGAGAAGGCCAAGGACTTCGGCGGCTGCCGCTGCCAGGCGTTCCTGCTCACCGGCGACGCGGCCAATTGCGATCCGGCGTGCAGCCGCTCGCCGCACCACGACGTGATCCGGCAGGCGATCGCCGCGGCCTGCGACAAGGCTCGCATCCGACACCCGCTCATCCCGCGCCGCGCTGGCGCGGTGGCCGCGGCGTTGCAGGAGGAGTAGGCGCATGAAGTTCACACTGTTCGACACCGCTTGGAGCACGCTGGCGCTAGGCGTCGCCCTGACGCTCGCGCTGGCCGCGCTGTTGCGCATGCTGGCGTGAACACGATGTTCGACCCCGAATCCCTCGACCTGCTCCTGCGCTGGACGCATTTCGCCGCCGGTATCGTGTGGATCGGGCATAACTACGCCAACGTGGCGCAGCGGCCGCGCTGGCGAGCACCCGCGCGCGCCGAGCTCACCGATCCGAGCAACCCGGCGTTCATGGCGCGCCTAGACCGCGAGCACGCGCTGTTCCGCTACGCCGCCATCGTTACCTGGCTCGCGGGCATGCTGCTGCTGTGGCGGCGCGACTGGTTGCTGCCGGCGCTGACCATGCAAGGGCCGCTTGCCGGCATCGGGCTGGGAGCCTGGATCGGCACCGTCATGATGCTCAACGTCTGGTTCGTGCTCTGGCCGCACCAGAAGAAGGTGCTGGGCTTCGTGCCGGCGCCCACGGAAGAACGCATCCGCTGCGCACGGGTCACCTTCCTGTCCTCGCGCACCAACACCATGCTCTCCGTCCCCTTGCTGTTCTTCATGGCGTCCGCGCACCATGGCGCCCTCGTTGCCGGGTGATGCACCCTGGAATTTTTCCGCCGGCCCTGCCGTGCTGCCGCGCGCGGTGCTGGCGCGGATCCGCGAGGAGCTTCCGGATTACGCCAGCAGCGGCCAGTCGGTGCTCGAGCTGCCGTTCAGCGGAGGGCATTACCGGGATATCGCCGCGCGCGCGGAGCAAGCGCTGCGGGCGCTGCTGAGCATCCCGACGGACTACGCCGTGTTGTTTCTGCAGGGCGGCGCCAGCGCGCAGTTTGCGCTGTTGCCGCTCAACCTGCTGGGCGAGCACGAGGTCGCCGACTATGTCGAGACCGGCTACTGGTCGGCCAAGTGTATTGGCGAGGCGCGGCGCTACTGCCGCGTGAACGTCGCGGCGAGCAGCGCGGAC
Organism: Burkholderiales bacterium; assembly: GCA_036554965.1. Lineage (GTDB taxonomy): Bacteria > Pseudomonadota > Gammaproteobacteria > Burkholderiales > SHXO01 > SHXO01. The sequence continues at coordinate 10,295 of DATBMG010000098.1, forward strand.
ACGGACTTCGACCGGGTACCCGAGCCGGCGGCGTGGAGGGCGAGTCCGCAGGCCGCCTACCTGCATATCACCAGCAACGAAACCGCGAACGGCGTCGAGTATCCGTGGACGCCGGTGCGCCTGCGCACGCCCCTGGTGGCGGACATGAGCTCGAGCTTCCTTACCCGGCCAGTGGACTTCAGCGACTACGGCGCGATCTATGCGAGCGCGCAGAAAAATATCGGCCCGGCCGGGTTGACCGTCGTAATCGTGCACCGCGCGTTGTTCGAACGCGAACGGCCGCTCACACCGGCGGTGTTCAGTTACCGGCGGCAGGCGGAAGCGGACTCGAAGTTGAGCACACCGCCGACTTTCGCCGTGTACGTCGCGGGCCTGGTGTTCGATTGGATCGCTGCGCAGGGTGGGCTGACGGCGATGGAAGCGGCGAGCCGCCGCAAGAGCGAGGTCGTCTATCGCGCGATCGACGGCAGCGAAGGCTTCTATCGATGCCCGGTTCTGCCGGCGTTTCGCTCGCGCGTCAACGTCTGCTTCCGGCTGCGCGAGCAAGCGCTGACGCAGGCGTTCGTCGCGCAGGCGCAGGACGCCGGGCTGTTCAACCTTCAGGGCCACAGCAAGGTGGGAGGGTTGCGCGCCAGCTTGTATAACGCCATGCCGATGGCGGGTGCAGACGCGCTTGCGATCTTCATGCATGACTTCGCGCGACGTCACGGCTGAAGCGGGAATGCAGAATGCGGGACAGTGCTGGGGCCGGTGCCTGCGCAATCCCGTCGGGCTGGCCGCGGGATACGACCGCAGCGGCGCTCTGCTGTCGCAGATCGCGGCGCACGGCTTCGGCTTCGTCGAGGTCGGCACGGTGACCCCGCGCCCGGTCGCCGATCACAATCCCGGCGTGGCCGCCCTGGCCGCCAACGTCGAACGCTGGCGCATGCGCGCCGCCAGCACGCGCTGCCTGGTTGGAGTGAACCTTGGACGACAACCCGATGCGCGTCTCGAGCTGGCCGCGCAGGACTTCGAACAGGGCATGCAAGCCGCCTGGCGCTGCGCCGACTATCTGGCGATCAACCTCAGCGGGACGGCGAACCGCGCGCTCCTCGAGCCCGGGCGCGAGCCGCTCGCCCAGGATATGCTGCGGCGCGTGCGTCGCCAGCAGGAGCGTCTCGCCGCCGCTTCCGGGCGGCGCGTGCCGATCGTCGTCAAGATCCCCATCGCTTCCGGCGCCACGGCGCTCCCTGCTGCCGTGCGCTACTGCGGCGAGATCGGCTTCGACGGGCTGATCGCCGCGCTGGAAGAGGTTGCAGGCCCGGCAGCCGGGCACGTCCTGAACCAGCTGGCCCGAGCCGTCGGCAGGATGACGCTGATCGCAGTTGGCGGCATCCGCACGCCCAAGCACGCGCGTGCCTGCCTCGCCGCGGGCGCTCACCTGGTCCAGGTGTACCGGCTTTACGCAGAGGGAGGGCCGCTGGCCGTGGCCGAGCTGGCGGCGCGCTGCATGGGCTGCGGCTAGCCGCACTGAATGGCCTTCACGCCACCGCCTCAATGGGGGAGAATCCGGGCTTTTGACCTTCGCTTTCGGCTATGGACAAGATCGACCGCCCCGACGAGGAATGGCGCAAGCTGCTGACGCCCGAGCAGTACAAGGTGCTGCGCAGGGAAGGCACCGAGCGCGCGGGCAGCAGCCCGCTCAACCAGGAGAAGCGCAAGGGCCGCTACCTGTGCGCCGGCTGCGGTGCGCCGCTGTTCGCTTCCGACACGAAGTTCGAAAGCGGCACCGGCTGGCCCAGCTTCTACCGGCCGCTGTCCGGTGCCCTGGAAACCAAGCCCGACAACTCGCTGTTCATGGCGCGCACCGAGTACCACTGTGCGCGCTGCGGGGGGCACCAGGGTCACGTGTTCGACGATGGCCCGCGGCCTACCGGCCAGCGCTATTGCAACAACGGCGTGGCTTTGCGGTTCGAACCGGATTGACCGCGGCCCCCCGTCCGAGCTTCGTCCTCACCGGCCGGCGCATCGAGCAGGGCCTCGACCAGCTCGACCGGCTCCACCGCCTGGCGCGCGAACGGTGTCCCGACGAGTTCATCGCCGAGGAGACGCGCGAGCTGAAGGCGCTCTACCCGCACGTGTCGCTGGGTCTGATCGACAGCCTGCGCGCGGAGATAGCGGACAAGCTCGACCTGCCGCCGGAGATCTTCCGCCGCGACCGCTTCTCCATCCACGGTTGCGGCCCGGTGGGGCTGCACGACGACTTCTTCCGCTTCCCGTACGTCTACTTCGCCATCGTGGTGGCGCACGCCGGCCGCCTCGGCCTGGTCGACGCGCAGCAGCGCGCCGTCGCGCACCAGCCGGGGGACATCATCCTGCTCGATCCGCGCGCCAAGCACGCGCTGGTCCCCGCAGGCCTCACCGCCGAGGAGCACCGCTACGAAAGCAGCCACAGCCCGGTGCACGACGAGGCGCTGCAGTTCCTGTTCCTGGATTTCGACGTGCGGCGGCCAGACCTGCGAGCCCGCTTCCGAAGGCGAGAGGGCGCCGCGCCCTAGGCGCAGTGGCCCGGACGCCGCCAGGCGGCATCCGGGGGAGCGCTTACAGCATCAGCTGGCAATACTCCAGCGCCTGCGCGTCGTCCCGCCAGCCGCTGAGCATCTCGAAGATCTCGGCGTGCCAGGACGCGACTTCGTCGGCGCCGGACACCAACGGCAGGTGACGCGGGGAGGGGATGTCATCTACCAGCAACATCAGGTCGCGCTGCGCGCCGGATGCGCACTTTTCGGTGCAGTCGGCCAGCAGCTCCGCCGGCTGTGTCTGCTGCCGCGCCAGCAGCGCGAGCCCGTCGTCGCCGCCCGGCGTCGTGCACACTGCGGCGTACGCCGGCGTGGCGGGAATTGAGGTAGCGAGCACCAGCAACGCGAGTGCGAGTTCGGCGAATCGTGACATGCGAGCCTCCCACGACATGAGCGTTAGGCTCACAGCATACTACAGCGCGCAACCGCTTGCCCATGCTGTCAGCGCGACTCCAGCTCGTCTACGATCGCTTCGCGCTCGACCATCTGCCCCAGGAGTTGCTCCAGCATCTGCACGCGCTGCTCCATCTTCTTGTGCATCATCATCATGCCGCCGCTCATCATCTCGCCGGTCATCATTCCGCCGGCCGTCATACCGCCGTTCTTCTCGTTCTCCATCATCTTGCACTTGCCGCCTTCCATCATGGCGCACATCTTCTTCTGGTCGCCGGCGTCGCTGCCCTGATTCGGCTGCGCGCCGTGCGCTTCCTGCCCGGTGTCCGGGGCGACTGCGCCGGCCTTGCTGCCGTGCTCGTGGCCGCCTGCTTGGGCCAGCATCAGCTTCAGCTGTTCCCGCATGAGTTGCAGGTGCTCCCCGAGCAGCGCACGCCGTTGCGCCGCATCTGTCGTCTCCCGCATGCGCGCCATCAGCGCCTGCATCCGCTTCAGGTTCTCCTGCAGCTTCCCGCCGGCCTTACCGTGCTCGTGCTCGCTGCTGTCCGCGGCCTGGTCATGTCCTTCGGTTTGCCCTGCCGCGTCATTGGCCGGCTGGCCGACGACGGGAGGCTGGTGCCCCGCGTGGGGATCGTCCTGCGCCCACGCGCAGGATGCTGCGGTCAGCCATCCAACCGCCAACATCGCGGGCAGTATCTTCATGGCATCGCTCCTCCGGAAGTCCCATCGCCCCTGCGCAGTAGATGCGCGCAGTCTAGCGCCATCGTTCCCGCGCCAGTTGAGCTAGATCATGAAATCCCCGTTCGCGGATAATGCGTTCCTGGCTTTCTTCATCCGACCCGCTCATGTGGAAACCCGTCCTCGCTGCGCTGCTCGCCGGTTGCATGACCACGGCGAGGGCGCAATCCTGCATTCCACCGTCGGCCGACAGTCCCCCGCTGTACCGGGCCCTGGCAAAGCTGCCCCGTGCCGGCTTGCGCACGGCGCTCGACGAGCACGCGTTCCGCAACCGGTGGACGCGACATGACGCGGCGGTCGCATCCGGCTTCCGTTATGGCGATACGGTGTACGGCAGCGTCCTGGAGAAGGGCGGGAGCTTCGATCCGCAGGCCACGGCGGCCTGGAAGCGGACCCATTCCCGCTCCCCTGCCCGGGCCGAGCTGCGGCGGTCGCTCGGCGCGCTTGCCGATCCGCTGACCCTGGATCGTGCCGCAGTCCAGTGGTTGCTGGCGAGCTGCCTGCGAACCGAGACCTGGAGCGCCTTGAAGCCGATCGACTCCTGCCGCTTCGAGCTGCGCGCGGGCCTGCAACCGGGGGCCGCGTCCGCGCCACCGGCCCGCCCGACGCGTTTCTCGGTGCGCGGGGGCCGCTGCGCGGCCTGGCCCGAAAGGCCGCTGTCGAAAGCAGGCGACAGCGTGGAGTGCGTGCGCAGCGGCAACGGCGATTTTGGCGTCGAGCTCCTGTCGGACACGGCAGAAGCGGTACGGGTCAGGCTGCCGGCGTTGCCGGCCGGCAGACCCATCCCCGAGCCGGTGAAGCAGGAACAGCTGTCCGAGCCGGTCTCGGAGGTGCTCTCGCTGCATCGCACGCGCGACTTCAAGGCGATCTATCTCGGGAGGGGCTGTCCCACCTGCCGCGTGTACGCCGCCGATGTCCGCCCAACGCCAGAGGGCGCAGTAATCCTCGGGATCGTCACCGCCCTGTCGAGCGGCGCGGGCTGGCATCGCTGTCCTGCGGGGCTGCGCTGCGGCGTCTACGAGTTCTCTCCCCCCGATACCCCGGCGCAGAGCGGTTGCGTCGGGCTCTCGGCCTGCCGTGTTTGGCGCCTGGCCGAAACCGACGGCGAGGCCTCCGACGTGATTCAGCTCACCTACCAGATCGCGCAGGTGACCTGCGTCAACTGTCCGCCGGGAATGGATTACGACACGGCGCGCAAGACCTGGGAGGAACGCACCAAAGCGGAGGCGTGTCCGGTGCTGCCCGACGCGCCGGCGCAGGTCTTCGGGCGCTAGCCGCGCAGGAGTTGCGCGTTGATCGCGACGATCACCGTGCTAGCCGCCATGAACACCGCACCCACTGCGGGCGACAAAAAGAAGCCGAGCCCCGCGGTAACGCCCGCGGCGAGCGGGATGGCCACCGCGTTGTAACCGGTGGCCCACCACAGGTTCTGCACCATCTTGCGGTAGGTCTTGCGCGACAGCGAAAGGATCGCGACCACGTCGGAGGGGTTGCTGCGCACCAGCACCACGTCCGCGGACTCGATCGCGACGTTGGTTCCAGCCCCCACCGCCACCCCGAGATCGGATTCGACCAGCGCCGGCGCGTCGTTGACGCCGTCGCCTACCATCGCCACCGCCAGACCGCGCTGCTTCACCTCCCGGATCTTGGCTGCCTTGTCCGCGGGCAGCACTTCCGCGAAGTAATCGTCGAGCTGCAGCTCGCGTGCCACTGCGGCGGCGACGCTGCGGTTGTCCCCGGTCAGCATGAGACAGGCGATCCCCATGCGCTTGAGGCGCTGGATCGCTTCGCGCGACTCCGGCCGCACGATGTCTGCGAGCGCGATGGCGCCCAGCGGCCGGTCTGCGCGCAGCACGAACACCAGGGTCTTCGCTTCCGCCTGCAGGCGCTGCAAGCGCGGATCATCGACCGGGAGCCCGCGCTGCTGCACGTAACCGGGGCTCACGACGGCAATCGGTTGCCCGTCGAGCCGGGCGACTGCCCCCTGGCCGGTGATGTTGCGAAAGTCGGTGGCGCGCCGATAGGCGACGCCCAGCGCCTGTGCGTGCTCCACGATGCCTTTCGCGATCGGATGCTCCGACTGCGACTCGAGCGCGGCGGCCGCTGCGATCAGTTCGCGCGCGTCGGTCTCCGCGAAGGGAACCACGTCGGTGACGCCGAAGCGCCCCTGGGTCAGGGTGCCGGTTTTGTCGAACACGACCGCGTTCAGCCCGCGGGCGCGCTCGAAGGCGGCGCGATCGCGGATCAGCAGGCCCTGCCGTGCGGCCAGGGTGGTGCTGACCGCGACCACCAGCGGCACCGCTAGGCCAAGCGCGTGCGGGCAGGAGATCACCATCACCGCGACCATGCGCTCCACGGCGAAGGACAGAGGCGTACCGAGCGCTATCCATACCAGCAGCGTGGCGAGCCCTGCCCCGACGGCGATGTAGGTCAGCCACAGAGCCGCGCGATTGGCCAGGTCTTGCGTGCGCGAGCGCGACGCCTGCGCCCGGCTCACCATGTCGACCACCTGCGCGAGGTAGGTCTGTGCGCCGGTGCGATCCACCTGCACGGTGACCGCTCCCTCCGCGTTGACGGCGCCGCCGATGAGCCGCTCGCCGGGGCCGCGCGGCACCGGCTTGGACTCGCCGGTGAGCATCGATTCGTCGACGCTGGTCCTGCCGTCCACGATGACCCCATCGGTCGGCACGCGCTCCCCGGGCTTGACCAGCACCCGATCGCCCGGCTGCAGCGACTCGATCGGCACGTCCAGCAGCGCGCCATCGGCGGCCACCCGGTGCGCGGTCTTGGGCAGCAGCTCGACCAGCGCGCGCAGCGCGCCCGACGCGCCCAGCACCGACTTCATCTCGA
>DATBMG010000252.1:0-18441 GCA_036554965.1 Burkholderiales bacterium
GCACGCCGTACACCATGGTGTAGCCCAACGCGATCAGCCCGTAGACCGCGCCCAGCGCCAGCCCGAACACGAGCTGCTGCGGCAGAATCGACAGCGCGTCGAGCATCAGTCCTCTCCCAGGTAGGCGCGGCGGATGTGGTCTTCGTCCAGCAGCGCGGCCGCCGCGCCCTGCATGACGATGCGGCCGTCCTGCAGCACGTAGCCGCGATGCGCGATGGACAGCGCCACAGCAGCGTTCTGCTCGACCACCAGGATGGTGGTGCCCTGGCGGTTGATGGTCTGGATGATGTCGAACACCTGCTCCACCAGCACCGGCGCCAGACCCATCGACGGCTCGTCCATCAGCAGCAGGCGTGGCCGCGCCATCAGCGCGCGCCCGATCGCGAGCATCTGCTGCTCGCCGCCCGAGAGCGTACCGCCGTGCTGCGCGGCGCGCTCTCCGAGGCGCGGAAACAGCGTGTAGACGCGCTCCAGGTCCTCGGCGAAGTCCGCCGGCGCCGCGTCGCGGCGGCTGTACGCACCCATCGCCAGGTTCTCCCACACCGTCATGCGCGCGAAGATGCGGCGCGACTCGGGCACCAGCGCGATGCCGCGCCGCACGATGTCCTCGGTCGGCAGGCGGTCGATGCGCTGGTCGTCGAGCGCCACGCTGCCGCCGCTCGGGCGCAGCATGCCCAGCACGGTCGTGAGCGTGGTGGATTTGCCCGCGGCGTTGCCGCCCAGCAGGCAGACGATCTCGCCGCGCTGCACCTCCAGGCTGACCTGGCGCAGCACCTCGATCGGGCCGTAGCTCGCCGCGACGTCCTGCAGCTTAAGCATGGCGGCGCCCGAGGTAGGCTTCCAGCACGGCCGGGTTGCGGCGCGCTTCCTGGAAGCTGCCGTCGGCGATCTTCACTCCGTGGTCCAGCACCGCCACGCGCTCGCAGATGCCCTGCACCAGCGCCATGTCGTGCTCGATCAGCAGCACGGTCACGCCGCGGCCGCGGATGCGCGCGATGTCCTCGCGCAGCTCGCGCTTCTCGGTGGGATTCATGCCCGCGGCGGGCTCGTCGAGCAGAAGCAGCTCGGGCTGCGTCGCCAGGGCGCGCGCGATCTCCAGGCGCCTGCGGTTGGCGTAGGAGAGGCTGGCGGCCGGGTCGTGCGCGCGCGGCAGCAGGCGCTCGCCGAAGAAGGCGAGCAGCTCGCGCCCGCGCTCGATCGCACGCCTGCGCTCGGCGCGTGCGCGGGGAAACGCCAGCAGGATGCTGCCCGGACCCGCCCGCGTGCGGCAGTGCATGCCGACCAGAACGTTTTCCAGCACGCTCATCTGGTTGAACAAGCGCTGGTTCTGAAAGGTGCGCGCCACGCCGAGCGCGGTGATCGCGTGCGGCGGGCGTCCAACGAGGTCGGTCTTGCCGCTGCCGAACAGCACGCAGCCGGCGGTCGCCCGGTACAGGCCGCTGATGACGTTGAAGACGGTGGTCTTGCCCGATCCGTTCGGACCGATCAGCCCGACGATCTCGCCGGGCTGCACGGTGAGATCGAGGGCCTGGACCGCGCGCAGACCCCCGAAGGCCATCGACAGGCCGCGGGCTTCCAGCAAGAACATGGGTCGCGGCCGCCGCTTGGGCGCGCTACTTCACTGCGATCGTCTTCACCTGCTCGAAGCCCATCCCGCGCACCTGATACACGAAGATCAGCCCGCCGATGACATCGCCCTTGCCGTCGAAGGTGATGGGCACGCCGAGGATCCCCTTGTAGTCCTTGGTCGCGCGCACGCTGTCGCGGACCAGAGCACGGTCGGCCTTTCCGGCGCGCTTGATCGCCTCGAAGATGATGTTGGCGGCTTCGTACGCCAGCGGTCCATAGGAGCTGAGCGGGCCGTACTTCGACTCGAAGGCGCTGACGAATCTCGCGGCCGCCGGGACCTTCTTCATGTCCGGGGCCAGGAACGTGACGTAGTTGCCTTCGGCGGCGCCGCCCGAGGCCTCGATGTAGTCCTTCACTTCGAACTGCCCGTCCGGGCCGATCATCCTGACGTCGAGTCCCACGTCGGGGAGTTGCTTGGCGATGAGCGCCGCCTCGGGGGCCCACAGGCTCGGCACCAGCAGGTTCACATCCTTCGGCAGCGTGCCGAGGATCGCCCGGAAGTCCTTGTCGCCGGCGCGCACCTGGTAGCGCAGCGTCTGTGCACCGAGCGCCTTGGCCTTCTTCTCGACCTCGTCGGCTCCACCTTTCGGGCCGGTGGTGCCGTCGTCGAAGATCGCGATCTTCTTCGCCTTCAACTCCTGCACGCCGAAGATCGCAATCGCCGGGCCCTGTGCATCGTCCCGGGCGCACACCCGATTGGTGTTGTTCAGCCCGCGGTCGGTGACGCGCGGGTTGGTGCAGCCCGGGCTGATGAGCGCCAGGTTGGCCCTTTGCAGGATCTCGGACACGGGGATGCAGGTGACGCTGGTGATGCCCCACACCGTGGCGACCACCGCGGGATCGGCCGCGACTTTTTCCGCCGCCGCCACGCCGATCTGCGGGTTGCCCTGATCGTCGGCCTCCACCACCTGGATCTTGCGGCCCAGCACGCCGCCTTTGGCGTTCCACTCCTCGGCGGCGAGCTTCACCGCGTTGGCGACTTCCTGGCCCATCTTGGCCAGCGGTCCGGTGAGCGGCGCACCTACCGCGATCTTGATCGCGCTCTGCGCCATGGCCCCGGTGGACAGCCCCCCCGTGGACAGCCCGAGCAGCAGCGCGCCGGCGATGACCTTGAGAGCATTTGCGAGCATGACCAACCCCTCCCCGATGTGCGTTGTGGTTCAGGCGGACGAGCAGCAGCGAACGGCCGGTCCAGCCTACTCGGGGCCGGTGGGTGGGTCAAGCAAGCGAGAGAGGAACTAGCGCAAAGCGAGCGCCGAGGCGCGCACGCGCGCACCGCTGATGGCGCGCTTCTTGAGCAGCAGCTGGATCGCACGCGCGGACAGCTCGGCGCGCTCCAGCGGTCCGCAGATGACCTCGGCGATGGGCGAGGCGTCGCCGCCCACGCGCGGCGAGACGTCGAACTCCACGTAAGGAACGATGTGGCCGCTCGCCTGACGGAAGCGCACTCGCGAGAGCGCCTCTCCCGGATATGCGGTATCGGCCACCAGCAGCAGGCGCCACTCGCGGTCGTCCTGGAACGCCGGCGGCTTGAAGCACGCGATCAGCTCCACCAGGTGGTCGGCCAGGAACTCCAGGATCAGGCCGGTGGACTCCGATCCGCGCGCCTGCGCGGTACGCAACAGCAGGAGGGCGCGTTCCAGCAAGCCGTCGACCAGGCCCTGCTGGCGCTCGGCGTCGTAGATCACCCGGCGCAGCGCCGTGACCGCATACCGGCCGGTCAGCGCCCCAGTGCGCAAGCCCACCGCGTAGCCGCCGCGCGGCCCGGCATAGGCGCGCCACTGGCCCAGGGCATCGCCGTTCTCGCAAAAGCAGGCGGCGAAGATGCTGCGCTGCCACCGGCTCGGGTCGAGCGCGGCCAGGGCTTTGTCGCAGAATTCGTTGACCAGCGGGTCGGCGCGATTCCATCGGCGATAGATCTGCTCGCGCACCAGGTCGCAGACGTAGTCGGTCTCGCGCGAGCCGGCGAGGTACAGCAGGTCGCTCGCCCACACGCGGCCGCCCTCCAGGATGGCGCTCAGGCCCTCGGCGTCGGTGTAGTGGTAGATGGCGTAGGGCGCTTCGCCCTGCAGCGCCGTCCACTCGGCGTAGAACGCCTGACTCACGGCGATCAGCGGGACGGCGAGCTGCGTCGAAGTCCAGTGCGCTTCGGGCACCAGCGGCGGCAGCGGCTCCAGCGGCGCGGCTGCCGGAGCGGCCCATTCCTGCAGTTTCTCCAGCTCGGCGGTCAGGTCGCCTTCGGTCGTGTCGTTCATCGTCTTCCCCTCGGTCGCGCTCACCCCGCGCCACGCGCAGCCCGGGCCACCGCCACCAGCGCCTGCCTAAGCCATATCCATGCCACCGCATTTGGCATGGATCTGGCAGCCATCCCCGGGCGACCACGCGCTTGCGCCATGCTTCCGCTGCCCGATCCTCGACCCTTCTCCGGCCTCACCCGCCCCGCGCTGATGGCGTTCTTCGCCGCCGCCGCGGCGGTGGTGGCCGGCATCGCGCTGCTCGATCGCGAGGCGGGCATCGCCTCGGCCGCGGCGGCCGCCTTCCTGCTCGCCACCCTGTCGGGATGGGCCGGCAGCCTGGCGCGCCGCGACGCGATCCGCGACACCGCCACCTCCACCACCAACGGCGCGGCGCTCGGCTACGTCGAGCTGGTCGGCACCGCCGAGACCGGCGCCCAGCCTGGGCTGCGCAGCCAGATCGCCAAGCGTCCCTGCGTGTGGTATCGCTACCGCATCGAGCGACGCGTGGCCGGGAGCTGGGTGGTCGAGTCGACCGAGTCGAGCGAGGACTGCTTCCTGCTGCGCGACGCCACCGGCGACTGCGTCGTCGACCCGGAGGGCGCGGAGATCATCTCCCACCGGCAGCGCCGCTGGCGCGAGTTCGGGCATCGTTACCACGAGCAATGGATCGCACCCGGCGATCGGCTGTACGTGCTGGGCGAGCTCGGCTCGGTCGGCGCCGCGCTCGATTCGCCGGCCGAGCTCAGGCAGGACGTGTCCGCGGTGCTAACCGACTGGAAACGCGATCGCGCCGGCCTGCTGCGGCGCTTCGATCGCGATGGCAACGGCATGCTGGACGAGCCCGAGTGGGACACGGCACGGCGCGAGGCGAAAACGCAGGTGCAGCAGGCATGGACCGCGCGCCGCTCGCTCGGTTCGGTCAACGTGGTGCGCAGGCCCAGGGACGGGCGGCGCTATCTGATCTCCGTGTACGAACCGCTGCAGCTCACGCGGCGCTTTTCGCTGTGGGCGTGGGCGCACCTGGCATTGTTCCTGAGCGGGCTGGGCGTGATCCTCGCGGCCCTGGCCCGCATCTAGCCCGCGGCATAGTCGGCGGGGCGCACGGCTTCGCGCCCGCGGGCGCGCTTGCGTACAATAACCTTCCGGCCGCGACGTCTCGACCGTCCGATGCGCCGGGCAACCCGCAGGCAGAAAGAACTCCCGAGAGAAGCCATGGACGAGAAACTGGTCTACAACGTCAACGTCAGCGCGCAGGACGTCCTACTCACCCCCACCGAGATCAAGAACCGGGTTCCACTGACCGAGCTTGCCGAGGAGACGGTGCTGCGCGGGCGCAACACCGTGGAACGCATCCTCGACCGCAAGGACCATCGCCTGATGGTGGTGGTGGGCCCCTGCTCGATTCACCATCCGGAGGCCGCGATGGACTACGCGCGGCGCCTCAAGCGCCTGGCGGACGAGGTGTCCGATACGCTGCAGCTGATCATGCGTGTGTACTTCGAGAAGCCGCGCACCACCACCGGCTGGAAGGGCCTGATCAACGACCCGCACATGGACGACAGCTTCGACATCGCGGAGGGGCTGCAGACCGCGCGCAAGGTGCTGCGCGACATCAACGAGCTGGGGCTGCCCGCCGGCACCGAGGCGCTCGACCCGATCAGCCCGCAGTACCTGGGCGACCTGGTGGCCTGGAGCGCGATCGGGGCGCGCACCACCGAATCCCAGACGCACCGCGAGATGGCGAGCGGCCTGTCCACTCCGGTGGGCTTCAAGAACGGCACCGACGGCGGCCTGCAGGTGGCGATCAACGCACTGCTGTCGGTATCCAGCCCGCACAGTTTCCTCGGCATCAACCAGTCCGGGCAGGTGGCGGTGATCCGCACCAAGGGCAACCGCTACGGACACATCGTCCTGCGCGGGGGCAGCAAGGGCCCGAACTACGACTCGGTGACCATCGCGCTGGTGGAGAAGGAGCTGGCCAAGCAAAAGCTGGCGGCCAACATCATGGTCGACTGCAGCCACGCGAACTCCAACAAGGATCCCTCGCTGCAGCCGCTGGTGATGAACGACGTGGTGCACCAGTTGATCGAGGGCAACCGCTCGATCGTGGGCGTGATGCTGGAGAGCAATCTGCACGCGGGCAACCAGTCGATTCCCGCTGATCGGTCGCAGCTCAAGTACGGCGTGTCGGTGACCGACGCCTGCATCGACTGGGGCAGCACCGAGAAGCTGTTGCGCGAGGCGCGCCTGAAGCTCAAGGACGCGCTCCCGGCGCGGTTACCGCGGTTGGCCGACGTGCGTAGCCTCCGCGGCTAGCGCCTGATGCGCGCTTAAGGCGCGATTTCAAGAAAACCGCGGCCCGCCCCGTCACACGGGATCCCAGCGCGGTCAGCTGCACCCCGTCAAAGATTCGCGAGGTTGATCTCGGCCAGCTCCAGCAGCGCGATCATGCGCTTCTGGCCCGAGCCCTCGAGCGCGTCCAGCGCGGTGCGGATGCGCTGCGCCATCTCTTCGCGGCTCTTGCCGGCGATGCCGGTGAGGGCCTGCGCCACATCGGCCAGCAGCAGACCGTCCGCGGCCTCGCGGACTTCTTCCAGCCTGGCCTCGATCGCACGACGGTCGAGGTTGGTGGTGAACTCGAAGGTCTTGTCCAGATCCATGTCGTTCCCCGTCGCAGGTCCAAGTCCCAAGGCTGTATGACGGCACAAATGCCATAAAATGCAGGGTCGCGCGTCAACTAACGTCAAATCGACCAGAAACCGATCCCACCAACGGGAGCCGACCCATGAACGCCTTCCGCCTGGACGGCAAGGTTGCCGTCGTCACCGGATCGAGCCGCGGCATCGGCCGATCGATCGCCGAACACATGGCCGCCTACGGCGCGAAGGTGGTGATCTCCAGCCGCAAGCAACTCGCTTGCGAGGAGGTGGCCGCCGCGATCCGCGCCGCCGGCGGGGAGGCCATCGCAGTGCCGGCCAACATCGGCGAGAAGTCTCAGCTCGAGGCCCTGGTCGCGGCCGCGCGCCGGCAGTGGGGACGCATCGACGTGCTGGTGTGCAACGCCGCCTCCAATCCCTATTTTGGCCCCATGGCCGGCCTGCCGGACGAGGCGTTCCAAAAGATCCTGCAGAACAACGTCGTCAGCAACCTGTGGCTGGCGAATATGGTGCTTCCGGAGATGGCGCAGCGCAAAGACGGTGTGATCATCATCGTGTCGTCGATCGGCGGGCTGAAAGGCACCGCCCTGCTGGGCGCCTACGCAGTGTCCAAGGCCGCCGACATGCAGCTCGCGCGCAACCTCGCCGTGGAGTGGGGCAAGCATAACGTCCGCGTCAACTGCATCGCGCCGGGTCTGGTGAAGACCGACTTCGCCCGCGCGCTGTGGGAGAACCCCGAGCTGCTGGCGCGCAACGAAGCCGCCGCTCCGCTGCGGCGCATCGGCGAGCCCGACGACATCGGCGGCATCGCCGTGTTCCTAGCTTCGCGCGCTGCGGCCTTCATCACCGGCCAGACCATCGTCGCCGACGGCGGCATCACCATTGCCAGCTGACACGCGGCGCCGGCTCGCGGCCGCCCTCGCCTGCCTCGCGCTGCTGGCCGCGCCGCACGCGGGCGCGCAGCAGCGCAGCCTGCGGCTGGCGACCTGGAATCTCGAGTGGCTCATCGCGCCCGAGACCTTCGAGCGCCTGGCCGCGTCCTGCCGCGACGAAGCGCCAGCCGGCGAAGGGCGCTGGATTCCGTGCGACATCGCAGCGGGCGAGCGCGTCATGCGGCGCACGGCCGCGGACTTCGCCAAGCTGCGCGAGTACGCCCTCCGACTCGATGCCGACGTCATCGCCGTGCAGGAAGTTGACGGACCGCAGGCCGCGCGGTTGGTGTTCCCCGACCACGACTTCTGCTTCACCCGCAGGGTGCACGTGCAGAACGTCGGCTTCGCGATCCGTCCCGGCGTGCCGTTCCGCTGCGCGGACTATCCCGATCTGGGGCTGGAGGGGAGCCGAGTGCGCTGGGGCGCAGACTTGACGCTGTTCCCCGGATCGCAACGCGAGGTGCGGGTGCTGGCGGTGCATCTGAAATCAGGCTGCCACGGCGAGCGGCTAACCAGCGAGCGCCACGACTGCCAGACGCTGGCCGAGCAGGTGCCGGTCCTGGAACGCTGGATCGACGCACGGGCGCGCGAAGGCGTCCGGTTCGCGGTGGCGGGCGATTTCAACCGCCGCTTCTCCTCGGAGCGGAGCCAGGCGCGCGATCGCTTCGGTCGGCTGACCGCCATGTGGCCCGAGCTCGACGACGGCAGTCCGCCGGAGGCCGATCTCACCGACGCCACGCCCGTGCGCCGCGACGCGCGCTGCTTCCCGCAGGCCTCGCGTAGGGCAGCGATCGACCACATCGTGGTCAGCCGTTCGCTGGCGGCCCGGGTGGCGCCCGGATCGATGCGCCGCGTCACCTACGCCACGGCCGACGCCAGAAGATTCCGGCTGTCGGATCACTGCCCGGTGGCGGTGACGCTGGAGCTGCCCTAGCGCGCTCGATGCGGTTCGGCGCGGCATTCAACACCGGCATGCGACCGTCGCCCGTTCAAGCATCCCTGCGCGTGTGCGCCCCACGCAAACTACGCGTGGGCACTCGCGTGGTGGTTAGCGCCGTCATCGCACCGCCACCGGCGCCACCGTCGAGCCGGTCCCGCCCTTGACCTTGAGCGGCTGCACGATGAAGGCGAACTCGTAGGCCTTGGCGGCGGCCAGCTCGTCCAGCTTCAGGTTCTCGAGCAGGAAGATGCCGTTCACCACCAGCGCGATCTGGTGCACCGGCAAGCTGACGTTCTTGTCGGGATTGGGCGCGGCCTCCACGGCGAAAGTGTCGGCGCCGATCAGCATCACGTCCTGCTTCGCCAGCCACTCGGCCGCCGCTGCGCCGATGCCCGGCGTGTCCTTGTTGTAGGTGACGTTGTCCACGTTCCACAGCTTGCCGTAGCCGGTGTGGATCAGCACCGCGTCGCCGGCCTGCAGCGACACGCCCTGGCGCTGCAGCGCGCCCTGCAGATCGGCGGCCGTGATCTCGTAGCCCGCCGGCAGCGCCTGCGCACCCTTGAGCGCGGCCACGTCGATCAGCACGCCGCGGGTGAACAGCGTGCCGATCTTCTCGATCCCGAGCTTGGTGAAGCCGTTGCGCGTGGCGATCTCGTCGTTGTCGAAGCAGTTGTAGAACTGATTGCCGATGGTCTGGTGGGAGAACATGTCGAACTGCGTGCCCACCTGGCCGATCTCGGTGATCACCAGCTCCTCGTTGCTGCGGCGCTGGTTGCCGCCCAGCACCGGACCGGTGCGCTTGGTGTGGATCTCGAAGCGGCGCGTGCCGAACAACGGCATGTTGGTTTCGAGCACGCGCCCCAGCTCGATCACCTGGCCGGTCTTGATCAGCTGCGCGGCGCGCATCACCGTCGCCGGCCGCATGTGGTTGGCCGCGCCGCGTTCGTCGCCCGCGCCCCACTTCGACGGACAGCGCTGCTCCTGCGCAGGCGGCTGCCAGGACTGCGCGACGACGGGGCCGGCGGCTGCGGCAAGCGCGAGTGCAGCGACGGTAGTTACGCTCCTCATGATTTCTCCTCCCGTGTTTGTTTGCGACCGCCCATTGCACCACGAAGGCCCAGGCGGCGCCTCACTTCTCGGCGCGGATCAGCAGGTTCAGGATGAAGCTGAAAACGGAGATAAACAGCCCGACCAGCACCGCCTGCCAGAAACCGGCCAGATGGAAGCCGGGGACCAGCCAGGCGACCAGCAGGAGCAGCAGCGCGTTGATGACGAGCAGGAACAGGCCCAGGGTGACGACGGTGATCGGCAAAGTGAGGATCACCAGCAGCGGCTTGAGCACCGCGTGCGCGATGCCGAACAGCAGTCCCGAGATCACCAGCGCACTCCAGCCGTCGAAGCGCACGCTGGCGAACAGCTCCGCGGACGCCCACAACACCAGCGTGTTGAGCGCCCAGAACAGCAGGAAGCGGACGAGAGGATGCTGCATGACAGGGGAGTGTAGCATCCTGCTCGGCTATGATCCCGCAACCCCGCCCTCCACCGATGCCCCACGATCACCACACGCTTCCCCGATCCACCTGGGTGCTGCTGGCGGCGCTCACGCTCGGCTGGGGCTGCAACTGGCCGATGATGAAACTGGCGCTGGCCGAGGTGCCGGTGTGGACGCTGCGCGCTGTGTCGATCGCCGCTGGCGCGGCGGGAATGTTCCTGATCGCGGCGGCTGGCGGCCTGCGCCTGCTCCCGCCGCGCAATCAATGGCCGCGCCTTGCGCTCACCGCCGTGTTCAACATCACCCTGTGGAACCTGTTGGTCGCCTACGGGTTGACCTATCTACCCGCCGGGCGGGCCGTGATCCTGGCGTACACCATGCCGCTGTGGGCGGTGCTGCTCGCACGTGTGGTGCTACGCGAGGCGCTCAACGCACGCCGCGCGCTGGGGCTGTCGCTCGGCATGCTCGGCATGCTGCTGCTCATCGGCGACGAGCTCGCCGCGGTGCGGGCGGCACCGGTGGGTACGCTGCTCGTCGTGGGCGGCGCGCTCGCCTGGGCCATCGGCACGGTGCTGATGAAACGCTTTCCCACGCGCTTGCCGATCACAGCGTTCACCGGCTGGCAGCTCGCGATCGGAGGCGCACCCATCGCGCTCGGCGCACTCGCCGTCGACTGGGGGGACTGGCGGCCGCTGAGCTGGCAAGCCGGCGCCGCGGTGGCGTACAACGCGTTGGTCGCCTTTGTCCTGTGCCACTGGATGTGGTTCAAGATCGTCAGCCGCGCCTCGGCCGGCGTATCCGCGCTCGGCAGCATGACGATCCCGGTGGCCGGCGTCGCGAGCAGCATGCTGGTGCTCGGCGAGAGGCCCGGCTGGCAGGAGTACGCGGCCCTGCTCCTGGTCATCGCCGCGCTCGCTACCGTGCTGGTCCCCGTCAAGCGCTGGCCCGCAGGCTAGCCACCGTTGAGCGGGCCGCGATCGACCGCTGGTCTGCTTCCCGATCCGCGATTCCTCCAGTGGCATCGTCTTTGCTTTTCTCACCGGCAGACCCTCCAGCCAATGGCTGGAGTGCAGAAAAACCGCTTAAAAACAGATTGATACAGGGATGATTCGACACAGGCGCAGGATCGGCTGGATCGCAGGCGCAATGCTGCTGGCATATGCGCTGCCGGTTCACGCCGACATCTACCGCTACGTGGACCAGGACGGCAAGGTGCACTTCACCAACGTGCCGCCGGACAGTCGCTTCAAGCTCTACCTCGCCACCGAGAAAGAACCGAGCCCGGTTGCCAACACCATCACGCACCGCTACCGGCCGTACTCGCCCGCGGACCGCAAAAAGTATCACGCGCACGTGATGGCCGCGGCGCGCGCCTTCCAGCTCGAACCCGCGTTGATTCACGCCGTGATCTCGGCCGAATCGGGCTACAACCCGCTGGCGCGTTCGCCCAAGGGCGCGAAGGGCCTGATGCAGCTGATGCCCGACACCGCGCGCCGCTACGGCGTGGACAACCCGCTCGATCCCAAGCAGAACATCGAGGGCGGCTCGGCCTACCTGCGCCACCTGCTCACCCTGTTCGGCAACGACCTGCAGCTGGCGCTCGCCGCGTACAACGCCGGCGAGGGCGCGGTGATGGAGTACGGCCACCGCATCCCGCCCTACCGCGAGACCACGCAGTACGTGCCGAAAGTCCTGTCGTACTACAAGCGCTACAAGACGATGATGTAGCGACACTCGTCGCTTGCATCACCGGGTCGAGGCGCAAACTCTCGCCCATTGAAGCATCTGGTGTGTGCCTCGCGCGAACGGCGCGGGCGCTGGCGAGGTGGTCCCGCGTCGGGCCGCTCACTTCTCCTGCGTGATCGGCACCACCGGCTGCGGCTGTCCTTCGCCCACCAGCACGGTCATCAGGTTGGTGACCAGCGCCACCTTCTGCGCCGGGGTGAAGCTGGCGAGGCACTTCTCGTTGATGTCGATCAGCGCCATCTCGACCATGCCGACCGCGCCCTCCACCAGCTTGCGGCGGGCGGCGATCACCGCTTCGGCCTGCTGGCGGCGCAGCATGGCGTGCGCTATCTCGGGGGCGTAGGCGATGTGGGCGATGCGCGCTTCCTCCACCGCGACGCCGGCGAGGCCGGCGTGGGCCTGGATCGCCGAGCGCAGCGTCTCGGAGATGCGCTCAGCATCGCCACGCAGCGTGCGCACGCGCCCGCCGAGCAGGGTTTCGTCGGCGTTGTCGTAGGCGTGTCGGCTGGCCACCTCGCGCAGACCCGACTCGCACTGCAGGCGCACGTACTCGGTGTAGTCCTCCACCTCGAAGCAGGCGCGCGCGGTGTCCTGCACGCGCCACACCACCACCGCGCCGATCTCGATCGGATTGCCGCGCCCATCGTTCACCTTGAGGATCGGCGTGGTCAGGTTGTGCGCGCGCAGAGACATGCGGCGCCGCTGGCAGAACGGATTGGCCCAGTGAAAACCGGCGTGGCGCGCGGTGCCGGCGTAGCTGCCGAAGAAGGTCATCACCGCGGCTTCGTTCGGCTGCAGCGTGAACATGCCGTGCAGGCAGATCAGGCCGACTGCGACCAGCGCCAGGCCCGTGCCCAGCGGTCCGCCCTCGCTGCGCGGCAGGCCGGCGGCGAGGAAGTACACGCCGAAGGCGAGCAGCGCGAGCACGATCAGCAGCGCGATCCAGCCGTTGACGATCTTGGCTTCCGCTTCGCTCGGAAGGAATTCATCACCCATTGTGAAAAGCATCCGCACGCCACAACGTTGCCCGCGCGTGCGGTCGCCGTGGTGTAGTTGTCGGCGCCTTGAAAAGCAAGAGCGACGCCAATCGCCGCCAAGTTGACTGCGTTTCACCAGGGTTCGGACGAGCGGTCCGGCTGCAGACGAGCGGGCCCGCGAGCGAACCCGCTCTTAGGCGAGAGGACCAAGCGCCGCGGCATAGCGGCGCACGCACGCCAGGCCGAACGCGGTAGGCGCCAGCGCGGGGGCGCGGTCGTGCACCTCGGGCAGACCCAGGCGCAGCCCCGCGAGCCGCTTGCCGTAGCAGATCAGGGTGTCGAGCGACTGCATCGCGAACACGATCGCCGGCAGCACCTCGCGATAGACGGCTTCGGCCCGCGCTTCGTCTCCTGCGCGCATCAGCTCGAAGATGCGCACCTGGAAGTCGAAGGTGTCGGTGGCCGGGATCAGGCCGGCGCACCCGGCGCGCAGGTTGTCCGGCAGCTCCAGCCCGCCGCGCCCGTTGAACACGCGCAGCGCGCCGTTCAGCGCTTCGATGCTGCGGCGGATGGCGAGCGCCGGCCCTTCGCCCTTGAACAGCACGAAGTTGTCGTGGCTGCGCGCCAGCGCGTGCAACGCCTCGTCGCCCAGGCCGACGCCGATGTACTCGGGAGCGTTCTGGATCGCGATCGGAAGCTGCACCCTGTGCATCACCCGCGAGAAGAACTGCGCGTAGTGCGCCTCGGGCAGACCGCGCTCGGGCGGCGGCTGCAGGATCACCCAGGAGGCCCCGGCTGCGCGCGCATGCCCGGCCAGGGCCACCTGCTCGTCCACCGTCGCGCCGGCGACCGTCACGGCGACCGGCACCCGGCCCGCGACGTCGTGCGCGATCCAATCGATCAGCGTGCGCCGCTCGTCACCGGAGAGCTTGCCGACCTCGGTGGCCAGCCCCAGGACCGCGACGCCGTGCGCGCCACCGGCCAGCGCCGCTTCGACCTGGCGGCGCATCGCCGCGCGGTCGAGGGCGCCGCCGCGATCGAAGAAGGCGTACTGCATCGGGTAGATGCCGGAGAAATTCGCGCTGCTCATGACCTCACCTCGCTTGCCGCCCCTGTGACGTGAAGAATCCCGGCGGCGTGAACTTGCCGGCGTGAACTTGCGGTAACATCGTCGCACCCATCCGTGGAGGACCGTCCCGAATGCATCGCGCCGCCTCGCTCCGACTCCTGTGCGCGCTCGCCGTCGCTGTCGCGCTCAGCCTGCCGGTGCGCGCCGAGCCGGCGCTTTCCCCCGAGCAGATCATCGCCGCCCTGCGCAAGGCCAGCTCCAGCACGGGCAACATCGCCGACGCCGTGGAGGAAGCCACCGGCGCACGCGGCTTCATGTACCACGACATGAAGCCGGTGTTCAAGGTCAAGATCGTCGGGCGCGCGGCCACCGCCCTGCTGCGGCCGGTGCTCAAGCACGACGCGCGCAAGTATCCCAACTACGCGCTGCAGATCCTGGACGAGGCGCCGCCGGGCAGCGTGCTGGTGTACGTGCTGGAAAACGGGCTGGAGATCGCCGGCATGGGCAACCTGATGGCGACCACCGCCAAGGTGCGCGGTTTGGAGGGCGCGGTGATCGACGGCGCCGCGCGCGACGTGGAGGAGGTCGCGCGCATCGGCTTCCCGATCTTCAGCCGCGCTATCAGCCCTGCGACTTCGGTGGGCCGCTACGTGAGCGTGGCGAAGCAGATACCGGTGATCTGCGCGGGCGTTACGGTGAAGCCGGGCGATTATGTCGTCGGCGACCTGGACGGGGTGGTGGTGGTGCCGCAGGAGGCGGCGGACCGCGTCGTGGCGCTGATCGAGCAGTACGACGAAAAAGAGAGCAAGATGATCCCGATCATCGAGCGCGAGAAGTCCATGCTGAAGGCGCTCGAGATCTACCAGAGGTACTAGGCCCGGATAATTCATGAAGACGCCCCCGGATACTGGCAATAGCTGGTACTTAGAGCGGGTGTGCAGGTGGACCCCGGGTCCGTTGCTGAGCGCAGGGCTACTCGGGCGCTGGCGGCCGATTTCCGGCCATCTGCGGCATGCCTGCCTTGCCGATAGAGCGATCTATCGGCTGCGGCAGTCGAGCCGCAACTGGCTCGGAACTCGACTCGCCATCATCCCGAGTCCTTCGTGAATCATCCGGGCCAAATGTCGCGGCAGCGCAGGAGGTTGCTGATCGGCGGGGCGGCCGCACTGGGGCTCGCCACACCGCTGGCGCGCGCAGCCGCCGCGCTCGCCACCCCGGCGCAGGGCAAGGGCCCGTTCTACCCGCTCGAGCTGCCGCTCGACCAGGACAACAACCTGGTGCAGGTGGCCGGGGGCAGCGGCATGGCGCAGGGGACCATCATCGACGTGTTCGGTCACCTGCGCGACGAGCAGGGCCGGCCGCTGGCGGGGGTCGCGCTCGAGATCTGGCAGGTCAACGCGTTCGGCCGCTACCACCATCCGCACGACCAACAGGACAAGCCCTGGGACCCGAATTTCCAGGGCTTCGGCCGAACGCGCACCGACGCCGAGGGCGCCTACCGCTTCCGCACGGTGCGGCCGGTGGCCTACCCCGGCCGCGCGCCGCATATCCATTTCGCGCTGAGCGACAGCCGCTTCGCGACGTTCTATACTCAGATGTACTTGGCGGGCGCCCCGGAGAACGAGCGCGACTTCCTGCTGAGCTCCGTGCGCGATCGCAAGGCGCGCGAGAGCTTGATCGTCAACCTCGAGCCCGCACCCCCCGCCGACGGGGCACAGGGCGCGAAGCTGGCTGGCCGCTTCGACATCGTGCTGGGCGAGACGGTGCTGTCGCGCAAGCCTTGATAGTTCTTCCATTCAACCTGCTGGAGGAGAGCAAGCGATGGAGGAGACGATGGACCTGACGGAGGCAGAAGTGCAGTCGATCAAGGAGCGCATCTCCCAGTTGCGCATCGAGCACCGCGACCTCGACGACGTCATCACGCGCCTGATGACCGACCCGTCGCACGACGAGCTGCAGATGCGCCGTCTGAAACGCCGCAAGTTGCTGCTGAAGGACCAGATCGCGCTGCTCGAGCGCCAGATCAATCCGGACATCCCCGCCTGAGCCCTCGCCACGGGGTGCGCCGTTCCGACCGGCTCGGCGCGGCGGCGCAGGACCGTGCGGGCGCTAGTCGCGCTTGGTTTCGCCGGGCAGCGGGTACTTGTAGTAGGTTTGCGCCACAAACGCCGTAACGTTGTCGATATCCTCCGCGCTCCAGCGCAGCCCGGTGTTGGTCTGCCAGCGCGTGACTTGCGCCTTGACCCCGGCGTAGTCGGCGGCGAGCTTGGCGCCGCGCTTGTAGGCGATCGAGTCGTGGCACATCCGGCAATGGTTGTCGTGCAGCAGGCGGCCGCGCTCGAGATCCTGGGCGGCGGCGGGAACACCTGCCAGCACCACGAAGGCGCCGGCGCAAATCGATGCAAGTCGCAACATGAAGGTCTCCGTGACGCGGCTAGACTACCGTTCGTCCCGCCGCTACGCTTGATCCACATCAAAGGCCGCGGACCCTCGCCGGGCCGGGCGTTGCAAGCGAAGAACTCGCAGCCGCCCGCGGGGTCTCACTCGAATCGACTTCCCCGTCCGGGAGCACCTATGCGAAACACAGCCTGGAACCCGTACCATGCGACCCTCGTCCTGGGGCTCGCCGTCTTGCTCGGCGCGTGTGCAACGCGCACGCCGATGCCGATCGACGAGGTCGTGCAGCGCAGCCAGCAGGGGCAGACGGCCGATCAGATCGTCGGACAGCTGCGCGGCTCGCGCACGACGTTCGCGCTGCGCGGCTCGGACTTCGGCCGGCTGGCGCAGGCCGGCGTGGCCGACGGCGTACTCGACCATCTGCAGCAGTCCTTCGTCAACGACGTGGACATGCAGACGCGCTACTGGGCGACGGGCGAGTCCCTCGGCGGCTGCAGCAGCTGCTATCCGCAGCAGGTGGACCTGAGCGGGCTGGACAGTGGCGGCCCCGCGCAGCAGCGCCCGCCGAGCACCTACTACACGTTCTCGCAACCGGCCGGCATGCCCGACTGGTACCGGCCCTACAGCGCCAAGCGGCGCACGATCTCGCTCGACGCCGTCCGCCGCATGGCGCAGCAAGGCGCATCCACCGAGGAAATGGTGCGCGCGGTGCGCAGCGCGCGGCTCGATCGCACCATCGGCGTGGGCGGCCTGGGCACCGTGCGCACGCACCCGGTGGCCGGCCTGAGCGGGTCGGAGCTCGCGCGGCTGCGCGCGGAAGGCATACCCGACGCGGTGCTCGACGAGATCCAGACCGCGTTCGTCAGCCAGTTCGTGGAGCTGCAGCGCCTGCGCTATCAGCATCTCGGCAAGGGGCCCAGCTTCTCCTGATCTACTCGCCGCGGTCGGTGACCGCACCCTTGCTCGCGGTGGAGACGAGCCTGGTGTATTTCGCCATCAGCCCGCGCGTGTAGCGCGCCGCGGGCTGCTTCCACTGCGCGCGGCGCCGGGCCAGCTCGTCCTCGGCCACGTTGAGCTGGATCAGGCGCTTGTGCGCATCGATGGTGATGGAATCGCCCTCCTTCACCAGCGCGATCGGCCCGCCCACGAACGCCTCCGGCGCGACGTGACCGACCACCATGCCCCAGGTGCCGCCGGAGAAGCGCCCGTCGGTGATCAGCCCCACCGATTCGCCCAGCCCCTGCCCGATCAGCGCCGCGGTGGGCGCCAGCATCTCCTGCATGCCCGGACCGCCCCTCGGACCTTCGTAGCGGATCACCACCACGTCGCCCGCGCGGATCTTGCCGCTCATGATCGCTTCCATGGTGTCGTTCTCGGAGTCGAACACCCGCGCCGGGCCGGTGATCGCCGGGCTCTTGAGCCCGGTGATCTTGGCCACGCAGCCCTCCGGCGCCAGATTGCCGCGCAGGATGGCGAGATGGCCCTGGGCGTACAGGGGATCGTCCCATTGGCGAATCACATCCTGATCCTTGCGCGGCGCATCCGGGACGTCCTTCAGCTCCTCGGCCATGGTCCTACCGGTGATGGTCAGACAATCGCCGTGCAGCAGGCCGTGCTTGAGCAGCATCTTGAGCACCTGCGGCACGCCCCCGGCGCGGTGGAAATCGACCGCCACGTACTTGCCGGAGGGCTTCAGGTTGCACAGCACCGGCACCTTCTGGCGCATGCGCTCGAAGTCGTCGATGGTCCATTCCACCTCGGCGGCCGAAGCGATGGCGAGATAGTGCAGCACCGCGTTGGTCGAGCCGCCGGTGGCCATCACCAGCGCGATGGTGTTCTCGATCGACTTGCGCGTGATGATGTCGCGCGGGCGGATGTTCTTGCGGATGGCGTTGACCAGCACGCGCGCCGACTCGGACGCGGAGTCCGCTTTCTCGGGATCGGGCGCGGCCATCTGCGAGGAGCCGAGCAGGCTCATGCCCAGCGCCTCGAACGACGAGGACATGGTGTTGGCGGTGTACATCCCGCCGCAGGCGCCCACCGTGGGGCAGGCGTTGCGCTCGATGCCATCGAAGTCCTCCTTCGACATCTTGCCGGCGGCGAACGCGCCCACCGCCTCGAACGGGCTGACGATGGTGAGCGCCTGGCCTTTCCAGTAGCCGGGCTTGATGGTGCCGCCGTACACGTAGATAGCCGGGACGTTCATGCGCGCGATCGCCAACATCCCGCCCGGCATGTTCTTGTCGCAGCCGCCCACCACCAGCACGCCGTCCATCATCTGGCCGTTGACCGAGGTCTCGATGCAGTCGGCGATGACCTCGCGCGACACCAGGGAGTACTTCATGCCCTCGGTGCCCATGCCGAT
>DATBMG010000260.1:0-23276 GCA_036554965.1 Burkholderiales bacterium
CCATCGTCTGGGTGGAGCACATCATGGGTGTGCTGATGCGCGTGGTGGACCGCTGCGTGGTGCTCGACCACGGCGAGCTGATCGCGCAGGGCAAGCCCGCGGACGTGGCGCACGATCCCAGGGTGATCGAGGTCTACCTCGGCAGCGACGCGCAGGACGTGCAGGCGACGGTCGCGGCCCGGCGTGGCTGAGATGAGCGCACCTGACATGCTCAGCCTGGAGGGCGTGTCTGCGGGCTACGGCAGCTTCCAGGCGCTGTTCGACATCACCCTGGAAGTGAAGGCGGGTGAGGCCGTGGCCGTGATCGGACCGAACGGGGCGGGCAAGACCACGCTGCTGCGCGTGATCTCGCGGCTGATCGAGCCGCGCGCCGGCAAGATGACCATGGAGGGCAAGCCGCTCAACGCCGTGCCCGCGCACCAGGTGATCGGCCATGGCATCGCCCACGTGCCCGAGAACCGGCGCCTGTTCCCGCGCTTGAGCGTCGAGGACAACCTGCGCATGGGCGCATTCACGCCCGCTGCCCGGGCGCGCTTCGACGAGCGGCTCGCGGCCGTCTACCGGCACTTCCCGCGCATGCAGGAGCGGCGCCGCCAGCCGGCGGGCACGCTCTCCGGCGGCGAGCAGCAGATGTGCGCCATCGGGCGCGCGCTCATGTCCGGGCCGAAGCTGCTGCTGCTCGACGAGCCCTCGGCGGGGCTCGCGCCGGTGGTAGTGCAGGCGACCTTCGAAGTGATCCGGCAGATGCGCGCCGAGGGCTACACCGTGCTGATCGTGGAGCAGAACATCCGCCAGGTGCTGAAGGTGGCCGAGCGCGCCTACCTGCTCGAGACCGGCCGCATCAAGCTGCACGGCAGCTCCAGCGAGCTGCTCGCGAGCGAGGCCATCCGCAAAGCCTATCTGGGCCTGTGACCGATGGACATCTTCGACGTCTTCCTGCTCGAGGCGGTGGTCAACGGCGTGCTGCTGGGCGGCATCCTGGCGCTGCTGGCACTGGGGCTGAACCTGATCTTCGGCGTGATCGATGTGGTGTGGATCTGCTACGCCGAGCTGATCATGATCGGCATGTATGCGGTGTACTACCTGCATGTAGTGTACGGCTGGCCGCTGTGGCTGGCCTTCGCCGCCGCCGTGGCGCTGGTGTCGATCCTGGGAGCGGCGCTGCACCAGTACGTGATCCGCCCGGTACTGGCGGCGGAGCCGATTAACCAGCTGCTGGTCACCGGCGGCGTGCTGTTCCTGCTGCAGGGCGTGGCCACCCTCGCCTTCGGTGTGGAGTTCAAGAATCTCGGCGTGCGGCTGCCCACGTTGGAGGTGGGCGAGATGTTCGTGAGTTTCGCGCGCCTCATCGCTTTCCTGGCGGCGCTCGCGGGCATGATCGGCGTCTATCTGTTCCTCAAGCGCAGCTACCTCGGCACCGCCATCCGCGCGATCTCGCAGGACCGCGAGATCATGCCGCTGATGGGCGTCAATCCGAACCGCATCTTTCTCATCACCTCGGCGCTGGGCGGCGGGCTGGCGGGGCTGGCCGCCTGCCTGCTGGTGCTGCAGTACGACATCCACCCGGCGATCGGGCTGTCGTTCGGGCCGATCGCCTTCCTGGTGTGCGTGCTGGGCGGCCTGGGCAACATGATCGGCGGCTTCATCGCCGCGTTCATCTTCGCCCAGTTCATCTCGGTGGGCGGCTACTTCTTCCACCTGGAGTGGGGCTACGTGATCGCCTTTCTGTTCTTCATCGCGGTGATGTTCTGGAAGCCACGCGGCCTGTTCGGAGGCAAGTCGTGACGCGTCGGGTGCCCTGGCGGGGGCTGCCGTGGGCGGGGCTGGCCGCGCTTGCGCTGGCGCCGCTCACCGGCATGGGAAACTACCCATTGCATCTCGCGATCATGTGCCTGCTGTGGGGCTTCGTGTACACCAGCTGGGCGCTGATGGGGCGGCTCGGCATGGTGAGCCTCGGTCACGGCGCGTTCCTCGGCATCGGCGCTTACGGCGTGGTGATGGGCTGGAACCACTTCGGGCTGTCGCCCTGGCTTGGGACGCCCATCGCGCTGGCGCTGACCGCCGTGGTGGCATTTCTGATCGGCTGGCCGTGCTTCCGTTTCAAGATCGTCGGTCACTACTTCGCGCTGGTCACGCTGGCGCTGTCCGAGGTCGTACGCATGATCATCGTCGCGCTGCGCGACCAGACCGGCGGGTCGCTCGGCGCCACACCGACCACCGCGCTCGCCGAGCACGCATTCTCGTTCGGCGCGCTGCAGTTCTCCTCGAAGCTCGTTTGGTTCTACATGATGCTCGTGGTCTGGCTTGCGGGGCTGTGGGTGTGGACGCGGGTGGACCGCTCCATGGCGCGGCTGGCGCTGGAGGCGATCGCGCACGAGGAGGAAGCCGCCGCGTCCGTGGGCATCCACGTCACGCGCCTGAAGCTGAGCGTGACGCTAGTCTCGGCGTTGATGACTTGCGTCGGCGGCGTGCTGTACGCTCAGTATCAGCTCTACGTCAACCCGGAGACCGTGTCCGGCATCGGCATCAGCCTGCAGATGGTATTCGGCGCGATCGCGGGCGGCATGTACGTGCGCCTGGGACCGACCGTAGGCGCGGTGTTCACGCTGCTGCTGGCCGAGGTGTTGAGGCTGGCGCTGGGGCACGACATCCACGGCCTCGACACGACAATCTACGGCCTGCTGCTGGTTCTGTTCATCATCTTCATGCCCAAGGGGATCCTGGGCGCGGGGATCGAGGTGTGGCGGCGCTCGCGCCGCTCGGTTCCCGCTACGGAACCGGCATGACCCGCTCGGCCGCCACCCCACGCACGTCCATCTCGTACTCCAGCTCCTCGATCGGCGGCCGGCAGTAGTGCCACGTGAGCCCGCCGCCGTTGCCGGTGCGCGGCAGGATCGCCTTCCCGAGCACGGCGTGGATGTCGTGCACGGTGTACACCTGCGTTGCCGTTGCGTTTCGCCACGACACACCAAGGTCCGCCATGCGCCGCTCCATCGCGTCGAGGACACAGCGCGCCTTGGCCGCGACGCCCGCAGGCGAAACGTCGCCGCGCGCGACGATATCGTCGGGGAAGCGGCCGCCCTCGGGCCATTCCCCGCTGCCGGCGACGACGAAACCGGGGCCGCTCCCCTCGGCGGGCACCGTATAGCAGAACGCGTAGAAGCACGATTCGGCCGGCGGGTCGATCTGCGGCGCAACGTTGGAGCGCGCGACCGGGTTGCGGCGGTCCCGGAACAGCCCCCATCGCTCGAGCACCGCCACGTAGCCTCGATTGAACTCGGCGAAACCGTCCATGGTGAACGGCTTGGGCGAGCGCAACTCGGCCGCGCACAACGCGATGCGCGGGCGCCCGAGCTCTGCGAGATGCGCCTCGATCGCGGCGAACCCCTGCATCAGCGGGACGGGATGCGCAAAGCGCGCGCGTTCGATGGCGTAACCGTCTAGCGCCCGCACACCCTGCGAATAGGGAAATCCCCCTTGGAGGTAGGCATAGCCGCCGTCGGGAAAAGGAATGGGTTCGGGCATGGGGCCTCCGTGATGGTCGATGGCGGCAACTGTAGCGCGCTCTCTGGGCGGGCGCTCACGCTCGCCTGTCGCTGGTTCGGAGCCCGGATGGAGCGCAGCGGAATCCGGGAGACGACGGGCGCTTCGCCTAGCCGGCGGCCGCCGACTGCTCCTGCTGCGCGGCCAACAACGCACCGAGGTCCTCGGCAGCCAGCGGCTGGCTGAACAGGTAGCCTTGCACCACTTCGCAGCCGTGCTGCTGCAGGAAGGCGAGCTGCTCCGCGCTCTCGACGCCCTCGGCCACCACCGCCAGCTTCAGGCTGTGCGCCATCGCGATGATGGCCCGGGTGATGGCCGCGTCTTCCGCGTCGTGCGGCAGGTCTTTGACGAAGGAGCGGTCGATCTTGAGCGTGTCGAGCGGGAAGCGCTTGAGGTAGGACAGCGACGAGTAGCCGGTGCCGAAGTCGTCGATCGCCAACCGCACGCCCATGTCCTTGAGCTGAAACAGCGTGTCCAGCGTCGTGTCCACGCTGTGCATCAGCATGCTCTCCGTGAGCTCCACTTCGAGCAGCGCGGGGTCGAGCGCGCTTTCCTTGAGCGCGGCGGCCACCGATGCGACCAGCCCGCCCTGGCGGAAGTGCGGGCTGGCGATGTTGACGGCGACGTGCACGGGCGGATAGCCGGCGTTGCGCCAGGCCTGGTTCTGCAGGCAGGCGGTGCGCAACACCCAGTCGCCGATGCGCACGATCAGGCCGGTCTCCTCCGCGACCGGGATGAACTGGTTGGGCCGCACCAATCCCAGCTCGGGGTGCCGCCAGCGGATCAGCGCTTCGAGGCCCACGATCTGGCCGGTGGAGACGCGGATCTTGGGCTGGTAGTTGAGCAGGAACTCGCCGCGCTCGAGCGCCTTGCGCAGCTGCGATTCCATCGACAGCTTCTCCAGCGCGGTCGCGTTCATGGCGCGGCTGTAGAACTGGTAGTTGTCGCGGCCCTGCTCCTTGGCGAAGTGCATCGCCGCGCCGGCGTTCTTGAGCAGGCTGTCCGCGTCCTCGCCGTCCAGCGGATACAGCGCGAGGCCGATGCTGGCAGTGACGAACATTTCCCGGTTGCCGATGCGAAACGGCTTGCGCAGCTCCTGCAGCAGCCGGCGCGCGACCTTGGCCGCGTCGTGGTACTGGGCGAGGTCGGTGATCAGCAGGCAGAATTCGTCGCCCTCCAGGCGCGCGATGAGATCGCTCGCCTCGACCGGGACCGGGCTCTCGCCGTCGGGGCGTCCCAGCGAGTCGGCTTCGCGCACCGCGTCCGCCAGGCGTCGCGCCACTGCCGCCAGCAGCTCGTTGCCGGCCGTGTGCCCGAGCGTGTCGTTGATGCGCTTGAACTGGTCGAGATCGAGCGCGAGCACCCCGAGTTGCCCGCGATGGCGCTTGGCGAGCGCCAGTGCCTGCGCCAGCCGCTCGGTGAAGAACTGCCGGTTGGGCAGCCCGGTGGCGCCGTCGTAGTAGGCGAGGTGGCGGATGCGCTGCTCCGCCTCCTTCAGCTCCGTGACGTCCTGGATCGTGCCGGCCAGTTGGTGGACCGCGCCGCGCGCATCGAAACTCCCCAGCCCCTGCAGTTGCACGTGCCGCACGTTGCCGTCGGGGCGCACCAGGCGCACCAGCCGTCCGGAGAACTCGCCGGTGCGCACCAGATCCGATATCGCCTGCTCGGCCGCGGCCCGGTCCTGCGGATGCACCTGCGCGAGGAATCGATCCACGCTCGGTGCCACCGCGTCCGGCGCGAGCCCCAGGATGCGGAAGGTCTCGGGCGACCAGTACACCTCGTTGCGCTGCAGGTTCCAGTCCCAGCTGCCGAGGTGGGCGATCCGCTGCGCGGTCTCCAGGCTCGCCTGGTGCTTGGCCACGTCGCGCAGCGCATGACTGGCGCGCAGCAGGTAGCGCACCCGGTAGCCCAGGACCCCCCAGGTGATCGGCTTGCTGATGAAATCGGTGGCGCCCACCTGGTACGCGCGGTCGATCGATTCGTCGTCGTCGAGACCGGTCAGCATGACCACCGGCACCGTCGCACCCCCCGGCATGGCGCGCAACCGCGCACAAGTCTCGTAGCCGTCGAGCTCCGGCATCATCACGTCCAGCAGCACGATGTCCGGCTGCGCGGCGGTGAAGCGCTGCAGCGCCTGATTTCCGTTCTCGGCTTCCTCGCAGGCGAATCCCACGCGCTCCAGCGTCTGCCGGATGAGCAGGCGCATGGCCGGATCGTCGTCGACGATCAGGGCTGCCGAAACGCGGACGGCGGGCGTGCTCATAGCGCGAGGCCGGCTTCCCGTTCCAGAACCGGGCGCAATGCGTGGAACTCGCCTTCGATCTCGTCGGCGCTCGGCAGCTCGCCGCCGAGCCTGCCCGCACGGGCGGCGTGCTCGATGGCTCTGCACATTTCGGCCAGCCGTGCGGCGCCCAGATTGGCGCTGCTCGATTTGAGCGAGTGCGCGGCGTTGCGCACCGCGGAGGCGTCGCCGGCGGCGCCGGCGCGGCGCAACTCGGCGATCAGCGGCGGGACCGATTCCAGATAGAGCTGCACCACCTGCTGCAGCAACCCGGCCGCACCGCCCTCGTCCAGTGCCCGGATGGCGTCCAGCGCCGCGCGGTCCAGTGCTGCGGCGGAGGAGTTGCTGGCGCGCGAGGAAGGGCTCATTGGGCTCGGTCGCAGCCGACGAGCGGCCGGTTGACGATTCGATTGCAGGGTGTGCCAAGGGGTGGTGTGCTGACCGGACCGCCCCGAAGTCTTATCGGACCGCAGCCCATGGTCTTTAGCTGCCCCGCAGCCGGCCGTAGCTGCGCCTGCGGGAGGAGGATTACAGGGGCAGCGTCGAGCGGTCGCGCGGCGCGGCCGCCGCGGGCGGCTGCAGCGCCTGGCGCAGATAGCGGCCGGTGTGGCTGCCCGGGTGCTGCGCCACCTGCTGGGGTGTCCCTTGAACGACGATGCGCCCGCCGCCGTCGCCGCCTTCGGGGCCGAGGTCGACGATCCAGTCGGCGGTCTTGATCACGTCCAGATTGTGCTCGATCACCACCACCGTGTTGCCGTGATCGCGCAACTGGTGCAGCACGCGCAGCAGCATGGCGATGTCGTGGAAGTGCAGGCCGGTGGTAGGCTCGTCCAGGATATACAGGGTGCGTCCGGTGTCGCGCTTGGACAGCTCCAGCGCGAGCTTGACGCGCTGCGCCTCGCCGCCGGACAGCGTGATCGCGCTCTGCCCCAGCGTGATGTAGCCCAGCCCCACGTCGAGCAGCGTCTGCAGCTTGCGTGCGATGGCGGGCACCGGGCCGAAGACCTCATGGGCCTGCTCCACCGTCATCTGCAGCACCTCGTAGATACTCCTGCCCTTGTACTGCACTTCGAGGGTTTCGCGGTTATAGCGCTTGCCGTGGCACACGTCGCAAGTCACGTACACATCGGGCAGGAAGTGCATCTCCACCTTCAGCACGCCGTCCCCTTGGCAGGCCTCGCAGCGTCCGCCCTTGACGTTGAACGAGAAGCGCCCCGGCCCGTAGCCGCGCTCGCGCGCCAGCGGCACGCCGGCGAACAGGTCTCGGATCGGGGTGAACAGGCCGGTATAGGTCGCGGGGTTGGAGCGCGGCGTGCGACCGATCGGGCTCTGATCGACGTTGACCGCCTTGTCGAACAGCTCCAACCCGGCGATCTCGTCGCATGGCGCTGGCTCCTGCCCGGCTCCGTATAGTTGGCGCGCGGCGGCGTTGTACAGCGTGTCGTTGACCAGCGTCGATTTCCCCGAGCCCGACACGCCGGTGACGCAAGTGAACAGCCCGGCCGGCAGGTTGAAGTCGATGCTCTTCAGGTTGTTCCCGCGCGCGCCGCTCACGCGCAGCCATCGATCCGGCTGCGGCGCGTGACGGGTGAGCGGCATGGCGACGCTGCGCCGGCCCGACAGGTACTGGCCGGTGAGAGAGTCGGGGTGGCGCGTGATGTCCGGCGGCGAGCCGGTGGCGACCACGCGCCCGCCATGCTCGCCCGGCCCCGGCCCCATGTCCACCACGAAGTCCGCCGCTTCGATGGCGTCCCGATCGTGCTCCACCACGATCACCGAGTTGCCCAGATCTCGCAGCCGTTTGAGCGTGGTCAGCAGGCGATCGTTGTCGCGCTGGTGCAGACCGATCGACGGCTCGTCCAGCACGTACATCACGCCGGTCAGGCCCGAGCCGATTTGGCTTGCCAGCCGGATGCGCTGGGCCTCGCCGCCCGAGAGCGTGTCCGCAGCGCGCTCGAGCGTCAGGTAATCGAGGCCGACGTCGTTGAGAAAGCGCAGCCGCTCGACGATCTCGCGCACGATCTTCCCGGCCACCGCCAGCTTCGCGCCCGCCAGCTGCAGCCCGAGCAGTGCCTCCTGCGCCTGCCTGAGCGGCAGGCGCGACAGGGCGTAGACCGTGTGACCGCCGACGAACACGAAGCGCGCCTCGCGCCGCAGCCGGGTGCCGTCGCACTCCGGGCAAGGCGTGGTGTTCAGGTACTTGGCCAGCTCCTCGCGCACCACCGGCGAATCGGTCTCCTTGTAGCGCCGCTCGAAGTTGGGCACGATGCCCTCGAAGACATGCGCGCGGACATGCTGCGCGCCGCGCTGGGCCGCGTACCGGAACTTGATCTTCTCGCGTCCCGAGCCCTGCAGCACCACCTCCCGGATATGCGCGGGCAGACCTTCGAACGGCGTGTCGAGGTCGAAGCCGTAGTGCTGCGCCAGCCCTTGCAGGAGCTGGAAGTAGAGCTGATTGCGCCGGTCCCAGCCGCGCACCGCGCCCGAGGCGAGCGACAGGTGCGGGAAGGCAACGATGCGCGCGGGATCGAAGAAGCTCACCTGGCCCAGGCCGTCGCAACGCGGGCAGGCGCCCATCGGGTTGTTGAAGGAGAACAGCCGCGGCTCCAGCTCCGGCAGCGAGTAGCCGCACACCGGGCAAGCGAAACGCGCCGAATACACGTGCGCCTTCCCGCTCTCCATCTCCACGGCGATGGCACGGCCGTCG
The DNA here is from genome assembly GCA_036554965.1 of Burkholderiales bacterium. Lineage (GTDB taxonomy): Bacteria > Pseudomonadota > Gammaproteobacteria > Burkholderiales > SHXO01 > SHXO01. Next base: position 8,532 of record DATBMG010000260.1, read on the forward strand.
GAATGGCGCAGCGCCGTCTCGAACGACTCGGCCAGGCGCTGCTTGGCGTCGGGGCGCACCTTCAGCCGGTCCACCACCACCTCGATGGTGTGCTTGCGGTTGCGGGCCAGCTTCGGCGCGCCGTCCAGCTCGTGCACCTCGCCGTCCACGCGCACCCGCACGAAGCCCTGGGCACGCAGGTCCTCGATCAGCTCCTGCTGCTCGCCCTTGCGCCCAACCACCAGCGGCGACAGGATCATCAACCGGGTTTCCGGCGGCAGGCTCATCGCATGATCCACCATCTGCGCCACGCTTTGAGCGGCGAGCGTGATGCCGTGATCGGGGCACTGCGGGTCGCCGGCGCGAGCAAACAGCAGCCGCAGGTAGTCGTGGATCTCGGTGACGGTGCCCACCGTCGAGCGCGGATTGTGGCTGGTGGCCTTCTGCTCGATGGCGATGGCCGGCGACAGGCCCTCGATCAGATCGACATCGGGCTTCTCCATGAGCTGCAGGAACTGCCGGGCGTAAGCCGACAGCGACTCCACGTAGCGGCGCTGTCCCTCAGCGTACAGCGTGTCGAACGCGAGCGAGGACTTGCCGGAGCCCGACAATCCGGTGATCACGACCAACCGGTTGCGGGGCAGCTCGAGATCGATGTTCTTGAGGTTGTGGGTGCGGGCGCCCCGTATACGAATGAAATCCATGGGGATACGAATTGAGATCCAGGGCCACAGCCGTGCAGGGTGCCCGCACCGGGGCAAGGCGCGCAGGGCAAACTGATACTATAGCGCACTGCGTTTGCCATTCCCAACCTCCCCTTTCCCCTCGATCAGGCATGTCGGCAGGCGACCGCATGAGCGCCGCGGAGTTGCGCGCAAGTCTCGGGCTGGCGAGCATTTTCGGGTTGCGGCTGCTGGGTATGTTCATCATCCTGCCGGTGTTCGCGCTGTACGCCGAGCACCTGCCCGGCGGCAACAGCCACACCCTGATGGGCATCGCGCTGGGCGCCTACGGCCTGACCCAGGCGCTGCTGCAGATTCCTTTCGGCTGGCTTTCCGACCGCTGGGGCCGCAAGCCGGCCATCTACCTGGGGCTCGCCGTGTTCGCGCTGGGCAGCTTCCTCGCCGCCGGCGCCCAGGACATCTATGTCGTGATCCTGGGCCGCATCGTGCAGGGGGCGGGCGCGATCTCCGCGGCGGTGATCGCGCTCACCGCCGACCTCACGCGCGACGAGCAGCGCACCAAGGCGATGGCAATCATCGGCGTCAGCATCGGCGCCACCTTCGGTGTGTCGATGGTTGCGGGGCCGGTGTTGAGCCGGATCGCAGGCGTGCCGGGCATCTTCGCGCTCACCGGTGTGCTGGCGCTCGCGGCGCTCGCCGTGGTGCGCTGGGTGGTGCCCGACCCGGTCGTGCACGTGCGCCCGAAAAACGACATCCTTGGCCGGGCGGGCCAGCAGCCGGGCTTCGCCGGCGTGCTCGCGCATCCCGAGCTGGTGCGACTGAACTACGGCATCTTTGTCCTGCACGCGGTGCTCATGGCGATGTTCGTGGTCGTGCCCTTCTCGTTGCGCGACGCGGGCCTCCCCCCGGCCAGCCATTGGCAGGTGTATCTGCCGGTGATGGCCGGGTCGGTGCTGCTGATGGTGCCGCCTCTGATTCTGTCCGAGCGGCGCGGGCAGCAGAAGCTCGCCTTTCTGGCGTCGATCGGCGTGCTGCTTGCAGCGCAGGCGCTGCTCGCGCTGCCCGAGCCCTCGCGGGTGGACATCGCCATCGCGCTGCTGGTGTTCTTTGCCGGTTTCAACCTGTTGGAAGCGAGCCTGCCCTCGCTGATCTCCAAGGCCGCGCCGCCGCAGGCGCGCGGCACCGCCACGGGGGTGTACAGCAGCGTGCAGTTTCTCGGTACGTTCGCCGGCGCGACCGCCGGCGGATTCATCTCGCAGCACTTCGGCGCGCCGGCGGTGTTCCTGCTGTGCGGGCTGCTGACCATGTCCTGGCTGCTGGTGGCCTGGCCCATGCGGGCGCCGGCCGCCGTCGGCCTGCGCACCTGAACCAGGCGGGGGTGCGCAGGCGATGAAGCAAACCGCTCCGCCTGAAATCGAGGAGTGAACAGATGGCATCCGTGAACAAAGTGATCTTGATCGGCAACCTCGGCCGCGACCCGGAAGTGCGCTACCTGCCCAGCGGCGACGCCGTGGCGAACTTCAGCATCGCCACCACCGATAAGTGGAAGGACAAGAACGGCGACATGCAGGAGCAGACCGAGTGGCACCGCATCGCCTTTTTCGGGCGGCAGGCCGAGATCTGCGGCGAGTATCTGCGCAAGGGCAGCTCGGTGTACGTCGAAGGCCGCCTGCAGACGCGCAAGTGGACCGACAAGGACGGCAACGAGCGCACCACCACCGAGATCCGCGGCGACCGCATGCAGATGCTCGGCGGTCGTGGCGGCGGCAGCGCGGAGATGCGCGAGGTGTCGGACAACGGCGGCGCCGAGAGCGCGGCGCCGGCGAAGAAGCCGGCGGTGGCTGCGGCGGCGGGCGGCGCGAAGAAATCCACCGGCTTCGACGATCTGGACGACGATATTCCGTTCTGAGAAGCTTCAACTATTCGTACAACGCAGCGGCGCCCCGAGTAGCCCGGAGCGAGGCGGAATCCGGGGAGGATGGAATCTTTCTCCTCCCGAATTCCGCCGCACGGCTTGCCGACAAGGTGGCGGGGCGGTTGCATCCGGGCTATGCAGCTCGACGAGGACACCATGCGCGCCTACGAACTCAAGCCAGTGCAAAGCCTAGACAGCTTGACCTTGGTCGAGCGTCCCGATCCCAGGCCCGGCGCCGGGCAGGTGTTGATCGCGCCCCGGGCTTGGTCGCTCAACTACCGCGACTTGAATGTGGCGAGGGGCGCGTATGGCGGCCCGCCGCCCGCGGGGCGGATCCCGCTGTCGGACGGCGCGGGTGAAGTGGTCGAAGTCGGCCCGGGGGTGACGCGGGTCCAGGCTGGCGACCGCGTCGCGGGCTGCTTCATGCAGGGTTGGATCGCGGGGGCACCCAGCGCCGAGGTGGCCGCCACCGCCCTGGGCGGTGCAATCGACGGGATGCTCGCGGAGCACGTCGTGCTGTCGGAGCAGGGTGTGGTGAAGGTGCCGCAGCATCTGAGCGACGAGGAGGCGGCGACCTTGCCTTGCGCCGCCGTCACCGCGTGGAACGCGCTGGTGCGCGAGGCGCGGGTCAAGGCCGGCGACGTGGTGCTGTTGCAGGGGACCGGCGGTGTTTCGCTGTTCGCATTGCAGTTCGCCAAGTTGCACGGTGCGCGTTGCATCATCACCTCCAGCAGCGACGACAAGCTGACGCTCGCCCGGCAGTTCGGCGCCGACGATCTGATCAACTACAAGCGCCGTCCCGATTGGGACAAGGCCGTGCTGGAACTGACCGAAGGCCGCGGCGCCGACGTGGTGGTGGAAGTCGGTGGCGCCGGAACGCTGGAGAAGTCCCTGACTGCGGTGCGCTTCGGCGGCATCGTCACCCTCATCGGCGTGCTGACCGGCACCGCCGGGCCCATTCCGACCGCCGCCATCCTGCGCCGCCACCTGCGCGTGCAGGGCATCTATGTCGGCTCGCGCGAGATGTTCGAAGAGATGAACCGCGCCATCGCCCGCCACCGGCTGCGTCCCCGCATCGACCGCAGTTTCGCCTTCGAAAGCGCACGGGCGGCCTACGAGCACCTGGCAAGCGCGGCCCACGTCGGCAAGATCGTCATCAAGCGCTGATCTGCGGCGTCGCCGCGCTGCCGCCGCAGCCGTTCGGGTTCCACGCGCGCATGTGGAAATTGAGCTTGCGAAATCCCCGCGCGCCGGGAGAATCCCTTGGCGGACCGAGGTTTATGCAGTAACCGTTCTGTGGCAACATGATCGTCGTCAACGCATCGACGAGCGCCCCGACCGAGGCCCGCATGACCCTCCGCACCGTCTCCCTGGACGACAAGTACACGCTGCAATCCGGCCGCATCTTCATCACCGGCACCCAGGCGCTGGTGCGCTTGCCGCTGATGCAGCACCTGCGCGACCGCGCGGAAGGATTCCACACCGGCGGCTACGTGAGCGGCTACCGTGGCTCGCCGCTGGGCGGCTACGATCAGCAGCTGTGGGCCGCCAAGAAGCACCTCGAGGCGCACCACATCGTCTTCAACCCCGGCGTGAACGAGGATCTCGCCGCCACAGCCTGCTGGGGCACGCAGCAGCTCGGCTTCCACGGCGCGAGCGACTACGCCGGCGTGTTCGCGGTCTGGTACGGGAAAGGCCCGGGCGTGGACCGCACCGGGGATGTCTTCCGCCACGGCAACCTCGCGGGCTCTCATCCCAGGGGCGGTGTGCTCGTGCTGATGGGCGACGACCACACCTGCGAGTCCTCCACCACCGCGCACCAAAGCGAGTACGCGATGGTGGATGCGATGATCCCGGTGCTCAACCCCGCCGGCGTGCAGGAGTTGCTCGACTACGGCATCTATGGCTGGGGGCTGTCGCGCTTCGCCGGCGTGTGGGTGGGGCTGAAGTGCGTGAAAGACGTGATCGACGCCTCCGGCACCGTCGACGTCGGCGCGGAGCGCGTGCGCATCGTAACGCCCACAGATTTCCGGATGCCTCCGGAAGGGCTCAACATTCGGTGGCCCGATCAGTTCCTCGAGCAGGAACTGCGCCTTCACCGCTACAAGCTCGAAGCGGCGCGTGCCTTCGCGCGCGCCAATGGACTGGACCGGCTGATCCTGGACGCGCCGCACGCCAAGCTGGGCGTCGTTACCTGCGGCAAGTCGTACATGGACGTGCGCCAGGCGCTGCAGTACCTGGGCATCGATGAAGCCGAGGCTAGCCGTCTGGGCCTGCGCCTGTACAAAGTGGGCATGACCTTCCCGCTCGAGCCGCAGGGCGCGACGGCGTTCGCGCAAGGCCTGGAAAAGATCATCGTGATCGAGGAGAAACGCTCCTTGATCGAGTGGCAGCTCAAGGAAACGCTCTACGGTTTGGCCAACGCGCCGAAGATCATCGGCAAGCAAGACGAGCGCGGCGCACTGCTGTTCCAGAGCAATGGTGCGCTCGACCCGAATCAAATCGCGGTGGAAGTCGGCCGTCGCATTCTCGAGCGCACCTCCGATGCGCAGCTCCAGCAGCGCGTCAAGGAGCAGGAGCGGCTCGAAGCGCGCATGCCCGAGAAGCCGGCGATGGACCGCACGCCTTACTTCTGCTCCGGCTGTCCGCACAGCAGCGGGACCCGGCTGCCCGAGGGCAGCATCGCGCTCTCCGGTATCGGTTGCCACTTCCTGGTGCAGTACATGGATCGCAACACCGCCGGGTTCACCCAGATGGGGGGCGAGGGCGCAAGCTGGATCGGCGAGGCCCCGTTCGTGAAGACCAAGCACGTCTTCCAGAACGTCGGCGACGGCACCTACTTCCACTCGGGCTTCCTCGCGGTACGGGCGGCCATCGCTGCCGGGGTGAACGTCACCTTCAAGATCCTGTACAACGACGCGGTGGCCATGACCGGCGGTCAGCACATCGACGGCAACCTCGCGCCGCCGCAGATCGCGCGCGAGCTGCTCGCCGAGGGCGTCAAGCAAGTCGCAGTGGTCACCGACGAGCCGTACAAGTACGCCGCCGGAGCCTTCCCGCCCCAGGTGCAGGTGCACCACCGCGACGACTACGACCGGGTGCAGCGCCAGATCCGCGAGATCGCGGGCACCACCGCCATCATCTACGACCAGACCTGCGCCTCGGAGAAGCGGCGTCGGCGCAAGCGCAACGCCTTCCCCGACCCGGCGAAGCGCGCTTTCATCAACGACCTGGTGTGCGAAGGCTGCGGCGACTGCGGCGTGCAGTCGAACTGCGTGTCGATCGTGCCGCAGCAGACGGAGTTCGGCCGCAAGCGCAGGATCGATCAGTCCTCCTGCAACAAGGATTATTCCTGCGTGAAGGGCTTCTGTCCCAGCTTCGTCACGGTGCACGGCGGCGGCTTGCGCAAGGGCAAGGGCGCGATCACCGAGGGCGCCGACATGGCGGGGCTGCCGTTCGCGGTGCTGCCCGAGCCGGCGCTGCCGGCGATCGACCGGCCCTACGGCATCATGGTTACCGGCGTGGGCGGCACTGGCGTGGTGACCATCGGCGCCATCCTCGGAATGGCGGCGCATCTGGAGGACAAGGGATTCTCGAGCCTCGACATGGCCGGCCTGGCCCAGAAGGGCGGTGCGGTGCTGGCGCATCTGCAGATCGCCGCGACACCGCAGGACATCAGGACCGTGCGCCTGGGTTCGGGCGGCGCGCAGTTGATGCTGGGCTGCGACCTGGTGGTCTCCGCCAGCGAGAAGGCGATGGACACGACCCGTGCGGGGGTCACGCGCGCGCTGGTCAACACGCATCAGCAGATGACTGGCGATTTCACGCGCAACGCCGACCTCGCCTTTCCGGCCCAGTCGCTCAAGCGCACCGTCATGAAGGGCGTTGGGGATGCCAACGCCGAGTTCGTTGAGGCCACGCGCGTGGCAACGGCACTGATGGGCGACTCCATCGCCACCAACATGTTCATGCTCGGCTTCGCCTATCAGCGTGGGCTGGTGCCGGTGTCGGCGCACGCCATCGAGCAGGCCATCGAACTGAACGGCGCGGCGGTCAAGATGAACCAGGCCGCCTTCCTGTGGGGCCGGCGCATGGCGGTGGATCCCGCGACGGTGGAGCGCATGATCGCGCCACGGGAGGCGGTGGCACCCGCGCGTATCTCCGAATCGCTGGACGAGATGATCCAGCGCCGCGTCGAGTTCCTCGCCGCCTACCAGGATGCGGCTTATGCGCAGAAGTATGCGGCGCTGGTCGAGCGCGTGCGCAAGGAGGAGCAGCACAAAGCCAGAGGTCTCAGCGGGCTCAGCGAAGCGGTGGCGCGCTACTACTTCAAGCTGTTGGCGTATAAGGACGAGTACGAAGTGGCGCGCCTGTATGCCGACCCGGCCTTCCTGGAGAAGGTAAAGGCGCAGTTCGAGGGCGACTACCGTTTGCACTTCCACCTGGCGCCGCCGTTGCTCGCCAAGCGCAACGACAAGGGCGAGCTGGTGAAGCGTGAATACGGCGCCTGGATGTTCGGTGCATTCAAGCTGCTGGCGAAGCTGCGGTTCCTGCGTGGCACGGCGCTCGACGTGTTCGGCTACAGCGAGGAGCGCCGCACCGAGCGGCGGCTGATCGCGGATTACGAGAAGACCGTGGACCAGCTGCTTGCGCAGCTCACGCCCGACAACCACGGCCTCGCTATGCAGATCGCCTCGATCCCCGAGGACATCCGCGGCTTCGGCCACGTGAAGGCACGGCATCTTGCCGCGGCGAGGCAGAAGCAAGCCAAACTGCTGGAGGCCTGGCGCGCGCCGGCACAGGCGAAGGTCGCGGCGTAACGCCCGGCGACGGGCAGTATCACATCGGCGACACGGCGCGGCGTGTCGCCGTGGCCGCACATCCGTGATGCGGCTGCCCTGCTACCGTCCGGCGACGCCACTGCGCTATGACAAGCGCACCTGTCGACAATCGATTCCTCGGCAATGGACACGGCATCGCGCGCTCTGCGGCTCGATCCTGCGCGGGATCGCCGGTCGCGATGACGCAGATGGACGACGCGTCGCAAATTTCCACCTGTCGCCGATCGCGGCTGCGAGAGATCGTTGAATCGAAACGGGTTCGCCCCTTCACGCCGCGATGCACGTCGCGCGCCGATGACGAAACGCCTCAGCTTCGCGCATCAAGATGCTGTTTTTATTGAGTGGTATGACAGGTGCTATGCGTGCCCGGCTTCCGTGGCAATGGACTGCCGATGCATCCGCATACAGAACGACGACATATACCCGAAGGGTCGCCCCCGGTACAGCGCTATCACGCCAGTGCGAGGGCGACGTTTCTTTGCACCGCGGCGCTGGTGGTCGGCCTGGGTCTGTACGCCAGCGCGCGCGCGGCTCAGGTCACCTTGCGCTGGGACTACGGCGCGTCCGGCGCAGCGGGCTTCGTGCTGTACTGTGGGTTATCCAGTCGCAGCTATGCGACGCGCTTCGACGTCGGCAATACGGACACCTACGTCGTCAACCTGGCGGCAGGCGCAACGCATTTCTGCAGCGTGACCGCCTACGACCCGGCAAAGGTGGAGAGCGCGTACTCGAACGAGCTGACTATCCCGATTGCCTCGGCTCCGCCTCCGGCCCCCCCCTCTACTCCGCCCGCCCCCAAAGTGACCTTCGCCGCGCAGCCCAGCAGCGGCCGCGCACCGCTCGACGTCGGATTCGCCAACACCACCACCGGCGAGGTCACCAGCTGGGCGTGGAACTTCGGAGACGGGAGCGCGAGCACGCTCAAGAGCCCGACCCACCGATACCTTCAGCCCGGCACTTACTATGTCAGCTTGACCGCGATCGGCCCGGGTGGAACCGCGGCCGTCACGTCTTCCGCTCCCATCACGGTCAGCGCGAGCACTGGCGGCCCAAGGGGTCTTGTCGCAGCCTATGGCTTCAACGAAGGCACCGGAAGCAGCGTGTCCGATCTGTCGGGCAACGGCAACGTCGGTACGGTTTCCGGGGCTAGGTGGAGCAACGCCGGCAAATTCGGCAAGTCGCTCTGGTTCAACGGCAGCAGCAGCCGGATCACGGTGAGGGACTCCCCATCGCTCGATCTGTCCGGCGCCATGACGCTCGCTGCCTGGGTGTATCCCACCGTCGCGATGACGGACCGGCGTGTAGTGATCGTAAAAGAACGCTCCGGCAGCAACGCCTATCACCTGCACGCCAGCAGCGGCACCTCGGGCAGGGTTTTCACGGGTGTCTTCACCACGACGTGGAACCGGCTCTGGAGCGCCTCGGCGCTGCCGGTAAACAGATGGACGCATCTGGCGGCTACCTATGACGGTGCAAGGCAGAGGCTGTTCGTGAACGGTGTGCAAGTCGCCAGCCGAACGCAAACCGGCGCCATCGCCACCTCCACGAGCCCGCTACGCATCGGCGCAGACGGTGCCCGCGGCGAACACTTTCTCGGGCGCATCGACGAGGTGCGGATCTACAGCCGCGCACTGTCGGGCAGCGAGCTCCAGACGATCATGAATACGGCGGTTTCAACGCAGTGACGCAGGCGCGCGCGAGGGGCGCGCCCGCGGCGCCGCGATCCCGACAGGTTTTCCGCCGGCCGCGGCGCTTCCTTGCGGACCGGCCTCAGGCCTACGCCGCCGCCGACTCCGGCTCGCGCAGCTCGCGCCGCAACACCTTGCCGATCGGGGTCTTCTTGAGCTCGCTGCGGAACTCGACGACCTTGGGCACCTTGTAGGGTGCGAGGTGCTGGCGGCAATGGGCGATGACCTGCTCGGCGGTCAGGTTCGGATCTTTCCTGACGATCACCACCTTCACCGCCTCGCCCGACTTGTCGTCGTGGATGCCGACCGCGGCGGACTCGAGCACGCCGGGGTGCGTGGCGAGCACGCCCTCGATCTCGTTGGGGTACACGTTGAAGCCCGACACCAGGATCATGTCCTTCTTGCGGTCGGTGACGAACACGTAGCCGGCGTCGTCCATGTAGCCCATGTCGCCGGTCTTCAGCCAGCCGTCCGCGGTCAGAGTCTTGGCGGTTTCGTCCGGCCGGTTCCAATAGCCCTTCATCACCTGCGGGCCGCGGATGCAGATCTCGCCCACCGTGCCGTGCGCCACCTCGTTGCCGTCGTCGTCGCGGACGCTGACATCGGTGGAGGGGATCGGCAGGCCGATGGAACCGTTGAACTCCTGCAGCGACAGCGGATTGATGCAGGCCGCCGGCGAGGTCTCGGTCAGGCCGTAGGCCTCGATCAGCGGCTTGCCGGTCGCCTGTTTCCAGCGCTCGGCCACCGCACGCTGGATCGCCGCGCCGCCGCCCAAGGCGAGCTTCAGGCTGGAGAAGTCGATCTTCTCGAAGCCGGGCGTATTCATGAGCGCGTTGAACAGCGTGTTCACGCCGGTGATGGCGGTGAACTTCGATTTCTCCAGCTCTTTCACGAAGGCCGGCAAGTCGCGCGGGTTGGTGATCAGGATGTTGTGCCCGCCGTACTTCATGAAGGTGAGGAGGTTCGCGGTCAGGCAGAAGATGTGATACAGCGGCAGCGCGGCGATGATGGTCTCGGAACCCTCCTTCAGCTCGCGCGAGATCCAGGTCGAGGCCTGCTGCAGATTGGCCACGATATTGCCGTGCGTGAGCTGGGCGCCCTTCGGCACGCCGGTGGTGCCGCCGGTGTATTGCAGGAAGGCGACGTCGTCGTGCGTCAGCTCGACCGGTTGCAGCCGGTCGGCCGCGCCGCGGCGCAACGCGGCGGCGAAATCGATGGCACCGTCGATGCGCCAGTGCGGCACCAGGCCCTTCACGTTGGCGACCACGAAGTTGACGATCCAGCGCTGCGGCACCGGGCACATGTCGCCGATCCGGGTGGTGACCACGTGCTCCACCGGGGTCTTGCCCACCACCTGCTGCAGCGTGCTGGCGAAGTTCTCCACCACCACCACGGCGCGGGCGCCCGAATCCTTGAGCTGGTACTCGAGCTCGCGCGCGGTGTAGAGCGGGTTGACGTTGACCACCGTCATGCCCGCGCGCAGCGTGCCGAACAGCGCCACCGGGTACTGCAGCAGGTTCGGCATCATGATCGCCACGCGCTCGCCCTTCTTCATGCCGGGCAGCGCCTGCAGGAAGGCGCCGAACTGCCGGGTCAGCCGCTCCACATCGCCGTAGGTGAGCGTGGTGCCGAGGTTGGAATAGGCAGGCAGGTCGCGAAACCGCTCGCAGGAGCGCTCCAGGATGTCCTTGATCGACGAGAATTCGTGGATGTCCACCTCCGGCGGCATGCCGGGGGGATAGCTTCTCAGCCAGGGCTTTTCCATTACACTCTCCTTCGAAGCGACAGCTTCAAGCCATTGCGGCCCGGTTGAGTTGCGCCAGGTCAAGAGCGACGCGGCTCACGCGGTGTCCGCGACGAATGGTTGTGCTGCGCCGGCGAACAGCTGCTCCATGATCTGCGTCTCGCGGCGGCGGATCAAGCCGAGGAACTCCTGGGCGCCGTTCATCGAGCGGAAGGCATGCAGGCCCCGGTCCAGGAAGTCGTGCAGGGCGAGCAGCCCGGCCAGCCGGGCGGGCCCGCGCGACAGCTCCAAGGCCGCGTTGACGAAGGGCTTGTGCGCCACCCGGTCAAGGAGCCGGCCGATCCAGTCGATCAGCGCGATCTGCAGCGCCCGCTGCTCGCGGTTGCCGCAGGCGCGGTAGGCCGCGGCATAGCGCCGCTCGTCCAGCAGCAGGGCCGCGTCGGCGCCACCTTGCCGGCGCAGCGCATCGATGAGGCGGGAATCCAGGTCTTCGGACAGCGCATCCAGCTCGATGGCGAGCGCCAGGCTCTGCACCGCTCCGATCGGCAGCACCGAGGCGAGCCTGGGCGCGAGCCGGGCTACCTCGTCGTCGCGCTCGGTGAAGTCCTTGCGCCCGTACAGGTCGGCCAGGAAGAACGCGGCAGCGGCCCCGTAACGGCGGCTCTCCAGCAGGTTGCGGTGGGTGGCCGCCAGCCGCTGGGCTTGCCAGGCGCGCAACGCGCTGCGGTCGGCGGCGCGCTGCGGCGAGGTGGAGGCGGTCGCCCGCAGCGTCCTCGACCTCGCCAGGCTGGCCTCGATGTGGGCCAGCAGGGCAGGGCGGTCGGTGGGCACGGGCAGGGGTGTCTCGGGCATGGCGGGGCGCGATCCATAGATGGGGGCTGCGTGGGCGCGCGCACAAGGGTCAGCGAGGTGCGTTGTTAGAGCCTTCAGTCTAAGACCCAGCGGCCATGCCGTGGATAGAATGGCCGCGTGCCCACCAGACGCGAATTCCTGCGGGCCGGCACCGCCGGTGCCGTGCTGCTGACCCTGCTGCGCCGCTTGCCTGTGCACGCGGCTGCACCGCCCGGCGTCCTGGAGGCCGACCAGCGCCAAGCCCTTGCCGCGATTATTCCCGTGATGTTGGCCGGCGCGCTGCCGGAGGGGGAGGCGCGCGCGCAGGCGGTAAGCGATGTCGCGAACGGCGTGGAAGTGGCGGTCGCCGGTTTGCCGCCCCATCTCCAGGACGAGGTCGCGGAGCTGTTCACGCTGCTCACCTTCGCGCCCACGCGCTGCCTGGTCGCCGGGGTGTGGCGCCCTTGGCCGCAGGCGCATCCGGACGACATCGGCGCCTTCCTGCAAGACTGGCGCACCAGCTGGTTCAGCCTGCTGCAGTCGGCCTACCACGCGCTGCACGAGCTGATCATGGCGAGCTGGTACGCGCGCTCCGAAAGCTGGGCCGCCCTGGCCTACCCTGGGCCGCCCAGACTCGCATGATGGAGCGGGCATGACGATCCGGGATCCGATCGCCGAGGGCCTGGCCGCAGGCTGGAAAGTCACCGACGCCTCGACCCTGGAGCGCGACCTGCGGCTCACCTGCGATGTGGCCGTCGTTGGCACCGGCGCGGGCGGCGGCCTCACCGCGGAGATCCTCGCCAACGCCGGTCTGGATGTGGTGCTGCTCGAGGAAGGACCGCTGCGCAGCTCGCGCGATTTCCGCATGCTCGAGTCCGAGGCCTATCCGCAGCTCTACCAGGAATCGGGGGCGCGCAAGACGCGCGACAAGGCCATCACCATCCTGCAGGGCAGGTGTGTGGGCGGCTCGACTACCGTCAACTGGACCACCAGCTTTCGCACGCCGCCGGCCACGCTCGCCTATTGGCGCGAGCGTCTCGGCTTGCACGAGCTCACCGATGCCGGGCTGGCGCCCTGGTTCGAGCGCATGGAACGACGCCTGTCGATCGGCGCCTGGCAGAGCGCACCGAACGAAAACAACCAAGCGTTGCTGCACGGCGCACAGCGGCTCGGGATCGGCGCCGGGCGCATCCAACGCAACGTCAGCGGCTGCTGGAACCTCGGCTACTGCGGCGTGGGCTGCCCCACCAACGCCAAGCAATCGATGCTCGTCACCAGCATTCCCGCGGCGCTGGACCAAGGTGCGCGCCTCGTCGTCCGTGCGCGCGCGGAGCGCCTGCGCATCGCGGCCGGCCGCGTGGAGGTGCTCGAGGCGCGTGCACTCGACGCTCAGGGCATTCGCCAGAAGGCGCAGAGCATCGCGGTGCGCGCGCGCCACTACGTGCTGGCCGCGGGCGCGATCGGGTCGCCGGCGGTGCTGCTGCGCAGCCGCGCGCCCGACCCGTACCGCCTGCTCGGCCGGCGCACCTTCCTGCACCCGACCGTGATCTCGGCCGCGCTCATGCGCGAGCCGGTGCATGGCCACGCCGGTGCGCCGCAGAGCGTGTACTCCGATCACTACCTCGAGCGCGACGCCATCGACGGACCGATCGGGTTCAAGCTGGAGGTCCCGCCCCTGCATCCGCTGCTGTTCGGCATGACGCTGCAGGGGTTCGGCCCGGCGCATGCCGCGCTCATGCGCCGGTTCACGCACGCGCAAGTGCTGATCGCCCTGCTGCGCGACGGTTTTCACGCGGACAGCGGCGGCGGGCAGGTTCTGCTGCGCGACGACGGCTCGCCGGTGCTCGACTATCCGATCACCGATGTCCTGCGGCAGGGCATGCGACGCGCGCTGCTGGCGATGGCCGAGATCCAGTTCGCGGCCGGCGCGACACGCGTGCTGCCGGTCCACGAGCAGGCGAGCGGCTACGACAGCTGGGCGCAGGCGCGCGCCGCGATTGCGGCGTTGCCGCTCGAGCCTCTGCGCACCCGCGTGGTCAGCGCGCACGTCATGGGGGGCTGCGCCATGGGCGCGGACGCGCGCAGCGGCGTGGTGGACGCGCGCGGCCGCCACTGGCAGCTCGCCAACCTGTCGGTGCACGACGGCTCGGTGTTCCCCACCGGCATCGGCGCCAACCCGCAACTCTCGATCTACGCGCTGACCGCGCGCAATGCCTCCTCGCTGGCCGCGGCGCTCGCGGCACGGTCGCAGGCCTGAGCCCGGTCCGGTGCGCAAGCTCGCGCGCACGCTGCGCCTGCTGCTGGCGGTGGAACTGGCCCTGTACGCCGCGCTCGCGCTGTGGCTCGGGCCGAGCATGGGGTGGGTGCGCGTGCTGGCGGTAGCATTGACCGCGGCAATCGTCTTGCGTGCCGGGCCGATCCTGCTTTCCTGCGTGATCGCGTCCGTGCACGCGAGTCCGATGCCGCGCAGGGACTGCATCGGACCGCTGCGACTACTCGGGGCGCTGCTGACCGAGATCGGTGCGGCGATGCTGCTGTTCACGGTGTTGATGCCGTTCCAGCGCAGCGCGCGTGTCGCGCCGTCGGGCAGCGACCGATCGCCGATCGTCCTGGTACACGCGTATCTGTGCAACGCGGGTAGCTGGCGGTGGCTGCGCCGCCGTCTTGCCGAGCGAGGCTACGATGTGTTCGCCGTGGACCTGGAGCCGTTCTGCGATATCGACCGCCATGTGCCGGTGCTGGCGCGGCGTGTGGATGAGGTGCGCGGGCGCAGCAGCGCCGGCAAAGTCGTGCTGATCGGCCACAGCATGGGCGGTCTTGCGATCCGCGCCTACCTGCGCGCACGCGGGCCGCAGCACGTCGAGCGCGTCGTCACGCTCGGCGCGCCGCATCACGGCAGCGTGCACGCGCGGATGGCGCCGGGCGAGAACGGCCGCCAGATGCGCCCGGACAGCCCCTGGTTGCGCGCACTGGAGGCGAGCGAGCGCGGCGCATTTCCCGTGCCCTTCACCTCCATCTACAGCCGGCACGACAATCTCGTGGCGCCGCAGGAGTCGAGCCGCCT
>DATBMG010000023.1:0-3388 GCA_036554965.1 Burkholderiales bacterium
GCGCCCTGGGCGCGGCGCCGGTCACGGTCACCGGCAATCTCAAGTTCGACCGTGGACCAAAGCCCGCGGACCTGGAGCTGGCGGCGAAGCTGCGCGATCGGTTCGGCGCGCGGCCGGTGCTGGTGGCGGCCAGCACACGCGCCGGGGAGGAGGAGCGGGTGCTGGATGCAATCGGCGGCATGCCGCCGGAGCTGCTTACCGTAATAGTGCCCCGCCACCCGCAGCGGTTCCAGGACGTCGCGCAGATCCTGGAGCGCCGCGGCACAGCGTACCAACGGCGCAGCGAGAACGCAACGGTGCGCGCCGGTACGCGCGTGCTGCTGGGCGACAGCATGGGGGAGCTGTTCGCCTATTACGCGGCCTGCGACATCGCGTTCGTCGGCGGCAGCCTGCTGCCGCTCGGGGGCCAGAATCTGCTGGAGGCCTGCGCGATCGGCAAGCCGGTGCTGATCGGGCCGCACACGTTCAACTTTGCGCAAGCGACGCAGCTCGCGGTGGAGGCAGGCGCCGCGGTGCAAGTCGCCGACGTGGCGCAGTTGACGGCGCGCCTGCGCGAGCTGCTCGGCGATGCGCAGCGCCGCGAGCGGATGGGGAAGGCCGGGCTGGTGCTGATGCGACAGCATGAAGGGGCGACGCAGCGGACGCTGGAGCTGGTGCGGAGCGTCTTGGAAGGCGATCAGGCCCTCTTAACCGTTACCCCCGCCCCTCGCCCGCCAGGCGAGAGGGCGACTTCCGATAGATCGCCGACTCGGTGACGACCAGGTCCACCGGCACATCATCGGGGCCGACCGGGAGCGTGGATACGACCTGCACATCGAAAGCTGCGGCGATCACGACAGGGCGCGTCCCACGCCCGGCGAGCAGCTTGTCGTAGAAACCGCCGCCATAGCCCAACCGATCGCAGCGCGAAGAGAAGGCCACACCCGGGGCAAGCACCAGATCGGTCTCCTGCAGCGTCGTCAACGGGCAACGCTCGGGCCACGGCTCGCGAATGCCCCACACACCCGGCACGAGGTCGCGGTCCAGATCATCCACGGCATGCAGTTCGAGCCGGTGCTGTTCCCGGTTGACGCGCGGTAGCGCCAGGCGCTTGCCGGCACCGAGCACGCGCGCGACAAAATCGGCGGTATCGAACTCGCTCCCGAACGAAAGGTAGGCGGCGACAGTCGCAGCGGTGGCCAGCGCCGGCTGCGCCAGCAGAGCGCCGGTGATGCGGCGGCTCAGATCGGCACGTGCCGTATGGGGAAGGGCGTCACGGCGCGCCAGCACCGCTACACGCAGTGCGGCCTTGTCGGCGCGCAGATCGTTCAAGCCTACTTGGCGAGCAGCCGGTTGACGTTCTCCAGATCGACCTCGGACAGCCGGCCGACGCTGGCTTTTAGACGCAGCTGGCTCAGGATGCTGACGTAATAAGCGCGCGCCAGGTCGCGTTGCGCCTGGAACAGCAGCCCCTGTGCGTTGAGCACGTCCACCTGGGTGCGCACCCCCACCTCCTGGCCGAGCTTGCTCGCCTCGACCGAGAGCTTGTTGCTCGCCACCGCCTGCTGCAGGGCGTTGATCTCGGACAGGCCGGTGTTGACCGCCAGAAACGCCTGGCGCGTGGCCTGGGCCACGGTGCGGCGGGTGTTCTCCAGGTCCTGCTCGGCGCGCGTGCGGTTGGAGATCGCTTCGCGCACCCGCGAGCTGATCGACCCGCCACTGTACAGCGGCACGGCGAGCTGCAGACCCACCACGGCGCTAGTCACGTCCTGGCCCACGCCGAAATTGGAGTCGCCCTGGCTGTTGTAGCTGAGGTTGCCCACGGCGTCCAGGGTCGGATAGTGGCCGAAGCGGTTCTTGTCCACCTCCTTGGCGGCGAGGTCCGCGTTGGCCTTGGCCACCTGCACCTGCTGGCTGTTGGCGTAGGCGGCCTGCACCCACTGCTCCATGTCGTTGGGCTCGGGGGGGTTCAGCGTGACCGGCCCATCCAGCTTGGCGAGCGGCGCCGGGGGACGGCCGATGATCTGCTGCAGGGCGTTGATGCGCACCTGGATGTCGTTGCGGCTGGCCAGTTCGCGCGCCACGATCAGGTCGTAGCGTGCCTGGGCGTCGTAGGTGTCGGTGATGGTGGCGGTGCCGACCTCGAAGTTGCGCTTGGCCTGCGCCAGCTGCTCGGCGGTGGCGGCCTTCTGCGCCTCGACGGTGAGCAGCTCGAACTGGGCGAGCAACACGTCGAAATAGGCCTGCGCCACGCGCAGCATCAGCTCTTGGCCGGCCTGGGCGAGCTGGTTGCCGGCCTGCTCGACCTGGATGCCGGCCTGCTGCACGGTGACGTTGTTCTGGCGGCGGAACAGGGGCTGAGTGATGTTCAGCGCCCCCCCGTACGATTCGTAATCGCGCTGGCCTTCCACCTGGGTGGTGGCGGCCGTGTTGCCGTCGAACTGCGTGTCGATGTCGTTGTAGTTGGCGTTGGCGGTGGCGTTGATGTTCGGCAGCAGCAGGGCCCGCGCCTGCACCTTGCGCTCCTTGGTGGCCTGATAGGTGGCCCGTTGCGCCGCGAATACCGGGTCCTGTACCAGGGCCTCCCGGTAGATGTCCATCAGATCTTCCGCGTGCAGCGGGCCGCCGGCGAGCAGCGCGGCAGCGCAGGCAATCAGTCTCAGGCGCATATTCTTCGGTCCCTTCGAGGGTTGGTTCCCGTTTCGTCGGCCGGCGCTCGGGGCGGTTTGCGCCGCCCAGCCCGCTCGCCGCGAGCAAGGCCCGGGCCAGCTTGCCGGGTCAGAACACAAACCGCTCCGGCTGCGGTACGTTGCGCAGCGGCGCGATGCAGGTTTCGAACAGCCCGGTCTCGTTCCAGGCGCCGTCGGTCACGCAGGTGGTCAGGCGCGCGGTCATCACCGGCGGATCGCCGACCACCGCCAGCAGCCGGCCCCCCGACCTAAGCTGCGCCCGGAACCGGGGAGACAGCACCGGCACCGAACCGGTGAGCAGGATGGCGTCGTACGGCGCGTGCCGGGACCAGCCCTGGGCGGCATCGCCGACCTCCAGGGTCGCATTGGCGATGCCGTGCGCGGCGAGCTTGCCCGCCGCGGTCGCGGAGAAATCCGAGAGCAGCTCGACGCTGTAGACGTGGCCGGCCAGGCTCGCCAGCAGCGCCGTCATGTACCCGCTGCCGGTGCCCACCTCCAAGACCCGGTCGCTCTCCTTGAGCGTCAGTTCCTGCAGCATGCGCGCCTCCAGCTTGGGCGCCAGCATCACTTCGCCATGGCCTAGCGGGATCTCCATGTCGACGAAGGCGAGGGGCCGGTAGCGTTCGGGGACAAACTCCTCGCGCCTAACCGCCGACAGTGTGTCGAGCACGCGCTGATCCAGGACTTCCCACGTCCGGATCTGGCTTTCGATCATGTTG
>DATBMG010000075.1:0-5254 GCA_036554965.1 Burkholderiales bacterium
TTCGTTTGCGCGTCAAGGATCTGGACTTCGAGCATCGGGCGATCCTGGTCAGAGATGGCAAGGGCGCCAAGGATCGCGTGGTGACGCTTCCGGATGAGTTGGTCGTTCCCCTCAAGCGGCATCTCGCCAATCGCAAGACCGCCTTGCGCCATTCTGGAATTCACAAGCCGGCGAGTTGCCACACGCTAAGGCACTCATTTGCGACGCACCTGCTGGAAAGTGGTGCGGACATTCGCACTGTGCAGGAGCAGCTTGGTCACTCGGACGTGCGCACGACGCAGATCTACACCCATGTGCTCAAGCGGGGCGGGATGGCGGTGAAAAGCCCGCTCGGCGCCGTGTTGAGTTAGCTGACACTCCAGCCTCTGTGCGCGAACACGGCGCGCGCTGACAGCGCTTGCGAGCGAGTCCTCATCTTCGCGATGACTCAACGATCGCTGGCGAGACGACCGCGCTGTTTGCTACCACCGATCTGCGTGTGACCAGCACTGGCGAACTTGCCGGCCCGCCGACCGGACACGAACGCCCACGCCAGATGATGGCCGTGGCCCTTCAGCAGCAGGCCGCCCTGACCGGTCGCGCCGGCGGCGTAGAGGCCGGGGATCGGTTGCCCCTGCGTGCCGAGCACGCGGTGCTCGTGATCCACCGCCAGACCGCCTTCGTTGTGCACGAACACGGAGCGGACCGGGCCGAGCGCGATGAACGGCGCTACCAGCAGCGGCGCGCGGCTCTGTGACGCGGCCGCGCGGTTGTGCGCGGTGATGGTCGCCTGCAGCGCGGGCGCATCTATGCCGAGCTTGCGTGCGAGGCCGGCGAGGGTCGCCGCCTCGGCGTAAACATCCCGGCGGTTGCGCCGGTAGTCGGGCACGTAGGCGTAGGCCACGCCGGGCGCGGTGGAGACGTAGTGGGGCCAGGCGGAGAACTGGCGAGCCAGCCGGCCGTCGATGAGGATGAAGGCCACCTTGCCGGGCTGCTCCGGCACCGCCAGCGCGGGCGCATCCAGCTCGTCGCAGAAGCGGCGCCCCGCTTTGTTCACCAGGACGGCGCCCTGCTCGAACAGCTTGGGCGAGGGCGCCAGTGCGGTGGTGAGGAAGCTCATGATGAAGGGCCGCAGCAGCGCCTGCGGCAGATGGTCCATTGCCCACTCCATGGCGCGCGCGAGCGCCGGCCACGGCGGAAGGCGCCGGACCAGCGTGGCGCGCACTGGCGGAATGAAGCGGATCTCGGGGCCGAGCGCCAGATCGCCGTTGACGATGCGCGCCCCCAAGGCCAGCGCCAGCTTCTGGCCATCGCCGGTCGCGGTGGCGTTCACGCCCTCCGCCTTCGCTTGCTGCGGCCCCATGTAACGCGATTTCAGCTCCGGGTCGTTGGTGAAGTCGCCCATCGCGAGGATAACGCCGCAGCGCGCACGAAGGCGGTGGCCGTCGTCACACGCCGCACCCACTACCGCGCCGTTTTCGGCGAGCAGCTCGGTCGCTCGCGTGCCGGGGCGGACGTCCACTCCAATGCGCCGGGCATGGCGCTCCAGATGGTAGATGTAGGACAGCGAGTTGGGCAGCACGTTGTGCATGCGCGGCTGCCGATGCGGCGGCTCGGGCATCGGGCCATAGAAGCGCACGCCTAGGCCGAGCAGCCAGCGGAAGGCGTCCGGCACTTCATCGCACAGAACGCGGCGCAGCGCGTCGTTGTCGCGGCCGGCGAGATCACCGGCGAACAGGGGCATGTCGTCGTAATGGTCCTGCGGCCGGTCCTGGATGCCGGCGCGGAGCTGATGGGGGGTGCCGGTGGACGTGATCGAGCCCACCGACCATGCCGTCGAGCCGCCGAGCTTCGCATTCTTCTCGAGCAGCACCACTTCGCGCCCGGCGGTACGCGCCTCGATCGCGGCGGCCAGGCCCGATCCACCGCCGCCGATGACGACGACGTCGAAGGTCTTCTCCATGGTTCAGGGTTGCGAGCGGCGCACAGCGGATGCGCTAGGGTTACAGTATCCCATTGCACAGGCTGGAAGGGGAGGCGAGATGACCGGACCGGGCAATCCCGAGCCGCTGAACGTAGGCGTCAACACCATGTCCTTCATGTGGCGGGCGTCGGCGCGCGAGGCGCTGGAGACGTTGGCGCGCGCCGGCTACCGCCGCTTCGAGGTGATGGCCCAGCCCCAGCACTTCGACCCGATGATGGATCGCAGCGAGACGCTGGCGTTCGGGCGATTCCTGCGCGACGCCGGGCTCACGGTCGAGACGATCAACATGCCCAGCCTGGACCAGAACCTGGCGAGCGGCACACGGGAGATGCGCGACTACAGCGTGCGGCTGTTCGAGCGTCTGATCGGTGTGGCCGAGGCGATCGGGGCGCAGGCGCTGATCGTGGTGACCGGGCGGGTGAACCCGCTCATCGCTCCGGCGAGAAACGATCTGGAAGGCTGGTTCGCGGAAGCGTTCGGACGGGTGTTGCGGGCGGCGGAGTCGAGCGGCGTGCGGTTGCTGCTCGAGAACTTGCCGATGGGCGTCTATCCGCGCGCCGATCAGCTCATCGCCTTCGCCGACCAGATCGGCCATCCGCTGGTGGGCATTTGCTACGACATCGCCAACGCTCACTTCATCGGGGAGGACACCGCCGCAGGCCTGCGGCAAGTGCGGACGCGATTGGGCATCGTGCATCTCTCGGACACCGGCCGCCAGGCTTGGCGGCACGACCCGGTGGGGCAGGGCACGTGCGACTTCGCCGGGTTCGGGGCGACGCTCCGGGAGATCGGTTACACCGGCACTTCCATGCTGGAGATCGTGTCCGAGCGGCCGGTCGAGGACATCGCCCATAGCCACCGGCGCATCGCACAGTGGGGGTGGGCGTCGCCGGTCGGATGAAACGACTATCATGATGCGGGTTGCGCCGCTTGCGGGGCAAAGTTGCGGCGTGAAGGAACCATTGCACGGAGGATCGACCATGCAGGCAGTTTCGGGACGAGAAACCTGGTTGGCGCTGATTGCGCTGGCCGTCGGCATGTTCGCGGCGCAAGGCGTGATGGCGCATCACGGCTGGGGCTGGGCAACCGACGAGGAGTTCGAGGTCACGGGCAAGATCACCAATGTGCGGCTCGGTAACCCGCACGGCGAGGTGACGCTGGACGTGAAGGGGGAGAAATGGGTCGTCGAAGTGGGACAACCCTGGCGCAACGAACGGGCAGGACTCACCCCGGAGCTGCTCAGCGTCGGGCGGCTGATTACCGTGCATGGCCATCGCTCCGCCAAGGAAAGCGAGCAGCTGGTGAAGGCGGAGCGCGTGGTCATCGACGGCAAGAGCTACAACCTGTACCCGGACAGGGAGTCCTGAGCGGCGATCCGCCGGGCCGAGATGACCGGCGATTGGTTGGCGGGGTTGGAGGCGATGGCACTCGCCCGGGCGCTGCGGGATTCCGTGTGGACCTATCCGCTGGTCAACGCCGGGCACATCCTAGGTGTGGCGCTTCTGGTCGGATCGATCGTTCCACTCGATCTGCGGCTGCTCGGAGCGTGGCGGTCGGTGCCGCTTGCCCCGCTCTGGAAGGTGCTGACCCGTAGCGCCGCCGCCGGTCTGGCGCTGGCGATCGGCTGCGGATCGCTGCTGTTCATCGCGCGCGCTACCGAATATGCCGCCTCCGGCTTGTTCCTCGCCAAGATGGCCGTAGTGGGCACCGGGATGGCCAACGCTCTGGCTTTGCGCATGATCGCACCCGACGGGCTGCGGCCGGCGGTCGAGAAGCCGCCGAGGCGCGTGCAGGTCGCCGGCTGTGTTTCGCTGGCCGCCTGGCTGGCGGCCCTCACCCTGGGACGCCTGGTCGGCTACTTCTGAGGGAACCGCATGTCATCGACGCCGTTGTCGCGTAGCGCGCCCGACCTGAACGCCCTGCCTGCGGTGAACGCGCAGGTGACTTATCTCGCACCCAGCGACGGCCCGGTGGAGGTGCGCGTCTACCCGCCCAGCAGCGGCCGCGCGACCGTACGCCCGGCATCGGTGCGTCACGACGTGTCGATCCGCGATGCGCGCACGATCGCGGGCAGTTTGCGCCTCGACGAGCACGGGTTCGAGCTGCATTCTTGGCCTACGAATTTCGCCAACTTCTACGACGAGGCCGCCGTGCGCGAACACTACTACCCCGAGGTGCAGGCGCTGGTGCGCGCGCTCACCGGCGCCTTGACGGTCATCGCGTTCGACCACAACGTACGCAGCGCGGCGCGCGCCGCGCGCGGCGAGCCCGGCGTCAGGGTGCCGGTCGACCAAGCGCACAACGACTACACGGAGCGCTCCGGTCCCAAGCGCAAGCGCGAGATCCTCGAAGCCGCCGGCCGCACTGCTCTCGGCGACCGGCGCGTGGCTTTCGTCAATCTCTGGCGACCGATCGTCGGGCCGGTGCAGGACAACCCGCTGGCGCTGTGCGGTGCGCACAGCGTGTCGCCGCAGGACCTGGTTGAGACCGACATCCATCACTTCGGCGAGAACGACCTCGAGGTGCCGCGGCACAGCGGCCAGATCTATTCGGTGCGGCACAACCCCGAGCACCGGTGGTTCTACGTATCCGACATGCTGCCCGACGACCTGCTGCTGTTGAAGTGCTACGATTCGCGCACCGACGGCCGCGCGCGCTTCATGCCGCACACCGGTTTTCGCAATCCCGCCTGTCCGCCCGACTTCGTGCCGCGCGAAAGCATCGAGACGCGGACGCTGGTGGTCTTCGACGAACCGATCTGACCCGCCAGCGCGTCCGGCCGCGGCACGCCATCTCCAGTCAGTTCATAAGAATCAGGGCCTTGCTGCATCGCCGCATCCCGCGTGCGGCGCTGTCAGGGGAGTTGAAGTCGCCGCCTGCAACCCTATATTCCTGCTGCTCCACGAGAGCAATGACTTGAAAGGAGGATCCGAGATGTTCGCTGCCATGACCAACTTTGATCACCTGTTCGAGGAGTTCAGACGGCTGGAACAGCAGATGGATGAGCTGTTGGGCTCCGGAGCCCAGCCGCCCGCGATCCGCTCCGTCGCTCGCGGAACGTTTCCGCCGGTCAACATCGGCGCCACCGCCGACGGGATCGACGTCTACCTGTTCGCCGCGGGCCTGGACCCCAAGAGCATCGAGCTCAACATCCAGCAGAACCTGCTCACCGTGTCCGGTGAGCGCCAGTTGCCGGTGAACGAAAACGCGACCTACTACCGGCAGGAACGGTTCGGCGGCGCGTTCCGGCGCGTCATCGCACTCCCGGACGACGTCGATCCGGACCGGGTC
>DATBMG010000092.1:0-10931 GCA_036554965.1 Burkholderiales bacterium
GCCTCGTAGAGCTTCTCCTTCTTGCCCGCGGCGCGCATCGACTTCAGCGTCTCGTCGGCCAGGCCTTTGCCGTAGGCGGACTTGTCGTGCACCACCGCGACCGCCTTGTCCTTGTAGGTGCTCGCCAGGTACTTGCCGGCGAACTGGCCCTGCTGATCGTCGCGGCCGCACACGCGCATGACGCCGGGCCCGGGACGCTCGTCCGTGTACTTGGGATTGGTCGAGCCGGGCGAAATCTGGATCATGCCCTCCTCGGCGTACACGGCGGAAGCGGGGATGGAAGAGCCGGAGCAGAAGTGGCCGGCGATGAACTTGATGCCCTTGCGCGCGAGCTGGTTGGCCACCGCCACCGCCTGCTTCGGGTCGCAGGCGTCGTCGCCGATCTCCAGCTTCACTTTTTCGCCCAGCAGGCCGCCGGCGGCGTTGATGTCCTCCACCGCCAGCTCGGCGCCAGCCTTGTACTGCGCGCCGAAGGCGGCGTACTGGGCCGTCATCGGGCCGACTGTCGCGATGCTGAGCTCCGCCGCCGCGGGCGCCGCCGCCGTCAAGCCGACTGCCAGAGCCAGGCACAACGTTCGAGCTAGAAACATGTTTGCTCCTCCTTGTTGCGGGTTGAAACGATCGCGCTGGGGGTTCAACTGGGGGTTCATTCGCCGCGCGCCGCGGGCCTTGCTCTCCAGGTGAGCGGGCTGGTCTTCTGGTACAGCCAGCGATATTGCGTGGTCATCTGGCCGGCGCGCGTGATGCGCCAACCGAGCGCGGCGGCCACCGCCAGCAGCGCGAAGTCCACCCCGAGATGGACGAACGCGGTGCGGTTCTGCTCGGCCGAGCTGAGCGAGAAGAAGGTGTCGTCGAACAGCGCGAAGTGCAGAAAGCGCAGCGCGCCGGCGAGCAGCGCGACGTACACCACCAGCGTCCATGCCGGCCGCCAGTCCTTGGCCACCGCCCGGCCGGTGAGATAGGCCGCCGCGCCGCCGATCGCCAGCGTCAGCACCAGGAAGCTCCAGACCGATTGCTCGTAGAGGATGCCTTGCATGAGCGTGTCTAGTGCCGCGCACCTTCGAGATAGGCGGCGCG
Source organism: Burkholderiales bacterium (assembly GCA_036554965.1). Lineage (GTDB taxonomy): Bacteria > Pseudomonadota > Gammaproteobacteria > Burkholderiales > SHXO01 > SHXO01. The sequence continues at coordinate 1,078 of DATBMG010000092.1, forward strand.
CACTTCCTCCTTGGCGAGCAGCTCCCGGCCGCTGCCAGAGAGCGCGATAGTCCCGGTCACCATGACATAACCCCGATGCGCCAGCTTGAGCGCATGATACGCGTTCTGCTCCACCAGCAGCACGGCCAGCCCGCCGTCGGCATTCAGGCTGCGGATCGCCTCGAAGATCTGCTTGACGAGCAGCGGAGCGAGCCCCAGCGAGGGCTCGTCGAGGAGCAGCAGACGCGGGCGCATCATCATCGCGCGCGCGATCGACAGCATCTGCTGCTCGCCGCCGGACAGCGTGCCGCCGCGCTGGCGCAATCGGGCCTTGAGCCGCGGAAACAGCGCCAGGACGCGTTCCAGATCCGCCGCAAAGTATGCGAAGCCGTTGATCGCCGCCCCCATCTGCAGATTCTCGAGCACCGTCATGCCGGGCAGGATGCGCCGGCCTTCGGGCGCCTGGGCGATGCCCAGCCGCATGATCTCGTGCGTCGGCATCCCGGCCAGCTCGCGGCCGTCGAACACGATCGAGCCGGCGGCCGCACGCGGCGCGCCGCAGATCGTCATCATCAGGGTCGACTTCCCCGCGCCGTTGGCGCCGATCAGGGTCACGATCTCGCCCTCGCGCACTTCCAGGTCCACGCCCTTCAGCGCCTGGATGTGGCCATAGTAGGCCTGCACCGCGCGTACCTCCAGCAGCGGCCGGCTCATGGAGCGGCCCCCGCTTGCAGGGCGTGCTCCACCGCCTCCACTTCCTCGTCGGCCACACCCAGATAGGCGGCGATCACGCGTGGGTCGTCGCGCACTTGCGCCGGCGTCCCGTCGGCGATCTTCTCGCCGTAGTCGAGCACGACGATGGCATCGGAGATCTCCATGACCACGGACATGTCGTGCTCGATGAGCAGGATGGACACCGCGTGCTGCGCGCGGATCTGGTCGAGCAAGGCGGTGAGGTCGGCGGACTCGCGCGGATTGAGGCCGGCGGCCGGCTCGTCCAGGCACAGCAGCTGCGGCTCGGCGCACATCGCGCGGGCGACCTCGAGCCGGCGCTGGGCGCCGTAGGGCAGATCGCCGGCCGGGTCGTCGGCGCGCTCGAGCAACCCCGCCTTGTCCAGCCAGTAGCGGGCGCGTTCCACCGCGGCGTCGCGCGCCGCGCGAAAACCCGGCAGCCCCAGCACCCCTCCCACCGTCCACAGCGAGGCGCGCATCAGCGCGTTGTGCTGCGCGACCATCAGGTTCTCGAGCACAGTCATGCCGGCGAACAGCCGCACGCTCTGGAAGGTGCGCGCCACCTTGGCGATGCGTGCGATCTCGTGGTCGGGCAACCGCTCGAGCAGGAAGGTCTCGCCAGAGCGCAGGCGGAGCCGCACCATGCCCTCCGTCGGACGATAGAACCCGGTGATGCAGTTGAACACGGTGGTCTTGCCGGCGCCGTTGGGACCGATGATCGCCGTGATCGCCCCGCGGCGCGCCTGGAAGGACAGGTCGCTCACCGCCACCACGCCGCCGAAGCGCATGGTCAGGTGCTCGACCGTGAGGATCGCGTCGTTCATCCGCGGCCCTGCCCCACCAGGTGCGCCCCGACCGCCTTGCGCTGCGCGAGCTGGATCGACGGCATGCGGGCGGACACCAGCCCGCGCGGCTTCCACACCATGATGGTCACCATCGCCAGACCGAACAGCAGCATGCGATACAGCGACGGATCGAAGTCGGGCCCGAACACCGCCTTGAGCCAGGCGAGATTGCGCAGCAGCTCGATGCCGCCGATCATCACCAGGGCCGCGATGGCGATGCCGATCTGGCTGCCCAGGCCGCCCAGCACGACGATCGCGAGGATCAGCGCGGACTCCATGAACACGAACGACTCCGGGCTGATGAAGCCCTGGCGGGTGGCGAAGAAGGAGCCGGCGAAGCCGCCGAACATGGCGCCGATGGCGAACGCGGTGAGCTTGGTGTTGCGCGTGTTGATGCCGAGCGAGCGGCAGGCGATCTCGTCCTCGCGCAGCGCCTCCCAGGCCATGCCCACCGGCAGCCGGCGCAGGCGCACGGTGAACGCCAGCGTGACGAGCGCGAGCGCGAGCACCACGTAGTACAGGAACACGATCCGGTGCAGCGGCGAGTGCTCGAGGCCGAAGGCGGCCGCGAAGCCGCCCTCCCCGGCGGTGAACGGCAGGCCGAAGAACGACGGCCGCGGGATGCCGGAGATGCCGTTCGGGCCGCCGGTGAACTCGTACCAGTTGATCAGAATGAGGCGGATGATCTCGCCGAAGGCGAGCGTGACGATGGCGAGATAGTCGCCGCGCAGGCGCAGCACCGGGAAGCCCAGCAGGATGCCCGCGAACGCGGTGAGGATGCCGGCGAGCGGCAGGCAGATCCAGAACGACCAACCGAAATGCTGCGCCAGCAGCGCATAGGAGTAGGCCCCCACGGCGTAGAACGCGACGTACCCGAGGTCGAGCAGGCCGGCCAGCCCGACCACGACGTTGAGCCCCCAGGCGAGCATCGTGTAGGTCAGTATCAGGATGCCGATGTCCAGCAGATAGCGATCGGTCGTGGGCAGCAGCGGCCAGGCTAGCGCGGTGAGCAGCAGCGCCGGTGTGAGCGCTTTCACGAACCACCCGCGCGGGGCGCTCGCGGCGGGCCGCGCGGCGGTACCGGCCGGCCGATCCGCGCGCCACACCAGGTAGCGCAGCAGGAAGCGGCCGGCGAAGACGATCGCGACCGCGGCGGCCACCAGGTGCCAGCGGCTCTCGAGCGCCAGCCCGGTGGTCAGCGGTACGGTCTTGAGCCCGAGCAGCGGGCCGAACAGGGCGAGCGCCACCAGCGCCATCAGCAGCGCGTCGCGCAATGCGTGGCCTAGGCGGCTGGGCGCGACCCGCGGCGGCGCCGCCTGCGTGGGCGCGGGACGGGCTGCATCGCCGCCCGCGCTCATACTTTCTCGATCTCCTGTCTGCCCAGCAATCCCGAAGGCATGAAGATCAGCACGATGATCAGAACGGAAAACGCCGCCACGTCCTTGTACTCGGCCGAGAAGTAACCGGCCCAGAAGGTCTCGATCAGGCCGATCAGTAGCCCCCCCAGCATCGCGCCCGGCAGCGAGCCGATGCCGCCGAGCACCGCTGCGGTGAAGGCCTTCACGCCGGCGACGAAGCCGATGTAGTGGTCGATCACGCCATACAGCAGCAGGTGCATCAGGCCCGCCACGGCGGCGAGCGCCGCGCCCATGACGAAGGTGAGCGCGATGGTGCGATCGACATCCACGCCGAGCAGCGCTGCCATCTTCATGTCCTGCGAGCACGCGCGCTGCGCGCGGCCCAGCGGGGTCCTGGCGATCAAGTAGGTGAAGCCGGCGAGCAGCGACACGGTCGCCAGGATCACGAGGATCTGGGTGAAGGAGATGCGCGTCTGCCCGAGCAGCGCGAGCCCGCCGTGGATCTGCGGCGGCAGCGCCTTCACGCGTGCCTCCTGGCTGAGCTGCACGAAGTTCTGCAGCACGATCGACACGCCGATCGCCGTGATCAGCGGTGCCAGGCGGAAGGACCCGCGCAGCGGCCGATAGGCCAGGCGCTCGATGGTCCAGCCCCACACCGAGGTGAGCAGCATGGTGGCGAACAGGACCAGCAGCAGGATCAGCGGCAGGGCCGTCAGCCCGAAAGCGAGCAGCCCGAGGAAGGCGATCAGGGCGATGAAGGCGCCGACCATGTACACGTCGCCGTGGGCGAAGTTGATCATGCCCAGGATGCCGTACACCATGGTATAGCCGATGGCGATCAGCCCGTAGATCGAGCCGAGCGTGACGCCATTCACCAGCTGCTGGAGAAAATACTCCACGCGCCTGCCTCAGCCGGGAGATCTACCGCGATACCAGGCGAACAATGCCGGCATGATCCGGGAATCGCTACGTTCTGTAATACCGCCGCGCCCGCCCTTCCGCCCGCGCGGCAGCCGCCTGCGGGCTCGACCTGCCGGTGGCCGCCTCCGCGACCATGTTGACGACGATGAAATCGGCAACGGCTGCGGCCGACGCCGCGCCTTCCTTGCCCGCATGACCGGGGTGTAGCGTCATGCTCGGGCCGTCGCGGAACGGCGTGTTTTTTGGGTCATCGGTCCAGATCGGTTCGGACTCGTAGGCGCGCAGCGTCTGCGCAAAGTAACCTTGGGCCGCTCTCATCCATGCCCCGTACTGCTCGCGCTCCAGCATGAACCGCAGGTACTCGCGTGCGGCATTCGGATAACGCGTGTAGTTGAACACCCAGGCTGGGGTAAAGGGTGACAGTTCGGTCGGCCGTCCCACCGGTCCGACTGGAAAGTGCGCATGTTGCGTGTCGGCTGCGACCGCGCGGAGCGCCGGGTCGGGGGAGTTCTTGCCGACGTAGTAGACCGAGATGCCGTTGTAAGTGAGACTGATCTGACCGGCAAGAAACGCCTTGTTGTTGCTCGGGTCCAGCCACGACAACGAGCCGGGGATCAGCGCTGGATACAGCTCGCGCGCATACTCGAGCGCGGCGATGGTCTGTCTGGAGTTGATCGCGACGCGATCGCTCTCGTCGACCAGCTTCCCACCGTGCGACCACACCAGCCAGTGGCACCAGGTCGTGCCGTCGCCGATGGCGTTGCCGAGCGCGAAACCCGGCGGTGTGCCGCGCGCACTCAAGGCGCGGCACAACCTCAGGAAGCCGCCGAGGTCGCGCGGGATCGCGGCGAAGCCTGCGGCCTTGACCATGCTCTCGCGATAGACCACGCAACTGGTCGGAAACGCCAACCCGAGCGCAATCCAGCGGCCGCCGGTCGTGCAATAGGCCTTCACCGCGTCATACCAGCCGCCGTACTGGTCTCCGAGGTAGTTCGCGAGCTCGGTGAGATCCAGGCACTTGGCGGGGTACAACTGCGGCTGGCCATAGCTCCCCATGACGATGTCAGGGCCGGCGCCGATATTGGCCGCCATCGCTGCCTTGGAGGGGAGGTCTTCCAGGCTCACGCTTTCGACCTGGACCGGCACGCCGGTCTGTTCGGTAAACAGGCGCGTGCTGGCAAGCCATTGATCCTCGTCGCCCTGGACGAAGCGCTTCCAGCGCAGAAATCTGAGCTGCGCGCCTTTCTCGGGTGCATAGCGCAGTTGCGGCGCAGCGACGGCTGCGTTGCGCCCCAGCATCCACGCACCGCCCGCCGCCAGCACCCCGGCGCCGAGCGCTTTTAGAGCATCACGCCTGGCCATCGCGCACTCCCCGAGCCCTGTCCGCCTCAGCATAGGCGATCGACCGCGGCGCTGCAAACGGCCGCGCGCCCGAGGATCGCGGATCCGGTGCTATCCTTCACCGGGGACATTCACTTTGCGATCACTGCGCTCATGAAGATCACCCGCGTCACTTCCATCACCGCCGACGGCGGCCACCGCCTGATCATCTTCGTCAAGGTCGAGACCGATCAGCCCGGCCTGATCGGCTGGGGGGAGGCCACTCTCGAGGGCAAGCCGCGCGCGGTCGCCGGCTGCATCCAGGACATGGAGCCGATGATCGTCGGCCAGGATCCGCGCCGCATCGAGCACTGCTGGCAGATCCTGTACCGCAGCGGCTTCTGGCGCATGGGCGTGATCGGCCTGTCGGCCCTCAGCGGGATCGACCAGGCGCTGTGGGACATCAAGGCCAAGGACCTGGGGGTGCCGGTGTACGAACTGCTCGGCGGGCGCGTGCGCGACAAGGTGCGCGTGTACACGCACTTCACCGGGCCGAGCGCAACGAGCGGGCATCCCGGTGTGGGGTTCGACGCGGCCGTGGAAAGTGCGCGCTCGAAGGTCGAGCGCGGTTGGACCGCGATCAAGACGGTTCCCGTGCCGATCACCAACGTGCTGGACGGACCGAGGAAGCTCAAGCACGCCGAGGCGTTTCTCAGGATGATCCGCGAGGCGGTCGGCGACGAGGTCGACGTCCTGCTCGATCTGCACGGCCGCCTCACGCCGCAGATGGCGATCCAGTACGGCAAGCGCTTCGAGCCGTACCACCCGTTCTTTCTGGAGGAGCCGGTGCAGGCCGAGAACCCCAAGGCGATGGCGCCGGTCGCGCGCGCGCTCAGCACGCCCATTGCCACCGGGGAGCGGCTGTTCCTGCGCTGGGGCTTCCGCGAGATCCTCGAGCACGGCGCGGCCAGCCTGTTGCAGCCAGATCCCTGCCACGCAGGCGGCATCAGCGAGACGCGCAAGATCGCGACCATGGCAGAGACCTATTACGCCGGCCTGGCGCCGCACAATCCGTACGGCCCGCTGGCCACCGCCGCATGCGTGCACATCGACCTCGCCTCGCCGAACTTCGTGATCCAGGAGATGATCGACCCGGAGTCGGCGCCGCAGGCGCAAGCGTTGGTCAAGGAGCCGCTCTCGGTGGTCGATGGACACATCCTGCCGCCGACCAAGCCCGGTCTAGGTGTGGAGGTGGACGAAGCCGAATGCGCCCGGCGTGTGCCCGACTACTCGATCGACAAGGCCGGCGGTATGGCCATGCGCTATTTCCACGCCACGCATGAGGACGGTTCGGTGGCCGACTCGTAGCCGGCACACGAGTGTCGGTTGCTCCCTGGAATGCAGCGTTGCCGGGGCGGTCCGAGGCTGAGCCCGGCGGCCCGTCGGGTCAAGCCGCCGGATTCGGGTAGCGCAGCTGAATCTCGCGAATCTCTTCCAGTAGCTGCGCGTCGAGCGCGAACTGCGCGGCGGCAATGTCTTCCGCGAGCTGCGCCATCGAGGTCGCGCCGATGATCGACGCGCCCAGCAACCAGCGGCTCGCCACATATCCCAGGGCCAGTTGCACCAACGTTATCCCGCGCCGCTTGGCGAGCGCCGCATAGGCATCCACCGCGTCCGACACCATCGGCTTGCGGAAGCGGATGCCCAGCGTGTCGAACAGCGTGAAGCGCGCGCCGGCCGGCTTCGCACCGCCGCGGTACTTCCCCGAGAGAATCCCCGCCGCGAGCGGACTGTAGGCGAGCAGAGCCATGTTCTCCCGGAACAGCGTCTCGGCGAGGTCGTTGTCCACGTTGCGCGAGATCAGGCTGTAGCTGTTCTGCAACGTGACCGGCCCGGGGACGCCCAGCTCTCTCGCCGCCTGCCGGAATGCGCAAACGCCCCAGGCGGTCTCGTTGGACAGCCCGTAGTGGCGGATCTTCCCGGTCTTGATCATCGCCGCCATGCCTTCGACCTGCTCGTGAATCGAAGGGCCGCCCTTCTCCTTCGAAGGATCGAACTCGGTTGCGCCGAACATGGGCACATTGCGCTGCGGCCAGTGAATCTGGTACAGGTCGATGTAGTCGGTGCGCAGCCGGGCGAGGCTCGTGTCCACCGCCTCTGCGATCACGTCGCGCGTCAGGTCGGTGCGCCCGCCCCGGATCCAGTCGCGACGGCCGGGCCCCGCGATCTTGGTCGCGATGACCAAGCGATCCCGCCGCTGCCGCGCCAGCCAGGTGCCGAGATACTTCTCGGTGCGGCCCTGGGTCTGCGCGTTCGGCGGCACCGGGTACATCTCCGCGGTGTCGATGAAGTTGATGCCCTGCGCAGCCGCGTAGTCGAGCTGCTCGTGCGCCTCGGCTTCGCTGTTCTGCTCGCCCCAGGTCATGGTGCCGAGGCAAACTTTGGAGACGTTCAGGTCGGTGCCGGGAAGGTTCCGGTATTGCACATCTGCCTCCGGTTAACGAATGGTGTGCATGATCGCATGCATGCCGAAGCGCAAGAGCGGGGTCAAACTCCTTTCTTCGCTCGTCACGATCCTGCGCCGCGCAGGTGGGCGGTGGCCTCTTCCTCCGCGCGCGCCTTGATCTCGAGCGCCAGCGGCTCGCGCATCTCCTCGCGGATGTGGCCCACCAGCCCGATCGCCCGCGCCATCACGCCGATGCCGCGCACGATCTGCCACGGCAGCTTCAGCTCGCTCGCGATCGCGCCGATGGCGCCGGTGGCGTTCACCGGCAGTGACTTCCCGTAGCGCGCCTCGGCTTGCTTCGCAACCGCCTGCATCAGCTTGACGTACGGCCCGTCGTAGCCGTTGTCCGCGGCGATCTGAAACAGCCGCGGCGCGCGCGGATCCACCGGCTTGTGCAGCGGATGACCGATGCCGGGCACCGCCTGCTTGGCGGCTTGGAACCGCTCGACGATGGCGCGCGCAAGCGGCTCGGGGCCCGTGCTCGTCGTGGGGTCGGGAATCGCCTCCTGCAGCATGCGCGCGGCGGTCTCCATGCTGCCGACGAACACGCTGCCGAGCCCGCATAGGCCGGCCGCGACCGCGGCCTGCATCGCCTCCGGCGCGCCGACGTAGGTCATGCGGGTGGCCATCGCGCTGGGCGTCAGGCCGTGCTCGACCAGCGTCACCGCGATGGCGTTGAACACGGTCGACTCGCGCGCCGTCGGCAGGCGGTCGGTCAGCTCCAGGAACGCCATGTCGCCGAGCGAAACCTGGCCGAGCAGGTCCTTGCACAGGTCGAAGCCCTTGACCGTGATGCTGGAGGGCGTGCTCCAGGCGATGTCGGAGCGGATCGATTTGCGTTTGCTCATGGCGGGCGGGTCCTTGACTTGACGAGATGGGCCGACCCGCGAATGTTACCGGACATCGGGGTGGGAAAGCGCAGCCGCACCCGTCGTGGTAGGGTTGGCGCAGGCGAGTCACATGAAGGGCGACGCCATGCGTATCGAGACCGTCGGCCTGATGACCCCCGGGGATATGGGGCAGGCGTTGGCGCTGCAGATCAAGGCCAGGGGCTTGACCGTGTACACAGCGCTGGACCGGCGCAGCGAGCGCAGCCGAGCGCTCGCGCGGGAAGCCGGCCTGACCGACCTCGGTTCGCTCGCGCGATTGGTTGTCGAATGCGATGTCGTGCTTTCGGTGATGAATCCGGGCGCGGCGCTGGACTTCGCACGGGAAGCGGCGGCTGCGCTGCGAGACGGCGGCCGCCACGCGCTGATCGTGGACTGCAACGCCATCGCTCCGGATACTGCGCATGAGATCGCCGGGCTGATCGAAAGCGCGGGCGGGCGTTTCCTCGACGCCGGCATCATCGGTCCGCCGCCGCGCGGCGAGGCGAAGACGAATCTCTACGTGTCGGGCCCCCGCGCCGCTGATCTCGAACCGCTGGCCGGACCGCAGCTCGCGGTGCGCGTGGTCAGCGAACGCATCGGGGATGCCAGTGCGCTCAAGATGTGCTTCGGCGCACTCAACAAGGGCACGCAGGCGCTGTGGCTGGAGGTGCTGATCGCAGCGCAGCGGCTTGGCGTGGCGGAGCTGCTGGAGCAGCAGCTGCGACAATCCCGCGCCGAGCTGCACGACTGGGCGCTGCGGCAGTTTCCAGCGATGCCACCCAAGGCCTATCGCTGGGCGCCGGAAATGGTCGAGATCTCCAAGACGCTCGCGGCCGCGGGCATCACCCCGAAGGTATTTCAGGGTGCCGCCGAGATCTATCGCTTCGTCGCGGGCACGGCACTCGGGCAGGAGACGCCGGAGAACCGCGACAAGTCGCGCACCGGCGCAGAGGTCGTGCGCCTCCTGGCCGAGGAGCCGCGCCGGCCCTGATCGCCGGCGCGCCAAGACGTCGAGCCGGCGTGCGCCCGACCGAGGCGATCCGCGATCTTCTTATCGCAAGCCCCTGATGTTGGCGATCTTGATGACCTTGTTCCACTTCGCCGTTTCGTCCCTCAGGAAAGCGGCGAACTGCTCGGGCGAGTTGCCGACCGGATCGGAGCCTTCCGCTTTCAAACGCTCGACCAGCTCGGGGGAGTGGAGCACCTTCAGAACGTCGGCATTGATCCTGGCGACCACCTCTTTCGGCGTGCGCGCCGGCACGCCGAGCCCGTTCCACGCGACCGCCTGAAAACCCTTGAGGCCCAGCTCATCCAGCGTTGGCAT
>DATBMG010000222.1:0-12374 GCA_036554965.1 Burkholderiales bacterium
TGCGCAGGCTGGAACACAAGATCGGCACGGTCGCCGGCTATCCGGACGCGGACTTCAAGATCTCCGACTTCGGCACCCGCCGCCGCTTCTCCCGCGACTGGCAGCGGAAGGTGCTGCGCACGCTGAAGGAGCGCATGAACGAGCGGTTCGTCGGCACCAGCAACGTGTGGCTCGCCCGGAGCGAAGACCTGATCCCGCTCGGCACCATGGCGCACGAGTATCTGCAGGCCTGCCAGGCGGTGGGGCCGCGCCTGCGCGATTCGCAGAAGTTCGCCTTCGACACCTGGGCCAAGGAGTACCGCGGCGACCTGGGCATCGCGCTCACCGATATCTGCGGCGTGGACGCCTTCCTGCACGATTTCGACCTGTTCTTCTGCAAGCTGTTCGACGGCGTGCGCCACGACTCGGGCGACCCCTTCGAGTGGGGCGAGAAGCTGCTCGCCCACTACCACGGCATGCGGGTGGACGCGCGCACCAAGACCTTCGTGTTCAGCGACAGCCTGAACATCCCGCTGTGCGTCGAGCTCTACCGCCGCTTCCACACCCGCTGCAAGCCCGCCTTCGGCCTGGGGACCAACCTCACCAACGACCTGGGCTACCGGCCGCTGCAGATCGTGATCAAGATGACCCGCTGCAACGGCCAGCCGGTGGCGAAGATCAGCGACACGCCGGAGAAAACGATGGACTACGACCCGTCCTACGTCGCCTACCTGCGCGAGGTGTTCCAGGTGAAGGAGCCGGTGCCGGAGTCCGCCGAATAGCGCGCTCCAGCGCCGCGACGCGCAGGTCGGATCAAAGCAGCTCGCGCGCGATCAGACCGCGGAACGGAAGCTGGCGCTCGCACCACATGGAGGTCGCGAGCAGATGGTTCGATTCGCCCTGGTTGCCGATGATCTGCAGTGCCAGGGGCAGACCGTGGCTGCCCAGGCCGGTGGGGATCACGATGGCGGGCACGCCGATCAGCGTCCAGATGGTGCAGAGGCTGGGGTCGCCGGTGGTGTCGAGCGAGGCCGGCGCCTCGCCGGCCGCCGGCGGGGTGACCACCGCGTCGTAGTCGTCGGTGAAGCGCGAGAAGTCGCGCTGCAGCGCCTCGTGCTTCTTCAGCGCGCGCTCGTAGTCCGAGACGGCGATGCGATCGCCCTCTTCCAGCGCCTTGCGCAGCAGCTCGCTCAACTGCGCGGCGCGCTGCGCGCGCACCGCGCGCGACGCCGAAGCCGCCTCGTAGAGCATGATCGTTCGATGCACCTTGTGCGCGTCGTTGAAGCTCGCCGGCAGGTCCACTTCGTCCACCACCGCACCCGCCTCGCGTAGCCCCGACACGTCCATCGCGAAGCGGTTGCGCTGATCCTCGCTGGCGAGGTGCCACACCGGGGTGCGGGTGGCGACCAATCGCGGGGCATGCTTGAGCGCCGAGATCTGCGGGCTGATGGTCCAGCGCGAATGCGCCAGGTGCGCCACCAGCAGCCCGGCATCCTCGACGCTGCGCGCGAACACGCCGGGCTGATCCAGCGTCGGGCTGAACGGCAGGATGCCGTCGGTGGACAGCACGCCCTTGCCCGGCTTGTAGCCGACCACGCCGCAAAAGGCGGCTGGCCGGATCACCGAGCCGTTGGTCTGCGTGCCGATCGCCACCGGCACCATGCCGGCGGCCACGGCGGCCGCCGAACCGCTGGACGAGCCGCCTGGCGTGTGCGCCGGGTTCCATGGATTGCGCGTCTTGGGCGGCGTCAGGAACGCGAACTCGGTGGTGACCGTCTTGCCGAGCGGAAACGCGCCCGCGGTCTGCAGCCGATCGACGACCTCGGCGTTGTGCTCGGGAACCCAGCCCCGATAGATGGGTGAGCCCATCTGGGTCGGTATGCCGCGCGTGTTGATGATGTCCTTCACGCCGACCGGCACGCCGTGCAGCGGGCCGGGCGTGCGCCCCGCGCGCAGCCGCGCGTCCGCTTCGCGCGCGCGGGCGATGGCCTCCTCGGGCTCGAGGCGCGCCCAGGCGTAGATGCCGTCCTCGACTTCGCGCACGCGCAGCAGCAGCCCGCGCGCGTACACCTCGCTGGTCATCTCCCCCGACGCGAGCCGCCGCGCCGCCTCCACCAGGCTCAAGCGGTACAGTTCGTCCATGTTGTAATGGTTATTGATTAGGCCCGGCCTCCCGCCTGGGCTTTGCTCCTCACCTCCGGGTTGAGGAGGTTGGGCGGATCTCCCCCCGCGAGCGCCACCACGCAGTTGCGTGCGGCGAGCATCGCCATCGCCTGCCGCGTGGGCTCGGTGGCGCTGGCGATGTGCGGTGACAGCACCACGTTGTCCAGCTCGAACAGCGCCGGGTTGATCTTGGGCTCGTTCTCGTAGACGTCCAGCCCGGCGGCCCAGATGCGGCGCTCCTTCAGCGCGCGCGCCAGCGCACTGTCGTCCACGATGCTGCCGCGCGCGATGTTGATCAGCACCGCCGAGCGCTTCATCTTGTCCAGCTCGCCCTGGCCGATGTAGTAGTGCGTCTGCGGTGCGTAGGGCAGGATCAGGATCACGATGTCGGCCGTGCGCAGCAACTCGTCCTTGCTCACATGGGTGGCGCCGAGCGCCGCTTCGACCTGCGGGTCGGCGCGCACCAGATCCGTATAGACCAGCTTGGTGTCGAATCCGCGCAGCCGCCGGGCGATGGTCTGGCCGATGCGCCCCAGGCCGCAGATGCCAACGGTGGCGTGGTGCAGGTCGTGGCCGAGCAGCTGCTTGAGGTGCGTACCCTCCCAGGCACGCGCGCGCACCAGCCGTTCGCCCTCGCTCAGGCGGCGCACGGTGGCGAGCGTCAGGCACACGGCCATGTCGGCCACGCTGTCGGTAAGCACGCCCGGGGTGTTGGTGGCCATGACCCCGCGCCGCGTGCAGGCCTCCAGATCGATATGGTTGAAGCCCACGCTCACGCTGCACACCGCCTTCAGGCTCGGGCCGCGCGCCAGGAAGTCCTCGTCCACCCGGTCGGAGGTGGTGACGACCGCCGCATCCATTCCCTGCAGGCGAGCGGTCATCTGCTGCGGGCTGTAGGGGACGTTGGCCTGGTTGGAGGCGACCTCGAAATGCTGGCCGAGATACTCCAGCGTCTCGTCGAACACCTCCCGCGTGACGAGCACCTTCTTTTTCATCTCGGGTCGTGAGTGCCGGCTCGTGGTGATCGGCGCACTGGTCTCCCCCGCCTGGCGGGGCCAGGCGCCGCGCGCCGCAAAGCGGGGAGGATACTTTGAATAGGAAGGCCGGTGCAAGCGCCGGCCTCCCGGATGGGTCTAAAAACTTCGCAGAATCATCAGCTTGGGTGCCAACCGACGAGCCACATGAAGGCCGCCAGGCCGATCACGTAGGCGATCGCGACATGCCATCCGGCGCGCAGCCATGCGAACACCGAGCGGCCCTCGGGAAACACCCCGCACAGGGCCACCCCGGCGGACGATCCGAACCAGATCATCGACCCGCCGAAGCCCACGGCATAGGCCAGCATCCCCCAGTCATAGCCGCCCTGCTGCAAGGCCAGGGCGGTGAGCGGGATGTTGTCGAACACGGCCGAGACGAAGCCCAGTGCAGCCGTGCTCTGCCAGGACGCGGCCGGCAGCTCGTGCACCGGCATCAGCGATGCAATGACCACCAGCGAGAGCAGGAACACGCTGCTGCGCGCCGCGGAGGGCAGCAACGTGTAGTCCGGCCGCCGCAGCGAGGCGGTGAGCAGCAGCGTCACCCAGACGGCGGTACCGATGAAGGGGAAGGCGCCGGCGTGCGCCGGCCAGCGTGTGTTCACCACGACGTTGGTGCCGATCGCGGCGATCAGCACAGCCGCAACGATCACCAGGCGCATCGGATCGATTTTCATGCGCCGCGGCGCATCCTTCACGATCGGCGAGTAGCGCTGCTGTTGCAACGCGGCAGGGATGCCGAACACCACCAGCGCTACCGTCGCCGCGACGTAAGCGTCGAACACGGCGATCGGGGAAATCCCGTCGATCCACATCATGGTGGTGGTGGTATCGCCCACGACGCTGCCCGCCCCGCCGGCGTTGGAAGCGGCGACGATCGCGGCGAGATAGCCGACGTGAAGCTTGGCGCGAAACACCGCGCTCGCCATGGTGCCGCCGATCAGCGCGGCGGCGATGTTGTCGAGAAAGCTCGACAACACGAACACCAGCACCAGCAGAACGAAAGCGCCCTTCCAGTCGTTCGGCAGCACCGCCGGAAGCAGCTCCGGCACTGCGCTGTGGTGGAAATGATTGGCGAGCAGCGCGAACCCGGTGATCAGCCCGAACAGATTGGCGAGCGTGACCCACTCGTGCGCCAGATGCTGCACCAGGCCGCCCAGGCCGGGACCGGGCGGGAAGCCGGTGACGGCGAACTTGTAGAGTACGACCACCGCCAGCCCGCCGAGCGCGATCTGCAACGCGTGGCGATGGAACACGGCGATGCCGAGCAGCGTGGCGGCGAACAGGAAGAATTCGAGCGCAGGCATGAGCTACCTGTACAGCACCTGCGGCAGCCACAGGCCGACCTGCGGGAACACATAGAGCACCACCATCGCCAGCACCTGGATCACCATGAACGGCATCATCCCGTGGAAGATCTGCCCCAGCGTCACGTGCGGCGGGGCCACCCCCTTGAGATAGAACGCGGCCATCGCCACCGGCGGGGACAGGAACGCGGCCTGCAGATTGAGCGCCACCAGCAGGCCGAAGAACAGCGGGTCGACGTTGAAGTGTGCGAGCAACGGCAGGAAGATGGGCACGAAGATGACGATGATCTCGGTCCACTCCAGCGGCCAGCCGAGCAGAAAGATGATCACCTGCGACAGGATGAGGAAGCCCGTCGGCGACAGGTTGAATCCCTTGATCCAGCCGTCGAGCAGCGCCTGCCCGCCGAGCAGCGCGAAAGTGGCCGCGAACAGCGACGAGCCGACCAGCAGCCAGCACACCATGGCGGTGGTGCGCGCGGTGAGGAACACCGACTCCTTGAAGCGAGCCCAGGTGAGCTTGCGGTAGCCCATCGCGAGCAGCACCGCGCCCAGCGCACCGATAGCGGCGGCCTCGGTGGGGGTGGCGATGCCGGCGACGATGCTGCCCAGCACGGCGAGGATCAGCAGCGTCAGCGGCAGGAACGAGGTGGCGAGCATCTTCGCCACCTGTGCGAGCGGCACCTCGGTGTGCTCGGCGGCGAGTTTGGGCGCCAGCGCAGGGTTGAGCTGTGCGCGCACGATCACATACGCCACGTAAAACAGCGCCAGCATGAGCCCGGGCAGCATCGCGCCCGCGTAGAGCTGCACCACGGACACGCCCGCGGTGGCCCCGTACAGAATCAGCATCACGCTGGGCGGGATGAGGATGCCCAGGCAGCCGCCGGCGGTGATCACACCGGCGGACAGCTTGACGTCGTAGCCAGCGCGCAGCATGGCCGGCAGCGCGAGCAGGCCCATCAGCGTCACGGTGGCGCCGATGATGCCGGTGGCGGTGGCGAACAGCGTGCAGGTGGCAATGGTGGCCACCCCCAGGCTGCCTGGCACCCGGTGCATTGCGACCTGCAGCGCATGGAACAAGCGGTCGATCACGTTCGCGCGCTCGACGAGGTACCCCATGAACACGAACAGCGGCACCGAGATGACCACGTCGTTGGTCATCACGCCGAAGGTGCGCAGCACCATCTGGTCGAAGATGGGATTGGCGAAGAACGGCTGCCCCGGGCGGTAAAAGGCGATGAAGCCGAACACCATGCCCAGGCCCATCAGCGTGAAGGCGGTGGGGAAGCCGAGCAGGATCGCCACGACGATCAGCCCGAGCATGAGCAGGCCGAGGTGGCCGCGCGTGATCTGATCGGGGACCAGGAGCAGCGCGACGATGCCCACGCCCATCAGCGCCAAGAACGCCAGCCCGAAGCGGGCCTGCTTCACCGGGCGGACCCGTCTTGCGTCAGCTGGCGCAATTCCTCGAGGTCGACTTCCTCGACGTCGTGCAGCCGCGGCGGCCACGCGCCGTGGCGCAGACACGACACGCAGCGCAGAATCTCGGCCAGCCCTTGCAGCAGCACCAGGGCGCCGGCCACGGGAATGATCATTTTCAGCGGATACAGCGGGATGTTGCTGGCCGAGGTCTGCGAGCGCTCGGCCATGATCCAGGACTCCTGGGCGAAGCCGATCCCGAACCAGGCCAGGGCCAGGATGCCCGGCACGAAGAACAGCAGATACAGGCCCAGATCGAGTGCCGCCTGAGTGCGCGGGGACAGAAAGCGGTACAGCACGTCGCCGCGCACATGGCCGTTGCGCGACAGCGTGTAGGCGCCGGCCATCATGAACAGCGTGGCGTACAGCATGTAGGCGACGTCGAAGCCCCACTGCGTCGGCGCGTTGAACACGTAGCGCGCGACGACGTCGTAGCACACCACCGCGGTCAGCGCGACGATGCACCACGCGGCGGCCTTGCCGGCCCAGGCGCTGAGCCGGTCGATCGCGTGCAGCGGTGAACTCACCGCGTCACGCCTTGCCGAAGAAGTGCTCGTAGGCGAGGTCCGCCGGCACCTCGAACTTGAGCTGGTAGCCGACCACGCGCTTCATGTAGGCCTTCTGCGAATCGAGCACCTTGCGGAAGAACGCGTTCTCGGCGCCCTTCTGCTCGATCACCTTGTCCCAGGCATCGAGCTGCGCCCTGAGGATGTCGCGCGGAGTCTCGATGAACTTGACGCCGCGCTTGTCGCGCAGCTCCTCGTACGCTTTCGAATACAGATCGATCGTCTGCCAGCTCATCTCCGCGCTCGCCGCTTTGGGCGCGTAGCGCAGCACCGCCTGGTGTTGCGGGGACAGGCCGTCGAACACCTTGCGGTTGAGCAGCACCTCGAAGCACTCCGCCGGCTGATGGTAGCTTTGCACCATGCAGTTCTTGGCCACGTCGGGCAGCCCCAGGCCCGCGTCCACCGCCGGGTTGTTGAACTCGGCCGCGTCGATCACCCCGCGGTCGAGCGCCGGCACGATGTCCGCTCCCGGCATCGACACCACCGAAGCGCCCAAGGCGGTGAACAGATCCACCGACAGGCCCACGGTGCGGTACTTCAGCCCCTTGAAATCGGCGGGCGACTTCACTTCCTTGCGAAACCAGCCCAACGGCTGCGTGGTCATCGGGCCGTACAGGAACGGCACCACGTCCAGCTTGAGGACATCGCGGTACAGCTCCTCGTACAGCGCCTTGCCGCCGCCGCGCTCGTACCACGACAGGAAAGTGTTCGCGGTGTGGCCCAGGGCGGGCCCCGTGCCGAACAGCGAGAGCGCGGAGTTCTTTCCGTACCAAAATGCCGGCACCGCGATGCAGCCGTCGAGCGTGCCTTTGTGCACCGCGTCGGCCATGTCGAAGGGCTTGACCACGGCACCGCCGGGCAGCAACTCGATCGTCAGGCTCCCGCCGCTGAGATCCGACACGGTGCGTGCGAAATCCTGGCCCATGGCGAAGAACAGGTCCCCTGCGGGGTTGGCGTGCTGCATGCGCAGGATCACCGCCGGAGCCGCGGCCGGAGCAGCGTTTGTTGCGGCGGGGGCGGCAGCCTGCTCGCTGCGGCCGCATGCCGCCAGTCCGGCCGCCGCCAGTGCTCCGCCCGCGGTCGCAGCCTTGCGCAGGAACTGCCGGCGTCCGGGCGCGGCGTTTCGGTTGCTGCGCGAGCGCATCGAACGGATCTTGGACATGGGTCTCCTCCTCTTTTGGTTCTCGGTGCGGTGCGCCGTTCGGGGCGTCCGGAGCGAGCGCACTCTGGTCCGACGACCGCCGCATCATACAGGAGGAGCGACCTCGCGCGACGCACCGCGACCCACTGCCGGGGCTGCTCCACCCGGGGCAGATGCGCGCCAACGGGCGCGCTGACGAGGCAGGGACATCACGTTATCCGGACGCGACCGCCAAGCGCGGCCAGACCTTCATGCTGTTCGGCTACTTCAACGGCGTGGCGGGCGACGTCACGACCGATTGGACGGACCGCAACATCGTGCCCTACTACAAGGGCACCTGGGCGGACGTGCGCCGCGTGGGCACGCTGGCGGAATTCAAGCGCACGGTCAGTCTCAAGAGCCGGCACTGCAAAGGCGCATAGCCGCCCGGCCTCCCCGTCGAACCGATACCCGCCCCCCTATCCGGGGGAGGCTGGGTGGAGGTGTTCGTTGATCTGGAGACCCCCGGCAAGGATACGCGGCCCGTGGGCCCGGAATCGTAAGAGCCCATCAGACCCCGCCCCAGTGCAGCCACTGCGGCCGCAGGATCAGGGCGAGGCCCAGTAGCAGCATGACCACGCCGCTGATCAGCTTCAACGCCCGTCCCCCGCGCTCCTGCAGCTTCGACATGCGCAGCGTGGCCACCGCCGCCCCCAACAGCAGGCTGTCGTCCAGCATGTAGAACACGTTGTACAAGGCGAGATACGCGTAATACTGCGAGACCGGCAGGTCGCGCGCGACCAGGATCTGCGTGTAGACCGCCGGCAATCCGCTGGTGCACAACAGCTCGACCGTGTTCACCAGCAGGGCGAGCACGATCACCGCGCCGAGCGCGCCAGCCATGCTCTCAGCCTGCAGTACGGCGCGCATCCGCGCAAAGATGGTGGGCTTCGCGGCATCTGGGATGCTGAAAGAAAAACCGCGCCCGAATGCGATGAAGTCCTTGACGTTCACCACCCCGATCAGCGTCGCCAGCGCGCCCAGCGCAACCTGGATCGAACGCGACGCGCCTACCGCCAGGAAGACATTGAGCCATGCCGCCATGAACGCGAAATAGACCAGGCCGCTCGCCAGCACGAAAGTGCCCCCGACCAGGAGCACCTTGCCGCGGTCCTTCAGGTTCACCAGCAGCGAGAGCACGAACACCAGCACCCACAGCGCACAGGGATTGAATCCGTCCACCAATCCGATCGCCGCGGTGAACAGCGGCAGGCCGAGCGCGCGGGCATCGATCTCGCCGAACAGGCGCGTCTGCACCCGCGGCGGCAGGGCGGGCGAGGCTGGCGCCGCGCCCGCGAGCAGCGACTCGAGAGCCTGTCCGGTGATCTCGGCCCCCGCCCAGCCGACCAGGAACTCCCCGCCGATCAGAAAGGACGGTACCCCGGGACGCTGGACACGATGCTGATCGCTCAGTGCGAGCAGCCGGTCGCGGGCGGCGGGGTCGCGGTGGATGTCGTACACGACGATGCGCACGTCAGGCCGGCGCTGGCGCAAGTCATCGAGATAGGCGCTGGCCTCGGCGCAGTACGGGCATCCTTCCCGGCTCCACATCTCCAACGTCGGCTGCTGCGCGTGCGCAAGCGACGCAGCCAGCGTCGCGAGCAGGGCGACGATCGGGAAGCAGAGTCGGCTCGCGAAGCCGACGCGTTTGCCTGCCGTGGACATCGGTTCGGTGGGAGGTTGAAGGCTTGCCTGTGCGCATCGGGCGCCGGCACGAACCCGCCGCCGCCGCGGAAGCGGGCCGTCCAGCCCCAGTGGAGGCGCGCGGGTGCCGGTCGCGGGTCGCTATTCTAGACACAACCGGGGCGCCGATCGCACTCACGGCCGGCATCGGGCCTTGCGGCAGATCAAAGCCGGCACCCGGGTTGCCGGGCAGAATCACGTTCACGCGGCTGACGCCGGCGGGCGGGCGCTGAGGCCCGCTAACGGGCCGTATCGCGGACATTGCGCATACAGGAGATACGAAATGGCTGAACAATCCAAGGCTGAAGTCCAGCCCGCGAAGAGCGGGGAATTGCAGAAGGCCCCTTCCCGGGCGCTACGCCCGTTCGAAGAGATGTTCGACGAGTTTTTCGGCCGTGGCTGGCTGCGGCCGTTCCGCTTTGAGCGCATGCCGGAGCTGTCGGCAGCATGGGAAGGCCGGTTACCGAAGCTCGACGTCATCGACCGCGACAACGAAGTGCTGGTGCGAGCCGAGGTCCCGGGCGTGAAGAAGGAGGATCTGGAGATCTCGGTGAGTGGCGACCTTTTCACCATCAAGGGGCAGACCAAGCGCGAAGAGAAGGAAGAGAACGGCGACTACTATCGCTGCGAGGTGTCGCAGGGCAGCTTCTCGCGCACCGTCACCTTGCCCGCCATGGTGGACGAGGCCGGGGCCAAGGCGCAGCTCAAGGACGGCATGCTCGAGATCACGCTGCCGAAGACCGAGAAATCGAAGAAGCGCGCGATCAAGATCGATTGAGGCCGCGCGTCGCGGGCGGGCCGTCGATGCCGTGGAGCGAAGAGCGTTACCCGCCCGCGATGGCGCACTTGTCGCCTCTGGTGCGCGCCAAGGCGATCGAGATCGCCAACGCGCTGCTGGAAGAGGGGCACGACGAGGGTTTCTGCATCCGCGTAGCGATCGCCCGCGCGCACGCGTGGGCCCGCCGCCGAGGTCTCGAATAACACAGCGAAGACGGCAGGTCACACAGGCGGATAGAACACCGGCGCGAACCCGCCTCCGGGCGTGCGGAAGTTGGTGGTCTGGCCCTGGTAGAGACGCGCGGCTACGAGCTGGACTTCCCCATCGTAGACGTAGTTGCGCAAATCCATCTTCAACGCCTGCGGCGTGTCCGCATCCTTGAGCAGGCGCTCGCTGGGCGGCACCAGCGCCTGCGCCACGTAGTCGCCTTTCAGGATTTCGGCGAAAGCCCCGCGCGTGAGCTTGTCTCCCCGATAGGAACCGCGGCTGCCGAAACCGCGCGCCGGCTTGAAGAACCGCGCCTTGCGCTCGCTCCACAGGCGCTCGGCGTCGGCAGGGTCGACCGCCCGAGTGGCTGGAATCCCGGACTGCAGCGTGGCGATGGTCTCCCGCGGGACACCCCAGGCGCGCAGACGCTGCTCGTCGGTCAGGAGCGCCAGGTTGCGCTTGTCGGCATAGAGCGCATGTGCGTGCGGGTGCGGCGTCACCACCACGGCGCCGGACAGATAGGCCTCGCGCAGCGCGGCGTGCTCGGGCGCTTCGAAGTAGAAGTCGGTGAGGCGGTTGTACACCAGGTCGACACGCGCGCCCTCGTAGCTCAGCACCCCCTCGCGCCAATCGAGCTGCGCCGGGTCGGCCACCACCGCCTGCACGCCGTGCGCTTCGAACAGGCGTTGGAACAGTAGGAACTCGGGGAACAGGTACTGCTGCGCCGGCGCCTGATCCACGATGGCGACGCGCGCGAGCGGCGCATCGCCGCGCGCGAGCCGCCACTCTTCGAGGAACATGGCATGCAGCCGCTCCTCGAGACAGCCGATATCCACCGGCCCGGTCGTGAGACCGCGCACTTCCTCGCAGCAGGCGCGCTGAGCGCGGCCGAGCTCCGCGTTGAGCAAGGCGCCGCCGGCGTTGGTGTTGATCTCGATCAGCCGCGGACCGTCGTCCGCCAGGTGGAAATCGTAGCCGAGGAATACGCCGCGCGGCCCCGGCGCGAATCGAGCGATCGCCGGCGCGCGATCCAGGACCGCCGCCCGATACGCCGGGAGCGCGACCACCGATTCCACGGCTGCGATCACCGAACGCATCCCCACCACATGTTCGCGCGAGACGAACACCGGCAGCGCCGAGAACAGATGCGGGTGCGTTTCCACCACCGGCCGGGCCAACCCGCGCCGCGCAAGGTCCTGGTGCAACCAGGCTCGTAGCGCATCGAGGTCGGCGCCGATGCAGAAGCACTCCCGGTTAAGCCGGCCGACGGAAAACACCCTGCGCTCGACGATCGCGCTCATGGTCGCTCCGTGTTCGTTTCGACGGCGGGCCGAATCGCCTGCGGCTGCGGAAACCAGTGCGCGGTGCGCTTGCACAGCTCCACCAGCATCAGCATCAGGGGGACCTCGATCAACACCCCCACCACCGTGGCCAGCGCGGCCCCGGAGGACAGCCCGAATAGCATCACCGCGGTGGCGATGGCGACCTCGAAGTGGTTCGAGGCGCCGATCATGGCGGCGGGCGCCGCATCGGCGTAGGACAGCTTTAGCAGCCGCGCCAGAACGTAACCGAGTGCGAAGATGAGCACGGTTTGCACCGACAGGGGCACCGCAATCCACAGGATGGTCAGCGGGTTGGCGGCGATGACCCCGCCCTTGAAGGAGAACAGCAGCACCAGCGTGACGAGCAACGCCGCGATGGTGACCGGGGTCAGGAAGTGCAGGAATCTGCCCTTGAACCAAGTCTCGCCCTTGGCGCCGATGATCCACTTGCGGGAGAAGTAGCCGGCCACCAGCGGCAGCGCGACGTAGACGCCAATCGAGAGCAACAACGCCTGCCAGGGCACCGGCAACCGCCCCACGCCGAGCAGATATCCGCCCAGCACGCCGTACAGCACCAGCATGGTCAACGAGTTGAGCGCCACCATCACCAGCGTCAGCCCGTCGTTGCCGCGCGCAAGATATCCCCACACCAGCACCATGGCCGTGCAGGGCGCGACAC
>DATBMG010000134.1:0-8153 GCA_036554965.1 Burkholderiales bacterium
CCGCACAACGTGAAGCTGCTGGCCGATCTGCTGTCGGTGCAGGGCTACGCCGTGGTCACCGCGGCGAACGGGGCGGAAGCCCTGGCGCAGGTGCGCGGCGTCAAGCCCGATCTGGTGCTGCTCGACGTGGTGATGCCGGGCATGAGCGGCTACGAAGTGTGCCGGCACATCCGCGCGGATCCCAGCACGGGCGTGCTGCCGGTGGTGATGGTCACCGCTCTGGATCCCACCGAGGAGCGCATCAAGGGCCTCGAAGCCGGAGCCGACGAGTTCCTCACCAAGCCGATCCATCCGCCCGAGCTGCTGGCGCGCGTGCGCTCGCTGCTGCGCATCAAGAGCCTGTACGACACGGTGCAGGCGCAGGCCGCCGAGCTCGCCGGGCTGAACCAGGGGCTGGAACTGCGCGTGCAGGAGCAGATCGGGCAGTTGCAGCGCCTGGCCCAGCTGAAGCGCTTCTTCCCGCCGCAGCTCGCCGAGCGCATCGTCGGCGGCGACCTGGACGATCCGCTGGCCACACACCGGCGCGAGGTCACCGTGGCCTTCCTCGACCTCAGGGGCTTCAACGCCGTGGCGGACATCTCCGAGCCCGAGGAGGTGATGGCGCTGCTGCGCCGCTACCACCGGGAGATGGGCGCCGCGATCGAAAGCTACGGCGGCACGCTCGAGCAGCTGAGCGGCAACGCCATGATGATCGTGTTCAACGATCCGGTGATCGTGCAAGACCCCGCCGCCCGGGCGGTCGCAATGGCGATCGACATGCAGCAGCGCTTCGCGCAGCTCATCGGCGACTGGCGCAAGCGCGGCTACGAGATCGCGCTCAGCATCGGCATCGCGCACGGCTACGCGACCATCGGCGCGATCGGCTACGAAGCGCGCGTCGGATACGGTGTGATCGGCCGCGTCACGAATCTGGCCGCGCGCCTGTGCGCGCAGGCGCAGCCGGGGCAGGTGCTGGTCACCGCGGCCGTGCTGGCGCTGGTGGAGGACAAGGTCGATGCGCAGGAGGTGCCGCAGGTGGACTTCCAGGGCTTCGTGCACCCGGTCGCCGCCTACGGGATCCTGGGGCTGAAGCGGGCGGCGCGCACCGGCGAGACGCCCGCCTGGCCGCTCAAGATCTACGCGCTCGGCCAGTTCGCGTTGCAAGTCCAGGGCCAGGCGCTCACCTTCAGCCGCAAGGCGCAGAGGAAGCCGCTCGATCTGCTGCGGATGCTGATCGCGCTGGGCGGCGTGCGGGTCGAGACCAGCGCGCTGACCGGCCTGCTGTGGCCGGATGCGGAAGGCGATGCCGCCAAGATCTCCTTCGACAGCAATCTGTACCGTCTGCGCAAGCTGCTCGGCGTCGAGGATCTGCTCGCCTTGTCGGAAGGCAAGCTCTCGCTCGACCGCGAACGCTGCTGGGTGGACGTGTGGGCGGTCGAGGACCTCGTTGCGCGCGTGGAGCACGAGGTGCGCGGCGGTGACGGCAGCGATGCCACGGCCTGCAGCACGCTGGCCAAGGAGCTGCTGCGTCTGTACGGCGGGCATTTTCTGGAGAAGGAATCGCAGGAACCCTGGGCGATCGCAGCGCGCGATCGGCTCAAGGCGAAGTTCCTGCGCGCCGTGACCGTGCTCGGCTCGGGCCTGGAGGCGGCGGGGCGGTGGGAGCAGGCCATCGCGCTCTACTCCCAAGCGCTGGAGCTGGACAACCTGGCCGAAGGCCTGTACCGGCGCCTGATGATCGCCTACCGCGAGCGCGGCGAGCCGGCCGAGGCCCTCAACGTCTATCGCCGCTGCCGGCACATGCTGTCGGTGGTGCTCGGCGCCAAGCCCTCGGCCGAGACCGAGGCGATCCGCGGCACTCTGGTTTAGCCCACTACGCACCGGACGTCCCGCCTTGCCATGCCGCCAATCCGTCAGTCATCCGCAAGCACCCCGGGCCTATGCTTGGCTCGAAGCTGTGCGCCCACTTGCCGGTCGGCGCCGGCGCGGCGCTGCGATGCGTACGGCAGCGCACTGTCGCCTCCAGCCCGATCGGGTAAAGTTGGCGCTTGGGCCGTCCCAAATCGGGGTCCGCAACGGACGGGCCGGCCCTTGACCACCATACGGACCCTGCGATCGTGAGCCAGGAATTGATCCTGATCGTCGAGGACCAGCCGCTGAACCGCAAGCTGGTGCGCGACGTGTTGCAGTCGAAGGGCTATCGCACGCTGGAGAGCGAGACGGCCGAGGAGGGGCTCACGCTGGCGCGCGAGCACTTGCCGGCGCTGGTGCTCATGGACATCCAGTTACCCGGCATGAACGGCATCGAGGCACTCAAGCGGCTGCGCGCCGACCCGCTCACGCGGGCCATCCCCGTCCTCGCCGTCACTGCTTCGGCGATGCAGCAGAACCGGCAGGAGATTCTGTCGGCGGGATTCGACGGCTATCAGCCCAAGCCGATCAACATCAAGGTGTTCCTGCAGGCGGTGCGCGAGGCGCTGGACGGGGTGTCGAAGGGCCCGCCGCTGGATTCGAACGTCCCGGTCCAGTCGCCTTGAGGGCGCATTGAGCGGGCAACGCATGACCGACCGCGCCAGGATTCTGGTGGTGGACGACACGCCGCAGAACGTCAAGCTGCTCGCCGATGTGTTGACGGCGAAGGGCTACGACGTGGCCACCGCGGCCTCCGGCGCGCAGGCGCTCGAGCAAGTGGCGCGCGCCGAGCCGGATCTGGTGCTGCTCGACGTGGTCATGCCGGCGATGAGCGGCTACGAAGTGTGCCGGCGCATCCGCGCGAACCCCGCGACCGAGCTGCTGCCGGTCGTCATGGTCACCGCGCTGGATCCGGGCGAGGAGCGCGTCAAGGGCCTGGAGGCGGGTGCCGACGATTTCCTGACCAAGCCGATCAACCGGCCGGAGCTGCTGGCCCGCGTGCGCTCGCTGCTGCGGATCAAGATCCTGCACAAGCAGCTTGCCGAAGCCAACCGCACGCTCGAGCAGCGCGTGCAGGACCAGGTGCAGCAGCTCGACCGCCTGGGGCGGCTGAAGCGCTTCTTTTCGCCGCAGCTGGCCGAATCGATCCTGGCCGGCGGCGCGGACGACCCGCTCAAGACGCACCGCCGCGAGATCGTGGTGGTGTTCCTCGACCTGCGCGGCTTCACCGCCTTCGCCGAGACCAGCGAGCCCGAGGAGATCATGGGCGTGCTGCACGATTATCACCAGCACATGGGGCAGATGGTGCTGGCGCACGAGGGCACGCTGGAGCGGTTCGCGGGCGACGGCATGATGGTGTTCTTCAACGATCCCGTGCCCGTGCCCGATCCGGCGGTGCGCGCAGTGCGCATGGTCGTCGAGATGCGCACGCGCCTGGGCGAGCTCACCGTCGGCTGGCGCAAGCGCGGTTACGACCTCGACTTCGGCGCCGGCATCGCGCAAGGCTACGCCACCATCGGCGCGATCGGGTTCGAGGGGCGCTGGGACTACGGCGCCATCGGCACCGTCACCAATCTGTCTGCGCGCCTGTGCGACGAAGCGAGCGCAGGCCAGGTGCTGCTGTCGCAACGCGTGGTGGCCTCGGTCGAGGACATGGCTGAAGTGGAGCCGATGGGCGCGCTGCAGCTCAAGGGTTTCCTCAAGCCGGTACCGGCGTACCAGCTGCTCGGGCTGAAAGGCTGAGGGCGTCGCGCTCGGGCGCCCCCGACCTCGCTAGCGGGTGATCAGGCGAGCGGCCTTCACTCGGCTTTCAGACCCAGCTCGCGCACCAGCTTGCCGTAGCGCTCCCACTCCTGCTTCACCAGCGCCCCGAACTCGTCCGGAGAGCCGACGGATGCCTGCGCGCCGGTCGCGGCGAAATGCGCCTGCAGCTTGGGCAGGGTCAGAGCGGCCGCGATCTCGCGGTTCAGCCGGTCGATCACTTTCCTCGGCGTACCCGCGGGAGCGAAGAAGCCGGTCCAGGCATCCAGGACGGCGCCCGGGTAGCCGGCTTCGGCCATGGTCCGAACTCCGGGGAATATCTCGGTGCGCTGCGAGCTGGTCACCGCCAGCGCGCGCAAGCTGCCCGCCTTGACGTGTCCCATCGCGGCCGGGTAGCCGCTGATCATCACCGAGACCCGTCCCGCGAGCACGTCGGTCAGCCCTTGCGCATCGCCCCGGTAGGGCACGTGCAGCAGCTCGATGTGTGCGTTGCGCGCGAACATCGCCATGGCCAGATGCGGCAGGCCGCCGGTGCCGCTGGATGCGTAGCTCGGCGGCGCGGCCGTGCTTTTCGCCAGTGCGACAAGTTCCTCGACGGAGCTCACGCGCAGGCTGGGATGCGCCACCAGGACCATCCCGCTGACATAGGCGCGCGCGACCGGAGCGAGATCCTTGATCGGGTCGTAACCCGGGCTGTCGTAGATATGCGGGCCGACGACATGGCTGTTATTGGTGAACAGCAGCGTCGCCCCGTCCGGCTTCGACCTGGCCACGTATTGCGTGCCGATGGTGCCGCCCGCGCCGGGCCGGTTCTCGACGATGACCCGGCGCTTGATCCGCTGCCCGATCGCATCCGCGATGACGCGAGCGCGCGCGTCCAGGCTGCTGCCGGCGGTGAGCGGCACCACCACCCGAATGGTCTGCTCGGGCAGGTCCTGCGCACGGCACCATGCTGCCGCGAGCAGCAGCGCGGCGGCAGTACAAACCGGCACCGTACGCATCAATCGCCTCCATCCCGTCGGCCGCCGTGCGCTTCGGTGCGCCGACGCCGGTTGAAATCATGCCATGCATGCGACGCAGACGCGTCGGAGCGCCTGTTCCGGAGGAAAACCCTGCCGGCGCGGTGTGCTACTGATACACTCTCATGCAAGCTTGTTTCCGGTGTTAGCCGCAGCGTGAGCCGCCGTCCCGGCCTGTTTCTCAAGTACGCCGTCCCGCTCGTCATCCTGGTGAGCGGCGCGCTGATCGTCAGCGGGCTGCTCGAGATCTTCTTCTCCTACCGCGAGAACAAGGAAGCGCTGTCGCGCATCCAGCACGAGAAGGCGGTAAGCGCCTCCATCCGCATCGAGCAGTTCGTGCGCGAACTGGAACGCCAGCTCGCCTGGATCGCGCAGACGCCCTGGGGCCCGCGCGGCGTGCCGCTCGATCAGCGCCGCCTCGATTCCCTGCGCCTGCTGCGGCACGTGCCCGCGGTCACCGAGGTCAGCCATCTCGATCCGACCGGGCACGAGCAGCTGCGGGTATCGCGACTGGCTATGGACGTCGTGGGCAGCAACCAGGACTATTCGGCGGACGCCAAGTTCCGCCAGGCGCTCGAGAAGAAGACCTACTTCAGCGCGGTGTACTTCCGCAAGGAATCCGAGCCGTACATGACCATCGCCCTGGCGGGGATGGGCGAGGACACCGGCGTGGTCGCCGCAGAGGCAAACCTGAAGTTCATCTGGGACGTCGTGTCGAGCATGAAGATCGGCGAGGCCGGCGCGGCCTACGTGGTGGACAGCGCCGGGCGCCTGATCGCCCACCCCGACATCAGCCTGGTGCTTCAGAAGACCGACCTCTCGCACTTGCCGCAGGTCAGCGGTGCGGCGGCCGCGCTGGCGAACGCCGATGCGGCCACCATCGACGCGTTGGTCGGGCGCAATCTGCAAGGACGCGAGGTGCTCTCCGGATACGCCGCGATCGCGCCGCTGGGATGGACCGTTTTCGTCGATCTGCCGTTGCGCGAGGCCCTCGCGCCGCTGTACCAATCAGTGCTGCGCACCGTCGTGCTGCTGGCGGTCGGCGTATTGATCTCGGTGGTGGCGAGCCTGTGGCTGGTGCGACGCATGGTGGCGCCCGTGCACGTGCTCCAGACGGGGGCCGCCAAGATCGGCGCCGGCGCGCTGGAGCACCGCATCGAGGTCAAGACCGGCGACGAGTTGGAGGCGCTGGCCGAAGAGTTCAACCGCATGACCGGGCGGCTACAGGAGTCCTATGTCGGCCTGGAGCGCAAGGTGGAGGAGCGCACCCGCGACCTGAGCGAGGCCTTGGAGCAGCAGACGGCGACCGCGGAGATTCTGCGCGTGATCAGCGGCTCACCCACCGATCTTCAACCTGTGCTGGATGCTGTCGCCGCCAGCGCGGCGCAGTTGTGCGGTGCGACCGATGCGGTGATCTTTCGCATCAAGGACGACAGATACTGGGTGGCGGCGGCTTGGGGGTCAATGCCCAAGTTGCGGACCGATGAAATGCTGCCGATTCGCCGAGACTTCCTGGGCGGCCGCGCGATTCTCGAGAGCAGAATCGTGCACATTCCCGACCTTCACGCGGTGGATGACGACTTCGCAGGTGCAAAAGAGTATGGCGCGCGGCTGCATTATCGCGCCGCGCTTGCTGCACCGATGCTCCGGGAAGGCGTGCCCATTGGAGTGATTTTCCTCGTGCGGCCCGAAGCAGGGCCCTTCTTGGAGAAGCAAATCGGCCTGTTGAAGACCTTCGCCGACCAGGCCGTCATCGCCATCGAGAACGTCCGCCTGTTCAAGGAACTCGAGGCGCGCACCTCGGATCTCGGGCGCTCGGTGGAGCAGCTCAAGGCGCTGTCCGAAGTCAGCCAGGCGGTGAACTCGACGCTGGACCTGCAGGAAGTGCTCAACACCATCGTCGCGCGGGCGGTCCAGCTGAGCGCGGCCGACACCGGGGCGGTGTTCGAGCACGATGAAGGGAGCGCCACGCTGGAGCTGCGCGCGACATACGGTATCAAGCCCGAGTTGGTGGACGAGCTGATGGCGCGCACGCTGCGCATGGGGGAGGGTGCCACCGGGCGCGCCGCCGCCACCCGCGCACCGGTCGAGATCGCCGACATCCAGGCGGTGGACGCGTATACGGGCGTCCGGCGCGAGGTGCTCGACCGTGCCGGCTACCGAGCCGTGCTGGCGGTACCGCTGCTGCAAGGGGACCGCGTGCTCGGAGGGCTCACCGTCACGCGGCGCACCCCGGGCAAGTTTCCCCCCGAGGTGGTCGATCTGCTGCAGACCTTCGCTACGCAATCGACCCTGGCGATCCAGAATGCACGGCTGTTCCGCGAGATCGAGCAAAAAGGCCGCGAGCTGGAGATCGCCAGCCAGCACAAGTCGCAGTTCCTGGCCAACATGAGCCACGAGCTGCGCACGCCCTTGAACGCCATCCTTGGCTACACGGAGCTGGTGGCCGACGGCATCTACGGCGACGTTCCGCAGAAGATCCGGGAAGTGGTGGAGCGGGTGCAGAAGAGCGGACGCCATCTGCTCGGACTGATCAACGACGTGCTCGACATCTCCAAGATCGAGGCCGGTCAGCTCAAGCTCTCGGTCGTCGACTACTCTTTCCACGACGTCGTGCAGAGCGTGACGACCGCGGTGGAATCCCTCGCCGCGGAGAAGAAGCTGGCATTGAAGGTGGACCTGCCTGGTGACCTGCCGGTCGCGGCAGGTGACGAGCGGCGGATCACGCAGGTGCTCCTGAACCTGGTCGGCAACGCGATCAAGTTCACCGACACCGGAGAGGTGGGGATCACCGTGCGCGCCGCAGACAGCAAGTTCCTGGTGGCGGTGCGCGACACCGGCCCGGGCATCGACGCCGAGCATCAGCAAAGGATCTTCGAGGAATTCCAGCAAGTGGACAGTTCCCCCACCAAGACCAAAGGCGGAACCGGGCTGGGGCTGGCTATCGCCAAGCGTATCGTCGAGATGCACGGGGGGCATATCTGGGTGGAATCCACGCTCGGGCTGGGCTCCACGTTCTTCGTGCAGCTGCCGCTCAGGACGGCGCCGCAAGACATCGCAGCATCAACCAGTGCATCATGAGCATCAGGCTGACCGCATTTCGGTTCGAAGCGGCGATCGGCAAGGGCCCGACGCTTCGCATCGGCCCATCGGTGTGGGCGGCACAGACAGGAGGGACGCCATGAGCAAGCGCATTCTGGTGGTCGAGGACCAGGAGGACAACCGCAGGATCATGCGCGATCTGCTGTCGGCGAGCGGCTATGCCTATATCGAGGCCACCACCGGGGACGAAGGTCTGGCGGCGGCGCAGCGCGAGAAGCCCGACCTGATCCTGATGGACATCCAGCTCCCGGGCATGGACGGCTACGAGGTCACGCGCCGGATCAAGGCCGATCCGGCCCTGAAGCACGTGCCGATCATCGCCGTGACCTCCTACGCGCTGAGCGGCGACGACGACAAGGCGTTCGCAGCCGGCTGCGACGG
>DATBMG010000171.1:0-2585 GCA_036554965.1 Burkholderiales bacterium
GCTGTCCATGTCGTACAGAACGCGCGATGGTAACCCGGCGCGATCAACGGCGCATGGGCAGGTGCGCCACGATGCGCGCCGCCAGCCGGATCAGGGTCAGCGGCGCAGATCCCTCGGCCTTGTTGTTGGCGATCACGAACACCGCCTGGCCGCGGGTCGCGGTGTCCAGGCACAGCCGGGCGAGCGACACGCGGTTGGGAATGTCCTCATCCACCAACCGCGCGAACGGCGCATAGCGCGCCTTCGCCGCCTCGTAGCCGAAGCCGGCGTGCAGGTTCCAGCGCACGATCAGCGGCCCGTCGTGGTCCAGGCCGGTTTCGCGCGCCTGCTCCGAGGCGACCGGCATGCGCGGGTGCAGGCCCAGGCAGTGATGAGCGCCCGCGGCCGCCAGCGCAGCGCGGTAGTCGGGTGTGATCAGCGCGTGGTCGCGCAACTCCACGGCATACAGCGGTCCCCGAGGCAGCGCCGACAGGAAGGTCTGCAACCGCTCGGCGAACGCTTGCGGGCGCGCCGCGAACGCCCGGCCCAGCGGCGGGAATTGGAATACGATCGCGCCCGTCTTCTC
The DNA here is from genome assembly GCA_036554965.1 of Burkholderiales bacterium. GTDB lineage: Bacteria > Pseudomonadota > Gammaproteobacteria > Burkholderiales > SHXO01 > SHXO01. The sequence goes on from DATBMG010000171.1 coordinate 566, forward strand.
ACCCAGCCCCTCCAGGCAGGGGCCGACGAAGCGCTCGGCGGCGAACGCTGCGTCGAGAAACCTGGGGTTGGCCACCGCATGCGCGCCGGGCTCGCCGCGCATGCCGGTGGCGGTGCACAGCATCGGCGCCTTGACGACGAAGCGGAAGTCCGCCGGCACCTGCTCGGCGTAATGCCGGAACTCGGACGCCGGGATAAGCGTGTAGAACGTCCGGTCGATGCCCACGCAACGCAGCAGGGGGTGCCGGGCGTAGGCGGCGAGCCCCTCCCGGGCCAGCAAGCGCTCGTCCGCAATGCGGTCGTACACCAGCGTGGCCCAGCCGGGGAAGTGCCAGGAAGAGGTACCCAGCCGGATGCCGGCAGGGAGCCGGGCGGCGATGTCCTGCAGATGCGGGTCCGCCACCGTGGGCAAAACCGGGTGCGACGTAGGCGGCTGCGCGTCGACCGGCTCGTCGAACAGCGCGAGCTGGGGATCCGGTGGCTTGCTCATGGTGCCAGCTAGCGCCTCAACCGGGCCGCTTCGCAGGTGCGACGCTGCCCGCCACAACAGTGGACAGCAGGCGCTCGAATGCGTCCGGTTGGGTGGGCGCGAATGCGTACGTGAGCCGTGCGACCGGCCGGTCGATGGCGATGAGACGGCGCAGGTCGACGGGTGTGGCCACCAGCACCGCGTCGCAGTCGCAAGTGGCGATGGTGTCCTCGAGCGCGCGCACCTGCTCGGCGCTGTAGCCCATCGCCGGCAACAGCGCGCCGATGTGCGGGTACGCCGCGAACGTTTCGCGGATGCTGCCGGCGGCGTGCGGCCGCGGGTCCACGAGCTGCACGGCGCCGAGCCGCTGCGCGGCCAGCACGCCGGCGCCGTAGCTCATGCCGCCGTGGGTCAGCGTCGGCCCATCCTCGATCACCAGCACCCGCCGGCCGGCGATGCGCTCCGGATGATCCACGCGGGCCGGCAGAGCCGCTTCCAGGATCTCGGCACGCGGGTTCACCTGCGCCACGCTCGCCCGCAGCGCGGCGACATCCTCGAAGCGGGCCGTGTCGACCTTCGCCACCACCACGACGTGCGCGCGGCGCAGATTCACTTCGCCGGGGAAGTAACTGCGCTCGTGGCCGAGGCGGTGCGGATCGACCAGGACGATCTCCAGGTCGGGGGCGAAGAACGGCAGGTCGTTGTTGCCGCCGTCCCATACGATTACATCGGCCTGCGCTTCGACCTCGCGCAGGATGCGTTGGTAGTCGACCCCGGCGTAGACCACGTGTCCCGCCGCCAGGTGCGGTTCGTATTCCTCGCGCTCCTCGATCGTGCAGGCCGCGTTCGCCAGGTCCTCCAGCGTGGCCAGGCGTTGCACCGCCTGGCGCTCGAGGTCGCCGTAGGGCATCGGGTGGCGCACCACGCCGACGCCCAAGCCCGCCTGTTTCAGCAACCCGGCGATCCAGCGGGCGGCGGGGCTCTTGCCGCACCCGGTGCGCACGGCGCAGATCGAGACCACGGGACGGCTCGCGCGCAGCATCGTCGCCGCCGGCCCTGAGAGCCGGAAACCAGCACCCTTGGCCAGCGCCCGCGATGCCAGATGCATCACCTGCTCGTGCGACAGGTCGCTGTAGGCGAACACCACCTCGTCGATCCTGTCGCCTTCGATCAGCGCCTCCAGCTCGGCCTCGGCGCGGATCGGGATGCCGGCCGGATAGAGTGGGCCGGCCAGGCCGGCCGGATAGCGCCGGCCGGCGATGTCCGGGATCTGGGCGGCGGTGAAGGCGACCACCTCCACGGCCGGGTCGTCCCGGAAAAGCGTATTGAAATCATGGAAATCCCGCCCTGCTGCGCCAAGGATCAAGAGGCGCCGGCGGCGCAGCCCGGGAGCGGCGGATTTTTCCGTGCCCCCCCTTGAAAGGACTGTGCCTGTGCCCATATCTGTGCCCTCGTTAGCGTCCACCGCTAGCGCAAACCCCAGAAACAGCAATCAGCCTACTGAACCATGAGGTGACTGATGAAGATTCGTCCGTTGCACGATCGCATTATC
>DATBMG010000205.1:0-20059 GCA_036554965.1 Burkholderiales bacterium
GGCTGCCATGACCGGACATGCCGCGGAAGCGGATCTTGCCCTGGCGCTTGGCGAGCTCGGTGAACTCCCACCACTCCTGGTTCTGCATGCGGTCCACGTCGTTGACCGCGTGATTGAAATAGATGTCCACACGGTCGGTGCCCAGCCGCTTCAGGCTGCCCTCCAGCGCGCGCATCATGTCGGCGCGCCGATCGCCGGTGTCCGCCTTGGTCTTGCTGGACAGCACCACCCGATCGCGCTTGCCCTGCAGCGCCTCGCCGATCGCCTCTTCCGCGAAGCCGCCGCGGTAGCTCTCAGCCGTATCGAAGAAGTTCACGCCGCGCTCGAAGGCGTAGCGCACCAGCGTCGCATCGGAGGTGCCCGACGAGCCGAACGAGACGTCGGAAACCTCGAGGCCGGTGCGCCCGAGCCGCACGTAGCGGCGGATGCGCGCGTCGCCGGCCGCGGCGGTCTGCTGCACGCCGGCCACACCCGCCAGGCCCAGTGCTGCGCCGGCCCCAAGCGCCAGGAAGTCGCGTCTGTCGATCATGCCTGATCACTCCCGTCGTCGTTGCGCCGCCATCGCCCCGCGGAAGATGCGCCAGCTCACGCCCCGCGCCGAAGTCCTACACCTGTGCCGACCCCTCTCGCCTACGCCGGCACGCTACGCCTGTGCCGACCCCTCATGCCTGTGATGACGCCTTATGCCTATGCCGACCCCTCATGTCTGTGCCGACACAGGGGAACGCTGCGTAGGCAGCCCGAGCTGCGACCACAGCAGCATCCCTCCGCGCAGGTTGGCGCAGCGCTCGAAGCCGGCCCCGCGCAAGATCACGGTCGCCTGCCCCGAACGCATCCCGGCGTGACACACCGCGACCACCGGCTTGTCCCTCGGCACTTCCGACAGCCGCCCCTTCAACTCGTTCAGCGGGATGAGCTGGCTGCCGGCGATGCGGCCCAGCGACTCCTGCATCTCCTGCGGCTGCCGTACGTCCAGGACGTGCAGCTCCCCGAGGTGCTCGGCCACCCATTCGGGCTCCACCTCCAGCAGGCCGGCGTAGCTTTGCCGCACCGGCCCCCACTCCGCCGGCCTGGGCACCTTGCCGTCCGCCGGCCGACCGGAGCGCATGTTGGCGGGCAGCGCGGCGTCGATCTGCTTGGGGTGCGGCAGGTGGAGGTTCTCCATGAAGCCGACGAAATCGCGCTCGTCGGCGTGACCGCCGATGCGCGGATTGTGCGTCCGCTCCTCGGCCACCGAGGACATGGTGCGCCCGCTGTAATCGTGGGCCGGGAACAGCATGCAATCGTCGGGCAGCGAGAAGATCTGCTCGGTGATCGAGCGGTACATCAGGCTGGCGTTGCCCTGCTGGAAGTCGCAGCGGCCGGCGCCGCGGATCAGCAGCGTGTCGCCGGTGAACGCCATGCTGCGATCGTCCAGCACCAGGGTCATGCAGCCGTCGGTGTGGCCCGGCGTGGCGCGCACGTCGAGATGCCGGCGGCCGAAAATGATGCGGTCGCCGTGGTCGAGCCTCAGATCGACGCCCTCGACCGGCGGCCGGTAGCGCCGCGAGATGCCGATGTGGCAGCCGGTGGCCTGCTGCATGAGCCAGGCGCCGGTCACGTGGTCGGCGTGACAGTGGGTGTCGATCGTGGCTTCGAGCTTCAGGCCAAGCTCCTCGATCAGGGCGAGATCGCGCAGGTGCTGCTCGAACACCGTGTCGATGATCACCGCCGCCCGCGAATCGGGGTCGCCCAGCAGGTAGGTGTAGGTGGACGACACAGCGTCGTAGAGCTGGCGGAACACGAGGTTGCGGAACATGGTCGCTCCGGGAAGACCGATTCGCCAATTACACCACGACTGACGCCGGGGCGTGACCGGGTCCGGCCGGCCGGCGACGCCCCCAGGTCAACGGCGCGGACGCGCCGGCGTTACACTTGACCACCCCAGCCGACAGCACTCTTGCGCCCCATGCCACGCCTTCGCACCCCGCGCCGCGCCGTCCTCGTCTTCGTCTCGCTTGCGGCCGGCATGCCGGCGCAGGCCGATTCCGTGCGCACCGGCTCGGGCTTCGCCGTGGCGCCGGGCGTGGTGGTGACGAACGCGCACGTCGTCGACCAGTGCCGTGCACTGCGCATCGTGCACGGCGAGCAGGCGCGCAGCGGCCGGGTGCTGGCCATCGATCGCGAGCAGGATCTGGCGGCGGTGCGCACCGATCTGCCGGTGCCGGCGGTGCTTTCGCTGCGCGCGGCGCCCGCGCTGCGGCTGGGCGAGAGCGTGGTGGCGTTCGGTTTTCCGCTGGCCGGATCGCTGTCGCGGGAGGGCAATCTCACCACCGGCAACATCAGCGCGCTGGCCGGGCTGCGCGACGACGCGCGCTATCTGCAGATCACCGCGCCGGTGCAACCGGGCAACAGCGGCGGGCCGCTGCTCGACGAAGGCGGAAACGTGGTCGGCGTGATCACCGCGAAGCTCGACGCGGTGTCGATCGCCAAGCGCACCGGCGACATCCCCCAAAACGTGAACTTCGCGGTCAAGGGGCAGGGGCTGGAGCGCTTTCTGCAGGATGCGCGCGTGACCTACGAGACGCGCGTCACCGACCGGCAAATCGCTGTGGCCGACATCGCCGAGGCGGTGAAGCGCGCAGCGGTCCGCCTGGAGTGCTCGTCGAGCGGAGAGCCGCCTTCCACACAGGCGGCGCGTCCCTCGCAATCGTTGGATCCGGTTGTCCCGCCGGCGACAGGCGAGCCGGCAATGACCGGGCCGGTGCCGGCGCTCGCCGATGCCGAGCGCGGCGCGATCATCGCCCGCTTGCGCGTCGCCTCGGTGCGCACGCCCTATCCCACCACCTCGCCGGAACTGCGCGCGCTGACCATCGTCAACGATTCCACCGCGAGCGTTTACAAAGTCACCGTGGGATGGCTGGAGACTCCCTCGGCGCGCTGCCCGGAAACCGCATCCGCCTATCGTGGCCGCAAGGACGTGTACGTGGCGTTAGCGCCCGGCGCGACCAGGACCACGATGAGCAAGTTCCCGGCGAATGCCCGGCTGTTCTGCGTCGTCGATGCAGTGCTCTCGCCGGCAGGCTCGACGACGCCGGCACCCGGGGACGGACCCAAGTCCGGTAGCGAGCCAATGAGAAGCGAGCCCCCGGGAAACGAGCCAACGGGGACCGAGCAGCCGGCCCCGGCCGACGAAGGGGGCCGCGCGGCGCCGCCGCGCGAAGAGAACCTGTAAAGGCGCCGGCCGCTTACGCCGCAGTTGCCAGCGCGGCGCGCAGCGCCGGCGCGTGGACCACGCGGTCGCGTCCCTGGCGCTTGGCCTGGTACAGCGCGCGATCCGCCGCATCCAGCAGCTCCTCGGCGGAGATGCGCTCGTCCGGCGTGGCGGTGGCGAGCCCGATGCTCACCGTGACCGGATGCGCACCGCTGCGTCCGTGGCGCTCCCCGGCCAGCTCGCTGATCGCTTCGCGCAGCAGCTCGGCGCGCTCGCGGCCCTGGCGCCGCTCCACACCGGCGCCCAGCGCGACGAACTCTTCGCCGCCGTAGCGCGCCACCAGGTCGGAGCCGCGTGCGAAGCAGCGCCGGATGGTATCGCCCACCAGGCGGATGCAATGGTCGCCGGCGAGGTGACCGTAGGTGTCGTTGAAGCGCTTGAAGTGGTCGATGTCGATCATGAACAGCGACAACGGGAGCTGGTCGCGGCGCGCGCGATTCCATTCACGCGCGAGCTGCTCGCTGAAATGGCGGCGGTTGTACAGGCCGGTCAAGCTGTCCTTGAGCGCCAGCCCTTCGAGCATGCGCTTGCTCTTCTCGAGCTGGCGCTGCTTCTCCTGCTGGCGGTGCTCGGTGCGCACGCGCTCGGTCGCGTCGCTCAACGAGCCGAGGAAATGCGTCAGTCGCCCGCTGGCGTCGAGCATGGGCGCGATGCTCAGCTCGTTCCAGAACATGCTGCCGTCCTTGCGGTAGTTGCGCACCATCGACACGCAGTTGGTGCCCGTGCGCAGCGCTTCGCGCACCGCGTCGAGCCCCGGCTGGCGCATGTCGTTGCGCTGCAGGAAGCGGCAGTTGCGGCCCAGCACTTCTTCGGCCCGATATCCGGTCACCCGTTCGAAGGCGGGATTGACGTAGATGATCGGCAGGTCCGCCGTGGCTGCGTCGCAGATCACCAGTCCGTCGTTCGACGCGGACATGGCCCTGCGCAGCAGCTCGGTACTCACATCTCTCTTCATTGGATTCCTCAGCAAGGAACCAGAAGCCCTTGATGGCTATAGTTTCGGCGCGCGCGGCCGAAGCTTTAGCAATTGTTTACCTTCGGCCGCGAGATACCCTCCCCGGATGGCTAGTTTGCTTCGTAATTTCAGTGTGTTACGCCCGTACCGCCGGTGTCGTGCAGCGCCCCCGGATGCGCAGCCTTCCGACCCTCCCGCCTACCGGCTCGCGCGCGCATTGCGCCGAGCGGGCGCGCCGCATCGCGGATCGCGCGGCGATGTGCACGCGTGACGACACGCGAGCGCAGCGCCGCTCGCGTGGCACAAGGGTTGCGGAGTGTGCTCCTGTCGTCGCGCGATTGGTCAACGGATTGTCAGAGGCCTCGCACCCCCTGGGAGGAAATGGCTTGATACCGAGCAGAGTTGAACAAGCGGGACACGCCACCGGCATCAGGCGGTGCGCGGCAGGCGCTTGCGCGTCAGCCGTTCGGTCGCCCGCGACGAGGAACTGCCGCCGATGAGCGTGCTCGATCGCCTTCCGCTCAAGCCCAGGCTGGCACTCACCGGTTTTCTGCCCGCGCTCGCTGCGGTCGCCGCGACCTGTGCCCTCGCCGTCGCCGGGTACCACCAGGAAACGCGCGTGCAACTGCTGACCGAGGCCGCTGCCCGCGCCGAGCTCACCGCCAAGGAGACGATCGAGCCGCTGCAGCAGGAAGACGCACGCGCCGCGCGCAAGAGCCTCGATCTGCTGCGCCTCGATCCGGAGGTGCTCTCCGCCCGGCTGTTCGATTCGTACGGCAAGCTGCTGGCCGAATACCGCAGTGTCGAGCTGCGCGAGGCGCCGCCCATGAGCAGCCCGCCGCGCCGCGGCTTGCAGCGCTTTCACACGGCGTATCTGGAGACGGCGGTACCGGTGATGGCCGGCGACATGCGGTTCGGCACCCTGGTGCTGCTACACGATCTGGACCAGTTCCGCTACGACGTGGTCGCTTTCGGGATCAAGCTCACGCTGATCGCGATCGTCGCGCTGCTGCTCGGCTGCGTCGCGATGATGCACCTGCATGGCAGGATCGTCGCGCCGCTGGGCGAGCTGTCCGACCTGGTGCGGCGCGTGCTGGCGGACAAGCGCTACGAGTTGCGCGCGCACGTGCACTACGCCGACGAGGTCGGCGCCCTGGCCAAGGGCTTCAACGCCTTGCTCGATCGCATCTCCGACCGCGAGGCGACGCTGCACCGCGAGCTGGCCGACCGCACCGATGCGCAGCGCCGGCTCGAGGAGCTGGCGCACTTCGATCCGCTCACCAAGCTGCCGAACCGGCATTTCTTCTCCAGGCAGCTGGAGCGCGCGCTGGTGGACTCGGCGCGCACCGGCAGCGCCGGGGCGGTGCTGCTCATCGACCTGCACGATTTCCGCGCCGTGAACGAGACGTTCGGGCACGACGCCGCCGACAGCCTGCTGCTGCAGCTCTCGCGCCGCCTCACCGGACGCCTGCGCGAGGCCGACATGCTGTGCCGGTTGGGCGGCGACGTGTTCGCGCTGGTGATGGAACAGCTGAGCGGCGAGAGCCACGTGGTGGCGGTGGTCAACAAGATCCTGACCGCGCTGGGCGAGCCGATCGCGGTCGGCGACGGCGAGGCGCGCCTGAGCGCGTGCATCGGCATCGCCATGTTCCCGGTGGACGGCGTAGAGCCGCACCAGGTGCTGCGCCACGCGCAAGCCGCGCTGCGCCGCGCCAAGGCCGCGGGCGGCAACATGCACTGCTTCTTCGCGCCGGACATGCTGGACCGCACGCATCCGCAGCAGGACATCGAGAACGAGCTGCAGCGCGCGGTCGAAAAGGGCGAGCTGCGCCTTCACTTCCAGCCGCAGGTGCGGCTGTCGGACGGCGAGCTGCGCGGGCTCGAGGCGCTGTTGCGCTGGCAGCATCCCGAGCGCGGCTTGCTGCTGCCCGGCGATTTCATTCCGCTGGCCGAGGAGAACGCCGGCCTGGTGCGCGCCATCTCCGACTGGACGCTCAACGCGGTGTGCACGCAGATCGCCGCCTGGCGCGCGGCCGGCTTCGAGATCGTCCCGGTGGCGGTGAACTACACGCCCGCGCAGCTGCGCGATCCGCACATGGTGTCCGGCCTCGAGGCGCTGCTCAAGCGCTACGCCGTGCCCGGCGAGTACCTCGAACTGGAGATCACCGAGAACCTGCTGATGGCCGAGCCGCGCGCGGGCGAGACCCTGGTCGCGTTGCGTGCGCTCGGGATGCGCATCGCGGTGGACGATTTCGGCACCGGCTACTCCAGCCTGGCCTACTTGAAGGAGCTGCCGATCACCACCCTCAAGATCGACCGCGGCTTCGTGCACGGCCTGCCCGGCTCCAACAAGTACGCCGCCGTGATCCGTGCCATCGTCGGGTTGGCCACGCACCTCGGGTTCGATACCCTGGCCGAGGGCGTGGAGTCGGCGCGCCAGGTGGACATGCTGCGCGCCATGGGCTGCACCGCCTACCAGGGTTTCTGCTTCTCCCGCGCGGTGCCGGCCGAAGAGGTGGAACGCTACCTGTCGCCGCCCGCGCAGCCCGTGCGCCGCTTGGCGCGCGTCTGACCGCGCCGCCCGACGTTCCTTTACGCGGGCGGGACGCTCGTTTGACCGAGGCGGCTATTCCCCAGGCTGTGCCAGCAGCTCGCCGAGCAGGCTCTGCTGCGCGATGATCAGAGAGGACTCACCGCCGGCGAAGAAGCGCTCGAGCCGCAGCAGCCGCGTACCCTCGCGCCACGTGTACACCGCGTTGCCCGCTGCGCCCGTCGGTTGCGCATCGCGCTGCGCCGGACCGTGCTCGCGCAGGGCAGCCTCGACCACGGCATCGAACCGGGCGGGCGAGAACCTCGCTTCGATCGCAGCGACGCGCTCGCCGAGGTAGTGTAGCGTCAGCGCGCTGAGCGGCGCGCCGTACACGGTCTCCGCGCTCGCCGCCTGGAAGCTGCAAGCGGTGAGCAGGAAACACGCCGATACGCCGCCGCAGTCGTAGCGCTGGTCGGCGAGCACTTCGTCCATGCGGTCGCCCAACGCGCGGCCGTTCAGCTCGAAGCCGGCGGCGTGTGCCTCACTGTTCGACAGCACCCCAGCGCTCGACAGCACCCCGGCGCTCCACAGCACCAGGCCCAGCGCAGCGGCACCCAGACAGCGGCTCATGCCGGCGTGCAGTCCGCCGATCTCTGATAAGGTTGCCTTGCCCGCGACCACTGCAGTTCCACCCTCATGCAGATGAACACCACGTCCGCCTATGGCAACAGCGCCCTGCCCGACGGCATCCGCTCCCGCCTGGTGAACGGCATCAACGGCCTCACCGTGCATCTGCTCGAAGCAGGCTTCCAGGCCAAGGACCGCCCCTGCGTCCTGCTGCTCCACGGCTTCCCGGAGCTCGCCTACAGCTGGCGCAAGGTGATGCTGCCCATCGCCGCAGCCGGGTATCACGTGCTCGCCCCCGATCAAAGGGGATACGGGCGCACCACGGGCTGGGACGGCGACTACGACGGCGACCTCGACTCCTTCCGCGTTTTCAACCTGGTCCGGGACACCCTCGGGCTGGTTGCGGCGCTCGGCTACCGCTCGATGGCGGCCGTAGTGGGGCACGACTTCGGCTCACCGGTCGCGGCATGGTGCGCACTGCTGCGGCCGGACGTGTTCCGCTCCGTGGTGCTGATGAGCGCTCCGTTCCCGGGCCCGCCGACCCTGCCCTTCGACACCGTTAATAATATTGGCAATGATAAGCCGCAACAGGGTGCGGCGCCGGGCCCCACCATCCACGAGGAGCTGGCCGCGCTCGAGCGCCCGCGCAAGCACTATCACTGGTACTACTCGTCGCGTGGGGCCAACGCGAACATGCGCGATTGGCCGCAGGGCGTCCACGCCTTCCTGCGCGCTTACTACCACTACAAGAGCGCGGACTGGAAGCAGAACAAACCTTTTCCGCTCAAGGCCTGGAGCGCGGGCGAGCTGGCGAAGCTGCCGACCTACTACATCATGGACCTGGACAAGGGCATGGCGGAAACCGTGGCCCCGGAAATGCCGTCGCCGGCGCAGATCGCCGCATGCAAGTGGCTCCCCAACGACGAGCTGAGCGTCTACAGCGCCGAATACGCCAGAACCGGCTTTCAAGGCGGTCTGCAGTGGTATCGCTGCGCGACCAGCGGCAAGTACATCGCCGAGCTGCAGATCTTCTCCGGCCGCAGCATCGACGTGCCCTCGTGCTTCATCGCGGGCAAGAGCGACTGGGGCGCCTACCAGAGGCCCGGCTACCTGGAGAGCATGCAGGCGAGCGCCTGCACGCGCATGCTCGGCTGCCATCTGGTGGAGGGTGCCGGGCACTGGGTGCAGCAGGAGCAGCCGGAGAAGGTGACCGGCCTGATCCTGCAGTTCCTGCAGCAGGCGCACGCCGTTCGAGCACCTTGAAACGTCGCGGCCAACCCGCCGCGGGGCGGCGTCCCACGGGGGTGCCGGCGGCAGGCCTGTGATAGGATGGCGGGTGAGTTCCACGGGTGCCGGCCATGACCCGGCACCGCTTGCCCGCCCAGCTCACCCCGCGTCCATCCGGTCCATGTCCGACCGCGACACCTTGCTCCATTGGCTTGCCAGGGCAGCCGCGCGCGCCGGCTGGAGCCGCCGCATGCCGGAGCTGGGGCGGTTCGCCTGTGCCCTGATTGCGCTGCCGCTGCTGGCGGAAGCCTTCCAGGCGCTGAGCTTTCCACCAGCTGTCCTGTCTACGCTGAATTCGCTGCTCGTGCTCGCAGCGCTGGCCGTCGCCGCGCTGTTCGCGTGGCGCCTTGCTCGTCCCACCACGCTGGCGCAGGCGGCCGAGGCCGCCGACGCCCGTGCCGGATTGAAGGACCAGCTGAAAAGCGCGCATTGGTTCGCGCAGCGCCCTGCGCCGGACGCGCTGGTCGAGCTGCTGTTGACACGCGCCGCGCGCACCGCACAGCGGCTGGACGCTCGCGGGCTGTTCCCGCTCGGCGTCCCGCGCAGCGCGCTGGCGGCGCTGGCCCTGGCGATCTTCACCGGCGCGCTCGCCTGGTTCTCGCCGCGAATCGCTTGGCCGACAGCGCGGGATTCGGTTGCCGCGCCGGTCGTCGCGAACAGCAAGCCCGCCGACCGCGCAATGCGCAAGAACGAAGCCGAGAAGCTGGCCGCAGAGATGACTTGGCCGGAGCTCGCACTGCGATACGATCAGAGCGCGGCCTGGGCACAACTGGAGCAGATGGCGCAGCAGCTGCCGGCCGGCGCCGACGTCGAGGCGATCGGACGAGCGGTCTCGGCACGCGACGCTCCACTCACCGCGCAGCTGCTGCAAGCTCTGCAGCGCGAGCAGGCGGCGGACGCCGAACCCGCCGCGCCTTCACGGGAAGAGCAGCTGACGACGCAGCTGGCGCAGGGCATGCTCGAGCGCCTGCAAGACATCTTCAGGAAGGAAAGCGCGCCGCGCCGGGAACCATCGATGCGCGCGAGCGAGGAGCCGACCGCGCGTATCACCCAGGAAGTGCAGGGGCAATCCAGGGAGGAGAAGCGCAGGATCCGGGGCACGCAGGCCCAGGGCGAGATCCAGTTCAACCCACGGTTGCGTGCTCTCACCCGCCGCAGCGCCGCATCCCAGGAGATCGCGCAGGCCGCGGGCGAAGCCGCCGAGGCCGGCTCGCAGACCAGCGTGGACGGCGATGCGAAGGGCGCGCCGGACGACAGCAAGAGCCGCTCGGGCGGAAGCAGCGGAGAGCATCCCGAAAGCAGCGCAACCGCCACCGACTCGCAGCCGGTGCTGGGTGAGCAGGCGGTGCGCCTGGAGGTGCAATTGCGCGAGGTGCGGGTCGAGCGCACCGACGACCCGCAGCTGCAGGCGACCGAGGAAAGCTTCTACGCGGCGACCCAACGCCAGGCTTCCGAGGTCGCGTACGAACGCATCGTGACGCAGTGGCGCGCGCAACGCGAGGCGACCCTGCCGCCGGGCCGCATGCCGTTCTCCTATCGCGAGGCGGTGAAGCGTTACTTCCTGATCCAGCACGGCAGGGAAGAGTAGCCGGCGCCATGCGCTGCAGCGGAGTTCGCCGGTGAGATTTCTCGCGCTCTCCCCTTCCGCCGCGTTCGCTCTGCTCGCCGGCGTCGCGCTGGTCATCCTGCTGCTCCACCTGCTGCGGCCCCCGCCCCCGCGGATCACCGTTTCGTCCGCGCTGCTGTGGGCGCGGATCCGGCGCGGCGCGAAGCGGCCGGACGCGCGCCGGCTGCTCCTGCTGCTGCTCGCGCTGGCCGCGGGACTGAGCATGGCGCTTGCGCTCACCCGGCCCGAGGTCCCCGTAATCGCCGCCAGCGCACAGCGGCTGCTGCTGATCCTGGACAATTCCCCTTCCATGGCAGCGCGGATGCGCGACGGGCGCAGCCGCTGGCAGCACGCCGTCGAGGAGGCGGGCGTGCTGCTGCGACGATCCGGGGCGCCGAGCGAGGTGATGCTGCTGGACACCGTCGGCCACCTGCGCCCCTCCGGTTTCGTCGATCGCGATGCGGCGGTTGCGGCGCTCGGCCGGGCGTCGGTGGCTTCCTGGGGCATCGCGCGCATGCCCCCTGCGCCGCTTCCCGCCGACGCGCAGGTGCACCTGTTCACCGACGGCGTCGCGCCGATCGAGGTGCCGGAGGGCGCGATCGTGCACCGCGTCTTCGAACCGGCGGACAACGTCGCACTGACCGCTTTCGCGGCCCGTCCCCTGGCGCAGGAGCCGACCCGCTTTGAAGCGATCGTCCAGGTGCTGAACGCTTCGCCCGGCGAGCAGCGCGTGCGGCTGCTGATCAGCGGCGGGGCGCACTTCTCCATCGCGCAGGATCTCGACCTGCGCGCAGGCGAGACGGTCAACGCGGTGTTCGACGTCTCCGATTTCGAAGGCGGTGTGCTCGGCGCGACCGTGATCTGCGAAGCCGACGACTTCGCGCTGGACGATTCGGCTTACGCGCTGATCCCGCCGCACGGACCGAAGCGCGTGCTGCTCGTGACCGCCGGCAATCCGGCGCTCGGGGATGCGTTACGCAGCTTGCCCGGGGTGCGCCTCACCGTGGTCCCGCCGGCCGGCTACGCGCGCGCAAGCGCGCACGACGCCTTCGTGTTCGATCGCTTCGCCCCGCTCGAGCCGCCGCCGGCCGGCGCGCTGCTGTTGCGCCCGCCTGCGCGCAAGTGGCTGGCAGGCGAAGCGACGCAGCGCATCGGGCCCCGCATCGCCGACTGGAACGCGGATCACGCTGTCACCGGCGCCATCGCCTGGCGCAACCTGCGGCTCGCTCGCGCATCGCTCGAGGCTGCCACCAGGACCGATGCCCACGCGCTGGTGCTGGCCCATGGGTCGGCCTCCGGTGCGGTGGTGACCGCGGGCGAGACCCCGGTGCGCTGGATCAAGCTCGGCTTCGCGCTGGAGGACTCCAACTTCGCGTTGCAACCGGACTTCCCGGTATTCCTCGGCAACGCCTTGAGCTGGGTCACCGAACCCGCGCCGGTGCTCGCGCGCGGGCTGGGCAGCGTGGAGGTCGCGCTGCCGCAGGCCCGGGTGCACGACGGCAGCGGCAAGCCGGTCGCGGCCTCGCCCACCTCCGAGGGCATCGTATTCGAGGCGCCGCGGGCGGACGTCTACACCGTCAGCAGCTCCAGCAGGCGCGTCCTGGTCGTGGCCAACGTGGCCGAGTCGAGCTACGCGCTGATCAACCGGACCCGGCTCGCCGACGGTCACTCGGTCTCGGTCGCGGACGAGGCGCCCGCTCCGTTCTGGCCGGCGGAGCTGTGGATGCTGTTGCTGCTGATCGCGGGCGCATTGCTGCTCGCGGAGTGGGTCGTGTTCACGCGGCGGCGCAGGAACTGATCGCATGCCGGCCGTCACGTTCGCCGCGGTTTGGCCGCTTGCACTGCTGCTGGTCGTTCCGCTCGTCTGGCTGCTCGCCCGGCGCGCGGGCGCGCGCGCCGGGGGCGCTCGCATTACCGGCGCCGCGGTGCTGCGCTCGCTCGCGCTGGCCGCGATCGTCGTCGCGCTGATGCGGCCCACGTTGCACTGGACCAGCCAGCAAGTGTCGGTCGTGTACGCGCTGGACGTCTCCGGCAGCGTTTCGAAGCGGTTCCTGGACGACGCGCTGAACTGGATCGCACAGGTCGAGCGCCGCCACCGGCCGGCGCAGTCGCAGTTCGTCGCGTTCGGCGATCGCGCCGAGCTGCTCGGATCGGTCGCCGAGGTGCGCGCGCTCACCCTGGCTACCGGCGACGCGGCCACCCCGGGCGACGCTTCGATCCACCAGGGCGCCACCAATCTGGAGGAGGCCCTGCTGCGGGCGCTGCCCGCGTTCGCGCCGGGCCACGCGAAGCGCATCGTGCTGGTGAGCGACGGCAATCAGACCGAGGGCGACGTGTGGCGCACGATGCTGCGCCTGCAGGCCGAACGCGTGCGGGTGTTCGCCGTTCCCGCGGCGGTATCGGCCGACAGCGATGCATGGGTCGAGGCGATCGCCGTGCCGGAAGACGTGCGCGAAGGCGCCGCGGTGGAGGTGGAGGCGCGCCTGTTCTCGCGCCGGTCGGCCTCTGCGAAAGTCGAGCTCACCATCGGTGCGCGTACCGCCGCCGCGCGCACCGTCACGCTCGCCCCGGGCGACAACCGCGTGTCGCTGAGCGTGCGCTTCCCGCGCGCCGGCGCACAGGACATCACCGTCAAGGTCACTGCGCAGGGCGATCAGCTCGCGCGCAACGACGCGCTCACCGACGACGTGTTCGTGCAACCGCGCCCGCACGTGCTGTACGTGGAGGGCGGCGCGGAGGGCGCGCATCATCTGGCGGACGCGCTCACCGCGCAAGGCATGCGCGTGTCGGTCGCCACGGTGCAAAGCTTGTCCGCCGATCCGCGCCTGCTCGCGGGCAAGGACGCGGTCGTCCTGAGCGACGTGCGCGCGGAAAGCCTCGGAGCCGGCGCCGCGCAGCGCCTGCAGGCGTTCGTGCGCGACGGTGGCGGCGGTCTGATCTTCGCCGCGGGCGAGAACACCTATGGGCAGGACGGCTTCGCCAAAAGCGACGTGGAGCGGCTGCTGCCGGTCAAGTTCGAGGCCAAGCGCAAGCGCCAGGATCTGGACGTGGTGCTGCTGATCGACCGCTCGGCCAGCATGCGCGGGGGCAAGATCGAGGTGGCGAAGGCCGCCGCCCTCGCCACGCTGGATCTGCTCGAAGAGGAGCAGGGCCTGGGCGTTGTGGCGTTCGACGCGCAACCGCACGAGATCGTGCCGCTCGGGCCGGTGGGAGACAAGCGCCAGGCCGAGAACCTGATCTCGCGCATGACCTCCAGCGGCCAGACCGACATCTACCGTGCGCTGCTGCACGCCCAGCGCTCGTTCGCCGAGTCGCGGGCGGAGATCAAGCACATCATCCTGCTGTCCGACGGGCTCACCGCCCCGCCGCCCGCCGATGCCGTGGGCGTCGGCGGCGGCTCGCGCGGCCCCAAGATCAAGTACCTGACGGCGGAGAGCCAATGGCCGAGATACGACGACGACATGGCGGGCAGCTTCCAGGGCATTGTCGGGGAGCTCGCGGCCGCGAAGATCACGCTGTCCACCGTGGTCATGGGCGAAGGCCCAGATGTGAAGTTCATGACCACGTTGGCGGAGATGGGCAAGGGCAGGACCTACATCGCCAGGAGCGACGGCGAGGTGCCCAGCCTGTTTGCGGGAGAGACCCGACGCGTGCGCGGCGACGCCGTCGTCGAGGAGCCGTTCCGGCCGCAGGTGAAGGCCTGGAGCCCGACCATCGCCGGCGTGGATTTCGCGGGCGGACCGCAGCTGCGCGGTTACGTGGAGAGCAAACCCAAGCGCTTCTCCGACGTGCTGCTCGAGGCGAAGAAGGATCTGCCGCTGCTGGCCGAAACGCATTACGGTCTGGGCAAGACCGTGGTGTTCCTGTCCGACGTGAAGAACCGCTGGGCGACCGATTGGCTCGGCTGGCCGGGGTACGCCAAGCTCTGGGGTCAGGTGGTGCGCGATAGCGTGCGGCGCGACGCCGGCGACGGCGTGCGCTGGCGCGTGACGCGCGAGGGGCGCAGCGCGCTGGTCCAGCTGACCGCGCTCGGCGACGACGGCGGCCACCACAGCGGTCTGCAGCCGCGGGTGCGCATCACGCCGCCCAGCGGAGACAGCTCCGTCGCGGAGCTGCCCCAGATCGCGCCCGGGCGCTACGCCACGCGCATCCCGCTCGCCGGTGCGAGCAGCGTGCCCTGGCATTTCGAGCTGCTCCCCGGCGAGGAGTTGCGTGCCGCCGATCTTGCGCGCGCCGGCAGCCGCAGGCTGTTCTACACCTACCCGGACGAGTACCGCCTGCTGCCGCCGAACCTGCCGCTGCTGCGCGCCGTGAGCGAGCAGACCGGCGGGGCGCTGGCGCCCAGGGCGGACGAGATCTTCCGGCCGCGCGGCGACGGCGGCATCACGACCACGCCGCTGTGGCCTGGCCTCGTCGCCGCGGCCCTGCTGCTGTTCCTGCTGGACATCCTGGTGCGGCGCGCGCCCTGGCGTTGGAGCCTGCGCCGCGCACGTTAGATGACGGGGTTGCGCGCCGTGCGATGCATTGCCAGCACATCCCTGCCCTCCGTACGATAGGCAGCCAGGCGGGCGGCGAGGAACGGCGGCAACCGGCTCGGCCGCGCCACCTCGAAGGACACCGCGCCGTAGAACGACACCAGATGGGCGTACGGCAAGCAGAAAGATGGTCTTGCATCGAGGAGCGGCACACAGGCGCGGAGCAGTTCTGAGCCGATGCCTCGTCTGCGGTACTCGGCGTGCACTTCCATGCCGCGAAGGACAGTAACGCCCTCCTCGGGACAGAGCCGCACCACGCCGACGAGCTGATTAGGCAGCCTGGCAAGAAAGATCGTGTCCGAGGCGCCGATAGCACCATCGTAGCCGCATTCCTCGTAGAAGGCGGCGACCTCCGCGAGTTCCTCTAAATGCGCGGCTGCGATCTCAACCATGCAACGTCCAACGCAGTGGAAAAGCTGCGGCAACCATCGAGGGATCAAGCTTGTGGAACACTCGCTTCATGATGCTCAACCTCTGAGCTCAGCGGCGTGCTTCGGCGCGCCCGCTGCCACGCTCTTGTCCCACCTCACGTCCATCTCGGGCGTCGATCTCGGCAATGCGCTACCGCAAGACGCCGAACGTTCGCGCGTTGACCGGCCACCGAAGGCGGTCCGCCCTCGAACGCGTTGTTAGCCGTCATTGTCTAAATTCCTGTGGCCCTTAGTTCTACCGGTTAGGTCTCGATTGTCCCTGTTGGTGCGTCTGTCCAGGGCAGCTCCCAAGAGAGATAGCAGGAATGCGTTTATCGTGCATCCAATTAGCAGCACCCCTGTTTCGTTTGCGATAGACCCTCCCTGGTATACCAACCACCACGGAGTTGCAGGCAGGTAAAGCAGCAGCGGCGACATATGCGTCCCTGCCCCGCTTATCACAAAGAGCGCGAGCGGAACTACAACGACGGCGAAACTCACAGGCAGCAATACCGCTTTGCGCATCTTGTGATGGCTAACGACAGTTCATCGGGCCGCAAACAGCAGAGCGAAGCATCCGCTGTTTGCGGCTCCGGTCAACTGAAGGTTGAGCGTCACTGTCCCGGTCATTGATTGAAGCGGTGATGGGTGATGGGGAAGTGGGATACAGCAAGATCGTAGCGCTCTCTCACGCCGACGCGAGAGCGTAGTTTGGCACCGGGTCGCGAAACCCTTTCAGATTGAGCGGCGCGCATTGCCGAAGTGCCGCGCGTATGTCGGCAGACCCGAGCAGTTCGGTGGTGCGCTCGTCCACGAGCACATTGCCATGAGCGGCCTCCGAGCATAGGCGCGAAGCGAGATTCACCGCGGGACCGACTGCGGTGTACTCCAGGCGTGATGCTCCGCCTATCACACCGACGGTCACGAAGCCGCTCGCCGTGCCGACCCCGACCCCCAGTTGCATGTCTCCGTCCGACCAGCGCGCCCTGAGCGCCACGCCGGTTTCGCGGATGCGTTTGGCAAGCTCCAGCGCGCGGTTTGCATGATCCTCGAAGCGGATCGGCGCCCCCACCAGGATCAGTACGCCGTCGCCCGCCTGGTCCTTGATGGTGCCGCCGACGTCCTGGGCGGCCGCGCCGACGGCGTCGTAGTATTCGCGCAAGATTCCGATCACCTTCTTCGATTCGGTGGCCGCCGAGAAGGCGGTGAACCCGCGCAGGTCGCAGCAGACCACCGAGAGCTCCAAGGTCTGTTCGCGAGTGGCGCTCTTCAGGCCTTGCTCGCGTACCAGTTCCGCCACCTGGGGCGCGAGAAAACGGGACAGGAACTGCGCGCGTTGGCCCTGGATGACGTGGAATTCGATCGCGCCCACCAGGAAGATCAGCAGACCGACCGCTGTGAGCACCGGTGCAATTTCCACCGGCGCCACCATGCCGGAAACCATGAAAGGGGACGCCGCGGCGAACGCGACCAGGCGCATGCGCTCGGCGATGTCGGGACGCCGCCTAAGGGTGAGGAGGCCCGCGAAAACCCCCAGGAGCAGGGAAATGGCGAGCGGCACCGCGAAGAGGAAAAACCCGGGCCCGAGACTGCTGCCGGACAGGGCCGAACTTACGAATTGCTCCGCGCGAACGTACGGGAAGCACAGCGCAAGCACGCCGTAGAGGACGGCGAGCGCCTGTGCTACGCGCAGCAGGGTATCGGCGAAGCGAGTAGTGAGATTGCGGGCGGGGATGGTGCGCCGCACGCGCAGCACCCATTCGAAGGCGAAGACGAAGTCAAGGACCTCGGGCACGGCAAAAATTCCGCCCCACCACGGATATGCGTTCCCGCGTATCAACGGGTATTCGAATTTCGCGCTCAGCACGATCGTAATGCCGACCGCGGTGAGGAAAAGCGAGAGCATGCGGCTGGTGGGCGAGTGGCGGTCAGCCACGATGAATGCGAGCGCCATTCCAAGCGCGAGCAGCGAGACGATGAGTTGCGGAGTAGTGTCCATCTCAGTCGCGGTTAGTATGAAGCGTTTCCCGGTGACGCCCAACGCCTGCAATCACCTTCGATGAAGAAGCTAAGCCCTGCGTGCATTTCCAGGCGCCGTATCAGTGCCATGCCCATCGCCGCGCCGGCTGTCCAAACGCCGCCGGCAGTTGTGGACCGGTCTGCATTGTTCACCAGGCACAGCGCGCTTTCGGCGATCATCTTCGACGTGGATCCATAACCAGGATCGCGGTCACCCTGGACCGTTGCTCGAAGCGTTTGTCCATTCGCCGTCTCGCCGATGAACAGTACTTCGTATCGGCCCCTTTCGCGCTCATGTGCGTTGGGTCCTTCGCCCGGCTTGGGCAGCACGAATTGACGCATGATGGCCCGCGTAGGTGCAAAGCCGAGCAGCGCGCTCTGAATACGCGCAGTGCGTGCCAACGCCTTGGCCCGCCGCTCACCCTTGGCGCCGTCACCGGTCAGCATGCGCTCGTCGTAGACGAAATCAATTCCCCACGGGTGGCCGAGCAAGGCGTTAGTTCGATGGATGTTCTTGGTATTGACCGGCGCCATGATGAAGGGCCCGGTCCACGATTTCGCCATCTCGTCGTACGCCGCGGAGTCGTCGTCCGGTTGTACCGGACCGCGAAATTCTGGCGTCAATGCAAATGGGTCAGCCATGGTCCGGGCACACACGGGATCAAGCTTCATCTGTTCGATGGTCGCCAGCAGGCTGGCTGCCGTGCCACCCGAGAAGCCCCCCTTCATGACACGCACGCGTCCACGAACGCGGGTCAGGGGCGCCCCGAAACGCCGCAGGGCTTCATCCTGCGAAAACACGACACCCAGATCGAATGGGATGGAATCGAAGCCACACGAGAACACGACGCGCGCACCACTGGCCCGAGCGGGCGCATCGAGCAGCGGAATCATTTGGGCCATCCAACCCGGCTCGCCGCAGAGGTCAACATAGTCGGTGCCGGTCTGTGCACAGGCCGTCACGAGCGGCTGGCCATAGCGCTGGTAGGGACCGACGGTGGTGATTATGACCTTGGTCTGCGCCACCAGGCCCGCCAGCGACGCCGCATCCGACGCGTCGGCAATCAGCAGCGGCAATGCCGCGGCCGCGCCGATTAGGTCGCGAACCGCGACAAGCTTGTCCAGGTTGCGCCCAGCAATCCCCCACGCCACTCCACCGCCAACACCGTAGGTGGCATTCAGGTACTCGGCCACGAGGCGCCCTGTGAATCCGGTAGCGCCAAAGACAATCAGATCAAGAGATTTGTGCATAGGCAATCGTCGCACGACTCAGCAGCGTCGATCCAGGCTTTGCGGCAACGTCAACATGTCGCGACGCGTCGTGACCAACCCGCAGTGACGCATTGGGCCGGCCTAGGCAGAAATTTATGACAGGCTCACTCGAGTGTCCGCTTCGGAGATGCAAACCTTGCGATTCACCGGCGGCTCGGGAGCGAAAGCGTACGTTGCCGCTCTTGATACCCAACGACGAAGCTCAGCGGCCGGCCGACGGCGGGGAAGCCACATTCGCAGCGCGCATGCGAAGGAAGGCTTCTTCTATATCGTCAACTTCAATAGAGAGCTCTGGAACCGGTGTTCCGGATCCACCTTCAGCGAGCAAGCTGATTTGCACAGCCATCATTTCCTTCGAACCGTAGGTCCGAATCCAGCCGAGATCCATCATCAGATCTAGTCCGAGAATGTCTCCATAGAACCGCTGTGCTTGCGCCAAATCTTGGCTCTCGATGTTGCGCACGATTCTGGTAACTTTCAAGTCGCACTCCGTGTGGCGCGTAAATTCCAACGCGCTCAAGATTGCGTGGTGTGACGGCGAACGCCGGGGCTGAGGGGGCGCCGGCGCGCGAAGCGCAACGGGAACCGAAGAACGCTCTTCGGCGCTCCCCTCCAGCCCCTGGTTAGCCGTCTTCATTGCGGCTACCCTCGCTTGTCTTTCCTTCAGGCACACCGACCAACACTGCGGCTCCACTCCAAGCCTACTGCTCTATCCAGTACTCGCCGCTCGTCTCTGCTGTCAGCGACTTTGCCCCGGGCGCTCGCTCGCCGCTGCCGTGTAACTGACCACGCATGCCCTTGAATTTGCCGGTGCCGCCGGTGAAATTCTCCACAAACACGAACTTGCGTCCTCCGCTGCCATCACTTTGCGTGGTGCCGGTAAAGCGGCTGAAAACCTTGTTGCCATCCTCGAGCGTGTAGACACTGTAACCAATGAAAGCGCCGCTTTGATTGATGAAGTCCGTGAAGTCGGTCATGATCCTCTCCTTCACTACGACTCCAGCAAAGACAAGGTCACGTTTTGGGTACTCCATGCGAATCTGATAGATGCGCACCTGATGCCCCGGCTGATCGCCCACATCGATGGCGTGCTCTTCCAAGTACTCGTTTGGACCTTCAGGCATGCGGGGTATCGTGTATTTCTCCTGCGCCCAGGCCTGCGTTGTTGCACCGAGAACGGTTGCGCCGATGAATGCGACGAGCAGTGTGGTCAGACGAATTCTTCGCATGGCGCTATCTCCTCATGTGGCACAAACTCCGCTTTCTACGCGTCTCGCGACTACTTTTCAACCCACTACGCGCATCGCATTCCTCGTCTTGACAAGCTCCAGGCGAGACGGCTAACGAGGCTGTTGAATTAGGGGATTCTGAAGCGCCATTGCACCCATCATAAGCTCTTCGCGCTCGCGCCGGTTTCGTTGAGACGCTGCTGATGGCGGGGATCAGAGCGATCGGGTAAGTGCCTAGCTACCCGTATTGCTCCTCGGTAGCGCTGTCTTCTCTTCCTCATCCCGCATAGCCATGGGCGGGCGAAGCTCGCTTGCGGCGGTCGGCTCGAACGGATT
>DATBMG010000234.1:0-3571 GCA_036554965.1 Burkholderiales bacterium
GAGGTGCTGCGCACGCGCCACGAAGGCGAGCTGGACGTGACGGTGGTGACCCAGGACGCGATACTCGCCACCTTCGACCGCATCTTGCGCGCGCTGACGCTCGCCGTAGGCGGCATTGCGGGCATCAGCCTGGCGGTGGCCGGCATCCTGATCATGAACGTGATGCTGATCGCGGTGTCGCAGCGGCGCCGCGAGATCGGCCTGCTGAAGGCGGTAGGCGCGACGCGCTGGCAGATCCGCGCGGTGTTCCTCGCCGAGGCGATGGTGCTGGCGTCGCTGGGCGCGCTCGGCGGCCTGCTGCTGGGCTACGCGGGGAGCTTCCTGATCCGGCAGCTCTACCCCATGTTGCCCGCCCTGGCGCCCGGCTGGGCGGTGGCGGCGGCGTTGCTGACCGCGCTGTCGACGTCGGTGGTGTTCACGCTGCTGCCGGCGCGCCGGGCGGCGCGCCTGGATCCGGTGCTGGCGTTGTCGCGGCGATGACCCCGCGGCGCGGGTACGAATGACCCTGCGCGATTTCATCCGCTTCACCTACACCTCGCTCGCCGCCCACCGGCTGCGCAGCTTCCTCACCGCGCTCGGCATCGCGGTCGGGATCGCCGCGGTGGTGCTGCTCACCTCGATCGGCGCCGGGCTGCAGCATTTCGTGGTCGCCGAGTTCACCCAGTTCGGCACCAACATCATCAGCGTCACGCCCGGCCGCGTCACCACGCAGGGGATGTCGATCGGCATCTTCGGCACGGTGCGGCCGCTGACGATCGAGGACGCGCAGGCGATCGAGCGCCTGCCGATGGTGGAGATGACCGACCCGGCGCTGTCGGGCAACGCCGAGGTCAACGCCGCAGGCCGCACGCGCCGCGTGATGGTGGTCGGCGTGGGGGCGAACTTCGCGCCCGCGTTCAAGCTGCGGGTGCCGGTGGGGCGCTTCCTGCCGCAAGAGGACCCGCGCCACGCGCGGGCGCTGGCGGTGGTCGGGGCCAAGGTGCGCCAGGAGCTGTTCGGCGGTGAGTCGCCGCTCGGCAGCCGCATCGAGATCGGCGGCAGTCGCTATCGCGTGATCGGCGTGCTCGAGGCGCGCGGGCAGGTGCTGGGGATGGACCTGGACGACGCCGTGTACATTCCGGCGGCGCGCGCCCTGGAGCTGTTCAACCGCGAGGGGTTGATGGAGATCCACGTGATCCACGACCCGCGCGCGAACGTCGAGCGCCTCACCGAGGACATCCGGCGCCTGATGATCGGCCGTCACGGGCGCGACGACGTCACCATCACGCCGCAACAGCAGATGCTGGACGTGCTGTCCTCGGTGCTGGGGGTGCTCACCTTCGCCGTGGCCGCGCTCGGCGGCATCTCGCTGGCGGTAGGCGCTGTGGGCATCCTCACCATCATGACCATCGCGGTGGCCGAGCGCACCGGCGAGATCGGCCTGCTGCGCGCGCTCGGCGCCCGCCGCAAGCAGGTGTTGCTGCTGTTCCTCGCGGAAGCCGCGCTGCTGGCGGCGATCGGCGGCCTGTCGGGGCTGGCCCTGGGCACCGTGCTGGCGCAGCTGCTGCACGCTGTATTCCCCGCCCTGCCGGTGACCACGCCGTGGAGCTACGCGCTGGCCGCGGAGGTTGTGGCGGTTGCGATCGGTGTCGCCGCCGGCGTGGCGCCCGCCAACCGGGCGGCGCGGCTCGACCCGGTGGAAGCGCTCAGAGCGGAGTAGCCGCCTCCAGCCGCTTCCACACGCAGGCGCCGTTGCTCGCCTTGTCGATGGCCGCGATCTGCTGGGCGTGCGCGGCGAGCTCCGCTTCGGTGGGGGTGAGCACGATCAGATCCAGCACCGACAGATCGAGCGACGCCTCGCCCGCCTCGCGCCCGCCGGAGGCGAGGTCGATGACGAGCGTCTCCTGGCCACGGGTCATCGCCAGGTACACCTCGGCGAGCAGCTCCGCGTCGAGCAGCGCGCCGTGCCGCGTGCGGGCGGAATTGTCCACCAGGTAGCGCTCGCACAGCGCGTCGAGGCTGTTGCGCTTGCCGGGGTGCAGGTCGCGCGCCATGCGCAGAGTGTCGGTGATCGGCCGGCAGTGCTCGCCGATCGGCGGCAGGTCGAGCAGGATCAGCTCGAAATCGAGGAAGCCCACGTCGAACGGCGCGTTGTGGATGATCAGCTCGGCGCCCTGCACGAAATCCAGGAACTCCCGCGCCACGTCGCCGAAGCGCGGCTTGTCCTGCAGGAACTCGCGGGTCAGCCCGTGCACCTCGACGGCACCGAAATCGATGTCGCGCTCGGGGTTGACGTAGCGGTGGAAGGTGCGTCCCGTGAATCGACGGTTGACGATCTCGACCGCGGCCAGCTCGATGATGCGATGGCCCAGGGTGACCTCCAGGCCCGTGGTTTCGGTGTCGAGGACGATCTGGCGCACGCCCTCAGACCCCGGGCCCGTGCTGGACCTGCTCCACGCCGAGATTGGCCAGCTCGTCCGCGCGCTCGTTGCCCGGATCGCCGGCGTGGCCCTTGACCCAGATCCACTTGATCTGGTGCTGCCCGGCCAGCTCGTCGAGCCGCCGCCACAGGTCGACGTTCTTCACCGCTTTCTTGCCGGTCGTGCGCCAGCCGCGCAGCTTCCAGGCATGGATCCACTCGGTGATGCCCTTCTGCACGTACTGCGAGTCGGTGTGCAGGCGCACCGCGCAGGGGCGCTTGAGCGACTCGAGGGCGCGGATCACAGCGGTGAGCTCCATGCGGTTGTTGGTGGTGCCGGGCTCGCCGCCGTGCAGCTCCTTGACGCGCGCGCCCGCGCGCAGCACAACCCCCCAGCCTCCCGGCCCGGGATTGCCCTTGCAGGCGCCGTCGGTGTAGATCTCGACGCTGTCGCTCACTCGCCGGCGTGGCGGTCGCGCTGGCGTGCCACCAGACGCTCGTCGTCCTGCACGCGGTGCGGCACCGGCGCGAGGCGCTTGCTCTTGGCGAGGCTGCTCTTCCACTGCGGGGTGATGACGCGCGTGCCGTGCACGCGCTTGATGCCGTGCAGGAAGTACACCCCGCCGGCGAACGGCCACCAGCGCTCGCCGGCGGCCTCGAGGAAGCTCACGCGGCGCAGCCACTTCTCGCTGCGCACCGGCGGCACGTAGGCGCTCATGCGCCCGGCCGCGATCTCGATGCCCAGCAGGGCCATCCAGTCCTTGAGCCGCGGCAGCGCGATGAACTGGCCGCGCCACGGAAAGTCGCCGCGATCGGTGCCCAGGAGCCCGCGCGCGCCCCACAGGCTCCAGGGATTGAACCCGGATACAATCATGTGCCCCTCGGGCATCAGGATGCGCGACACCTCGCGCAGCACCTGGTGCGGGTTGTCGCTGAACTCCAGGACGTGGGGCAGCAGCACCAGGTCGGCGCAGCTGCTCGAGATCGGCAGCTGCTCGAAGTCGGCGCGCACGCGCACCCCGCCGTCGGGGGCGACGAGGCAGCGCAACGGCATGCGGTTGGCGCGCAAAAAATCGAAGCGCGGCAGCCCGAGCTGGATCGCGTTGAAGCCGAACACGTCGGCCGTTTCGTGATCGAAATACGCCTGCTCGCACGCCACCAGGTGGCCGCCGA
>DATBMG010000067.1:0-4964 GCA_036554965.1 Burkholderiales bacterium
GCGCTCAAGCAGTGCGGCGACGATCTGACGCGCGAGAACCTGATGCGGCAGGCGGCCAACCTCAAGGACGTCGAGCTGCCGATGCTCCTGCCAGGTATTCGCGTCAACACGAGTCCGACCGACTTCTACCCGATCGAGCAGGTGCAGCTGATGCGATTCGATGGCAAGACCTGGGTGCTGTTCGGCGAGATCTTGTCGCGCTGATCCGCCGGTTTGTAGGGGAGGGGCGTGCGATGCATAATGTGCACCTCCCCGACCACTATTGACCGACTCATCGTTCCCATGCACTTCTCCCGCTTCGTCGCCGCGGTGCTCGCCTGCGCGCTCACCGCACCCGCCTTCGCCCAGAAGAAGTACGGTCCCGGTGTCACCGACGCCGAGATCAAGATCGGCCAGACTATGCCCTACAGCGGGCCGGCCTCCGCTTACGGCGCCATCGGCAAGGCGGAGCTGGCGTACTTCAAGATGGTCAACGCGCGCGGCGGCGTCAACGGCCGCAAGGTCAACCTGATCAGCCTGGACGACGCCTACGCGCCCCCGCGCGCGGTGGAGCAGGTGCGCAGGCTGGTCGAGGAGGACGATGTGCTGGCGCTGTTCCAGACGCTGGGCACGCCCACCAACACGGCGTTCCACAGGTACGTCAACGTGAAGAAGGTGCCGCACCTGTTCCTCGCCACCGGCGCCACCAAGTGGGGCGATCCGAAGAACTACCCCTGGACCATCGGCTTCCAGCCGGCCTACCAGGTCGAGGCCAGGATCTACGCCCGGTACATCCTGAAGAACAAGCCCGACGCGAAGATCGCGGTGCTCTACCAGAACGACGACTACGGCAAGGATTACGTGAAGGGCCTCAAGGACGGCCTGGGCGCCAAGGCGCGCAGCATGATCGTCGCCGAGGTGAGCTACGAGGTCACCGATCCCACCGTGGATTCGCAGATCGTCACGTTGAAGTCCTCGGGGGCCGACACCTTCTTCAACGTCACCACGCCCAAGTTCGCGGCCCAGGCCATCCGCAAGGCCCACGACATCGGCTGGAAGCCGCTGCACATCATCAACAACGTCGCCTCATCGGTCGGGGCGGTGCTGATCCCGGCCGGGCTGGACAAGTCCACCGGCCTGATCACCGCGTTGTACTTCAAGGACCCCAACGACCCGCAATGGGCCAAGGACGCGGGGATGCAGCGCTGGCGCGACTTCATGGCCAGGTACATGCCCGGTGCCGACATCAGCGATTTCAACTACGTGTACGGCTACGGCGCGGCGCAGCTCATGACCCAGGTGCTCGCGGCCTGTAGCGACAACCTCACGCGCGAGAACCTGATGAAGCAGGCGACCAGCCTGCGGGACATGACGCTGGACGTGAGCCTGCCCGGCGTCAAGTTCAGCACCGGCCCCAACGACTATTACCTGATCGAGCAGCTGCAAATGGCGCGCTTCGACGGCAAGCGCTGGGTGCTGTTCGGCGAAGTGATCGGGCAAGAGTGAGACGCGGGAGGAGCGCACGGCGATGAAGATCGACCTCGAGGGGAAAGTGGCGGTGATCACCGGGGCGAGCCGCGGCATCGGACGCGCGACGGCGCTCGTGCTGGGTGGCGCCGGCGCCAAGCTGGCGCTGGTGGGGCGCGACCGGGAGAAACTCGCGGAGTCGCTGCAGCTCGCGCGCGCGGCCGGCGCGGAAGCGCAGACCTATGTGTGCGACGTGCGCGACGAGGCGCAGGTGAAAAGACTGGCCGGTGAGGTGTCCGGGCGCTTCGGCGCCGTGCACATCCTGGTGAACAACGCCGGCACCGCGATCCGCAAGAACGTGATCGACTTCTCGCTAGAGGAGTGGCGCGCGCTCACCGACACCAACATCACCGGCGTGTTCCTGATGTGCAAGTATTTCGTGCCACACATGCGCGGGCACGGCTACGGGCGCATCATCAATCTTACCTCGATCATGGCGCACATATCCAGCGGTGGACGTGGCGTGTACTCCGCCACCAAGCACGCGGTGGCCGGGCTCACCAAGGCGCTGGCGCTGGAGCTGGTGGACGACGGCATCAACTGCGTGGCGATCAGCCCCGGGTTCGTCGCTACCGACCTAACCGCGCCGCTGCGCGCGGATCCAGCGAAGAACGCGGCGATCATGGCGCAGACTCCGATGAAGCGCTGGGGTCGGCCGGAGGAGATCGCGGCCCTCGCGCTGTACCTGTGCTCGGAGGGCGCCGCGTTCATGACCGGCAACGACGTGCTGATCGACGGCGGGTGGTGCGCGCAGTAGCGCGCCGGCTGCGGACCAGCATGCAGAGGCCGGGCGTCGCCCGGCCTTTTTCTTTGTCCGCCGCTGGCGGGCAGTTTCAGCGCTTCGCGACAAGCGGATCGGCGCGACCAGAGGTAGCTCGCACGCGGCTTGCGACATCGCCTGCGCTGCTGTGCGGGATTCGTTTCACAATCGAGCCGCCAGTCTTTCAGCAACGTCAACTGCATCGGCACAAAGCTTGCAGAAGGCTTGCGCCGAGAGCTTGCCCTATCGGCGCGAATTGAGAGACCTGCAGCCGAGAAGCGCTGCGATTGCGGTCTCGGGCAGGACCCGTGTCGCAGCCGCGACCGTTCTCACCGATGCATCGACACTAACTATGAACTCGGCCATCCAAGTCTGGCTCGAACAGCAGTGCGCGCAGATCACCGGCGCCGCCGGTGGCGTGGTCATGCTGCTGCCCCGCGGCGGCAAGGCGCCGCTCGCGGCCGCGGCATCGTGGCCAGTGGGCGCGGCTGCGAACGAGGAGCTGGAGGCCGCCGCCAAAGCGGCCTACGAGCGTGAGGCCCCGCAGACGCAACCGCGCCTGAACGGGACGCAGCGGCCGGTCCCGCTCGGACCGGTGATCTCGCATCCGATCCAGGTGAAAGGACGCACCATCGGTGCGCTCGCCGTGCTGCTGGGTCCGGAAGTGACGCTGCCGCCGCAAAGCGCGCTGGAGAGCGTTGAGCGCGGGGTGGAATCCTTCGAGACCTTCATGCGCGGCCAGCTCGCCGCCGGCAAGACGACGAAGGCCGGCTCGGCGAGCCGTGGATTCGCACCCAGCAACCCGGCCCCGCAGCTGCAAGCCGCCCCAGCGCGCAGCGCGAGCCCCGCCTCGACTCCCTCTTCCGGAGGGCGCAAGCCGGGCGAGGATCTGGAGCGCACGGCCGAGATGCCCGCGCCCAACTCGGTGCGCATCCTGCACCTACTGGCTACGCTCGAGGCGCACGAGAGCTTCCGCGCGGCGGCCACCGCCTTCGCCACCGAGCTGGCGGACATGTTCGATTGCGATCGCGTGGCCGTCGGCCTGGCCGGACGCCGGCACGTGAAGGTCGAGGCGCTGTCCCACAGCAGCGAGTTCAAGAGCAACCAGGGCCTGCTGCGCGACATCGGCGCGGCGATGGAAGAGGCGATCTGGCAGGGCTCGACGCTGGTCTTCCCGCAACCCGAGGGCGCCCAGCCGCGGGTGGACCGCGCGCACGCGACGCTCGCATCGCGGCACGGCGCAATGACCATCTACACCATTCTCCTGGTGAAGGCGGGCAAGCCGGTGGGCGCCATCGCGCTGGAGCGCAGCCGCACCGATCCGCTGCCGCGCTCCGAAGTGACTCTAGGCGAGAACATCGGCGCGCTGCTCGGCCCGCTGCTGGAGATGAAGCGCACGGCGGACCGCCCCTGGCCGCTGAAGATGTGGCAGGCGCTGCGCGAAGCGATCGCGCCGCTCACCGGCCCCGGCCATCGGCTGACCAAGATCGTGACCGGTTGCGCGGTGGCGCTGCTCGCAGCCGCAGCGCTGATCTCGGGCGAGTTCAGAGTGAGTGCGCCGGCGCGCCTGGAAGGCGCCATGCAGCGCGTGCTGGTGGCGCCGGGCGAAGGCTATCTGAAGCAGGCGCACGTACGCCCCGGCGACCGCGTGAAGGAAGGCCAGCTGCTGGCAGAGATGGCGGACGAAGATCTGAAGCTCGAGCAGCGCAAGGCGCAGAGCGCGGTGGCGCAGCTCGAAACCTCGCTGGGCGTGGCGATGGTGAGCGGCAACCGCGCCGAGGTTGGCATGCTGCAGGCGCGGCTCGACGAGGCGCGCGCGCAGCTGATGCTGGTCGAGCAGCAGCTCGAACGCGTGCGGTTGACCGCGCCGTTCGACGGCGTGGTGATCACCGGCGACCTGACGCAGTCGCTGGGCGCACCGGTGAAGAAAGGCGAGGCGCTGCTCACGCTGGCGCCGGAGCACGACTTTCGCGTGATGCTGGAGATCGATGAACGCGACATCGGCGACGTCAAGCTCGGCCAGACCGGCACCCTCGCGCTGGCGGCCTTGCCGGGAAAGCCGCTCGCCTTCGAGATTCGCCGC
Source organism: Burkholderiales bacterium (assembly GCA_036554965.1). Taxonomy (GTDB): domain Bacteria; phylum Pseudomonadota; class Gammaproteobacteria; order Burkholderiales; family SHXO01; genus SHXO01. Next base: position 4,350 of record DATBMG010000067.1, read on the forward strand.
ATCACGCCGGTGGCCACCGCCGGCGACGGGCGCAACTTCTTCGAGGTCGAGGCGCGCGTGCGCGACAAGAACACCGAGCTCAGGCCCGGACTGCAGGGCGTGGGCAAGGTCGAAGCCGGCTCGCGCTCGTTGCTTTGGATCTGGACGCACCGCGTGTACGGCTGGGTGCGCCTCACCTTGTGGTCGTGGGTCGGCTAGCTATGAGATGAACAGGCGCGCTGCGACAGGCACGCTGCACGGTCCCCCAACCGCCAATCACGAATCGCAAGTCACGAAAACGGACCCAAGATGGAAGGCCTGTTCAGCTCCCGCTGGTATCGCGTTGCCGGCGTGCATCCGCGGCTGCGCAGCCACGTGCACGTCTCGCGCCACGTCTACCGCGGACAGGTGTGGTACCTGCTGCAGGACCAGAGCTCGGGCCGCCACCACCGCGTGGACGAGATCGCCTTCCAGTTCATCGGGCGCATGGACGGCCAGCGCTCGACCGACGAGATCTGGCACTCGCTGCTCAACCAGCTCGGCGAGCGCACGCCCACCCAGGACGAGACCATCGAGATCCTGTGCCAGCTGAGCGACAACGATCTGCTCCAGTGCGAGATCACGCCGAACGTCGCG
>DATBMG010000078.1:0-13880 GCA_036554965.1 Burkholderiales bacterium
GGCCTCGTAGTTCTTGGGCAGCGCGTTGTAGGCCTTGCGGTACAGGTTGACGAACTCGGCCTGATGCGGCAGCGGATCCTCGCCCACCACGAACTCGGGGAACACGATGTCGTGCGCGAACTCGCCCATGCCGTTCACGTACTGGTAGGCGGAGGACCCGATCGCGGACACGATCGGCTGGGCGATGCGCATCTGGCGCGCATTGCGAAACGGAATCGGGTTGGTGGCGATGATGAACACCACCTCCGGGTTGGCCGCGCGCACCTTGGCCGCCTGCGTCGAAACGTCGGTGGCGCCGACCTCGAACTTCTCGATGGCGAGGTACTCCACCGCGTACGCCGAGGACTGCTCCTTGAGCGCATTGGTGACGAGCTGCCCGTAGCCCGAGTCGTGCAGCACGCCCACCTTCCTGGCCTTGAGCGCCTTCGTCGTGTACTCGAGCATCGCCCGGGCGTTGAGCGTCTGCGGCGGCAACATGTGGTACAGGAACTTGTAGCTCAGCTCGATCTGCGGCCCGAGACCGGTCATCGCGAGCTGTGGCAGGCGCTGGGCGTTGGTGATCGCCGCAACCGCTCCGGTGCTCGCGGTCAGCGACGGCCCCAGGATCGCTTTGACTCTGTGGTTGAAGACCAGGTTCTCGGCCTTGCTCTTGGCGATGTCGGCCTTGGAGCCGTCGTCCTCGATCAACACCTGCAGCGGGCGGCCGCGAACACCGCCCCTCTCGTTGATCAGCTTCTCCGCCAGCACGATGCCGTTGCGTTCCGACTGGCCGAGGCCGGCTCCGGGACCGGTGAGCGCCAGCACCGCACCGATCTTGATGGGTTCTTTCGATTGCGCCGCAGCGCCGAGCGCCGCCAGCAGCAGCGTGGCGAGAAGCGCGCGGCTGATGCGAAGTGCAACGAGCCGCCGGGCGGAAGCCTGCATACCCCTCCCCCTCCGACGAACGAGGTACCTGGACGATGCGGGCGTGAGGAATGCTGTTCTGGGCCCGCGCCAATGATATTAGTAAGCAGATGCTCACCAGTCAAGCCGCCTTCGGGCGACTGGCGGCCGGCGGTCTGCGCCTGTAAGATCGCTGCGCGCGGACCGAGGCGATGCGCGGAAGGTCTCGTCGGTGCGCGCTTGTTGAGCAAGTGCTCACCACGCATCCGCCGCAGGACGAGCGATCGCATGAAGGCAGACGAAGGGCAACGGGTGCGGGCGCCGCGGGCCCAGGCGCATTCGCATGCCACACGCGCGCCGGCCCGGCGCCTGCCGCGGGCGGAGCGCGAGCGCGCCATCATCCAGCAGGCGGTGCGCTTCTTCGCCGAGGTCGGCTTCGGCGGCGACACCCGGGAGCTGGCCAAGCGCGCGCACGTCACCCAGGCGCTGCTGTTCCGCTACTTCCCCAGCAAGGACGCACTGGTGGAGCGCGTCTACCACGAGGTCTACCTGGGGCGCTGGAATCCGTACTGGGAAATGCTCATCCAGGACCGCTCGATTCCGCTGCGCGAGCGCATGGTGCGCTTCTATCGGCTGTACGCTCAGACCATCCTGAGCTATGAGTTCGTGCGCCTGCTGATGTTCGCCGGCCTGCGCGGAGGTACGCTCACCCGGCGCTGGTTCGCACTGGTCGCCGAGCGCATTGTGCTGCCGATCTGCCGCGAGATCCGCGCAGCGTACGCGCTGCCGGATTTCGACCGGGTGCCGCCGACTCAGACCGAAGTGGAGCTGGTATGGAGCGTGAACTCGCGTGTGTTCTATTACGGGGTGCGCAAGTACATCTACGGCATGCCGGTGCCGGATAACCTCGACGAGTTGATCGAAGCCGAGGTGCACACGTTCTTCGACGGCGTTTCGAGCACGCTGAAGGACCTGCTCGTGCACCGGGTGTCGGCGGCGCGCGGGAAGCGCAACAGGCCCGCGCCGCGGCGGCGGAGCAGATGGCCTTGACACCTGCGTTTCGAGTGTTCACGCCAGGTTGACACTGGTTGACCATCGCGCGCGCCCGGCGTGAGCGCGGCTGCGCCGTGGCGCATGGCTTGCTTGAGAATCGGGCCATTCACCAGCGGCAACAGGAATGGAACAAGCCAAGCCGGCGCCGGCGATTTCGCTGCGCACGACTCGACGCAACGCGCAGCGCATCGTCTCCGCGGACGATCCCGTCCTGATCGGCCAGGTGCGCCTGCTGCACGACAATGCGCTGCTGTCGCAGTTGGTCGCCTTGATCAACAGCGCCATCCTGGGCTACGTGCTGTGGCCCGAGGTGGAGCAGCGCCGCATCCTGAGCTGGTTGGGGTGCATGGTGGCGGTATGTCTGCTGCGTCTGGGCGAGGCCCGGGCGTTTGCGCGCGCGCAAGCCCCCGAGCGGCAAATCCTGGTCTGGCGCAACCGGTTCCTGCTCGGCGCCCTCACCTCCGGCGTGCTGTGGGGCGCGACCGGTGCGCTGCTGTTCCCGGCCCACTCCCTGCCGCACCAGGTGTTCGTGTCGTTCGTGGTGGCCGGCATGGTTGCGGGGGCGGTGGCTACGCTCTCGCCGGTCATGCTCGCCTTCGCGATGTTCGCGCTTCCGGCGCTCGCACCGGTGGTGCTGCAGTTCCTGATCCACGAGAGTCCGTTGCACTTCCCGATGAGCTTCATGGGCGTGCTGTTCGGCCTCGCCATGGCCACGGTCGCTCGCCACGTGAACGCCACGGTGCGCGAAAACCTCAGCGTCAGTCTGCACAACGTGCAGCTGGTGGAGGTGCTGCAGCGGAACAACGAGCTCACCGAGAAACTCAACCGCCGCTTGCTGTCCGAGATCGACCAGCGCCGCACCAAGGAGGAGGCGCTGCGCGCCAACGAGCAGAGCTTAGCCGAAGCGCAGCGCATGGCGAACCTGGGCAGCTGGGCCTACGATGCAGTGCAGCGGCGCGTGAGCTGCTCGGCGGAGAGCCTGCGCATGTGCGGCCTCGATCCGGCCGGCGCGACGCCGTCCTGGCGGCAACTCCTGCGGCGCCTGCACCGGGACGACCGGCGCCGCGTGTGCGGGTTGCTCAAGCGCGCGCTCGCCGCCGGCGAGAGCTGCGAGACCGAGCTGCGTCTGGTCATGCACGACGGCAGCGTACGCTGGGTGCATGCGCGCGGGCAACCCGCAATGGACGCCGCCGGCAACGTGCGTCTGCTGCGCGGCACCTTTCTCGACGTCAGTCAGCGCAAGCGCCAGCAACAGCTGCTGGAAAGCGAGCGTCGCGTGATGCGGGCGATCGCCGCCGGCGTGCCGCTGCCGCAGGCCATGGAGCTGCTGTGTCAGGCGGTGGAGGAGCAGGCGCCGGGCGCCCTGTGCGCGGTGCTGCTGCTCGAGGGTGAAGGCGACCGGCTGCGGCGCTGCGCGGCGCCTAGCCTGCCGGGCAGCTACGCCCAGACGCTGGAAACGCAGTACGTGGGCCCAAGGAGCGGCTTCGGCGCGGCCGCGGCTTACCTGGGGCGCCAGGTGCTGGTGCGCGACATCGAGGCCGACGCGCAATGGGACGACTGCCGTTCGCTCGCTCTGCGCGAAGGCCTGCGCGCCTGCTGGTCCACGCCGATCCCCGGCGGCGAGCGCGCGGTGCTGGGCGTTCTGGACGTCTACTTCCGGACCGCGCGCGAGCCCAGCGCCGAGTGCGCCGAGCTGATCGCGCGCGCCGCCGACATCGCGCGCATCGCCATCGAGCGCAACGAGGCAGAGCGCCGCATCCAGCAGCTCGCCCACTACGACGCGCTCACCGGCTTGCCCAACCGCGTCATGTTTGGCCAGGCGCTAGAGCAGGCGCTGCACCGCGCGCAGCGCCACGAACAGCCGCTGGCGCTGCTGTTCGTGGACGTGGACCGCTTCAAGAACATCAACGACGCGCTCGGCCATGACGCCGGCGACCAGCTGCTGCGCGAAGTGGCGCAGCGGCTGCGCTATTGCCTGCGGGCGAGCGACTTGGTGGCGCGTTTCGGCGGCGACGAGTTCATCGCCGTGCTGGAGGAGCTGCCGAACACCGGCTACGCCGGATCGGTGGCGGCCAAGCTACTGCAGGCGCTGGCCGAGCCGATGCGCATCCAGGAGCAGGAGTTCCATGTGACGGCGAGCATCGGCATCGCCGCCTTCCCGCAGGATGCGCGCGACGCCATCACGCTGCAGAAGCACGCCGACATCGCCATGTTCCGCGCCAAGGCGCAGGGCCGCAACGGCTACTGCTTCTACGCGCCGCAGGGCGGCGCCTACTCGCTCGAACGGCTGACCATGGAGGCGCAGCTGAAGCGCGCCCTCGAGCGCGGCGAACTCGCCCTGCACTACCAGCCGAAGCAGGACATCGCCACCGGCCGCATCACCGGCATGGAGGCGCTGCTGCGCTGGCAGCATCCGGAGCTGGGCCTGGTGTCGCCGGCGCGCTTCATTCCGCTGGCAGAGGAGACCGGGCTGATCGTGCCGATCGGCGAGTGGGTGCTGCGCACCGCCTGCGTCCAGGCCGCGGCACTGCCACACAGGGCAGGCGGCGACGCATTGCGGGTGGCGGTGAACCTGTCCGCGCGGCAGTTCGCCGACGACAGCCTGATCGCGCTGGTGGCGTGCGTGCTGGAAGAGACTGGGCTCGCCAGTGCCGCGCTGGAGCTGGAGATCACCGAGACGCTGATCATGCAGAGCCCCGAGCGCACCGCGCGGCTGCTGGCCGCGCTCCGAGAGCAGGGTGTGAAGCTGGCGATGGACGACTTCGGCACCGGCTACTCGTCGCTCGCCTACTTGAAGCGCTTCCCGCTGGACAGCATCAAGATCGACCGCTCCTTCATCCACGGCGTACCGGGCGACGGCGACGGCGAGAGCATCACGCAGGCGGTGATCGGCATGGCGCACAGCCTGCGCCTGCGCGCGATCGCGGAAGGAGTGGAGACGGCGCAGCAGCTCGAGTTCCTGCGCGAGCAGGGCTGCGACGAGATTCAGGGCTATTTTTTCAGCAGGCCGCTGCCCTATGAGGAGCTCGCCGACCTGCTGGTCCGGTTGGATGCGGCGCCGCGCATCGCGCCGGGCGCCCGGCCCCGCGATTTTCCGTTTTGGCCCTGACAATCATAGAGAGAATGACTCGCGCCGCGCCTGCGGTTTTCGCGGGGCGCACGCGCGCAGGGATATCGGGTCGAGTACCGGCATACCGCCGGCGTTGACTTTTCCAGTGCGCCGCGCCCGCGGTTTGCGCGGGGCGCACGCGCGCAGGGATGCTGCCGCCGCTGACTGTCCCACCGCCCGCTTAACCCGCGCTCAGTACCCGGGCGAACACGTCTCGATCGACGTTGCCGCCGGACAGCACCAGACCGAGCTTGCGTCCGGCGACGCGGTTGCGCTCCTGCAGCGCGGCGGCGAGCGGCGCGGCGCCGGCGCCCTCGGCGACGTTGTGGCTGGCGGTGAACATCAGCCGCATGGCCGCTTCCACCTCGTCGTCGGTGACGCACACCACACGTGCGCAACCGCGGCGCAGTATGCGCAGCGCCTCGGGCTCGGGCACTCGGCAGGCCACGCCGTCGGCGATGCGCGTGTCCGCCACATGCTCGATCGGCCGCCCGGCCTCGAACGACAGCGCGTAGGCCGGCGCTTGCGCGGACACCACGCCGACGATCTCGGTGGCGAGCCCCAGCGCGTCGCGCGCCGCGATCATGCCGCAGATGCCCGAGCCCAGGCCGATCGGGACGTAGGCCACGTCCAGCTCCGGCACCGCGCGCAGCAACTCTAGGGAATAGCTCGCCACGCCGTCCACCAGCAGCGGGTGAAAGGACGGCACCATGAGCAGCCGGCGCTCGCCGGCCAGCCGCAGGGCGTGCTCGCGCGCGGCCTGGAAATCGTGGCCGTGCTCGATGAGCTCCGCGCCGAGCGCGCGCATGGCGTCGTTCTTCTCGACGCTGTTGCCGTGCGGCACCACGATCGTCGCCGGCAGGCCATAGCGCGCCGCGGCGAATGCGACCGACTGGCCGTGGTTGCCGCGCGTGGCGCTCACCACTCCGCGCGGACGCTCGCCCGCGTGCGCGAGAGCGTGAAAATAGGTGAGCCCGCCGCGCACCTTGAACGCGCCCACCGGCGTGTGGTTCTCGTGCTTGACCCACACCGGCGTGCGCAGCGCCTGCTCCAGCAGCGGCCAGCGGTACTGGGGGGTCGCGGGCATCGCCGCATAGACCACGGTGGCGGCCTGTTCCAGGCGGGCGAGGGCAGTCATCGGGATCGCGGTCAGATCATGCCCCGACTCTTCAGCTCGTCCTTCAGATAGGCGTAGAAGATCGGTGCGGCGATCACGCCGGCCACGCCGAAGGCCGCTTCCATCACCAGCATCGCGATCAGCAGCTCCCAGGCGCGCGAGCGGATCTGGGTGCCGATGATGCGCGCGTTGACGAAGTATTCGAGCTTGTGGATCACGACCAGGAACGCGAGCGAGGCGAGCGTGACGTACAGCGAGTGGCTCAGGCTGATGATGCAGATCACCGTGTTCGAGATCAGGTTGCCGATCACCGGCAGCAGGCCGGCGATGAAGGTCACCGCGATCATGGTCTTCAGCAGCGGCAACTGCACGTCGAACAGCGGCAGGACGACCGCCAGGTAGATCGCGGTCAGGGTGGTGTTGAGCGCGGAGATGCGCACCTGCGCGAATACGATGCGCCGGAAGGCCTCGCCCAGCCGGCCGACGCGCTCGGCCAGCGCGTGCGTGAGCGGGCCGATCTCGCGGTGCGGGGTGGCCTCGCGCAGCGAGATCAGCGCACCGATGACGAACCCGATCAGGATGTGCGCGAGCGCCCGGCCGAAGCCGGTGCCGAAGGCCTGGAACGCCCTGGCGTTGGTGCGCAGCCAGTGCGAGGCGGCCTCGCGCAGCTGGTCGGCATTGGCCGGCAACTTGGCCAGGGCCCACGCCGGCAGCACGTTGCGCGACTGGTCGATGATCGCGGCCAGCTCTTTCATCAGCCCGCCCGGGCTGCCGAGCTCGCTGCGCAGCAATGCGATCAACCCGAACACGCCGAGCGTGAGCAGGCTGACCACGATCACGGACAGCAGCGTGACGGCGGCCACCTTGCTCCAGGTGCTCCCCAGCCGCCACAGCCGCATGCGCGGGGCGAGGATGTGGACCAGCTCGTACACCAGCAGGCCGGCCAGCAGCGAAGGCAACAGGTGCAGCTTGAGCACCAGCACCAGCGTAGCCGCCATCAGCACCCAGGCAGCGATATCGAAGCGCGTCGCCTGCGGAATCTCGGTCAGCTTCATCGCCGCTCACGCATGCCGCGGGAAGGTCGCCAGTCCGCGCCGCAGGCGTTCTATGCCCTCGGCCAGCCGCGCCTCGCTCGCCGCGAAGCACCAGCGCACGAACCCCTCGCCTTCGGGCCCGAACGCGACGCCGGGCGCCAGCCCCAGCCCGACACCGGCGACCAGGTGCTTGCACAGCGCCAGGCTGTCGTGCACCCCGGCTACGCGGAAGAACGCATACATGGCGCCCGCAGGTCGGGCCACCTCGATGCCCGGGGCGCGCGCGAGCTGCTCCACCAGGAAATCGCGCGCCTGCCGCAAGCGCGCCAGCGTGCGGGCGATCACCGGCTCGCCTTCGCTCACCGCGACCAGGCCGGCGCGCTGCACGAACACCGGCGTGCACGAGGTGTTGTACTCGATCAGCTTGGGCATTTGCGCGATCAGCGCCGCCGGCCCGCGCATCCAGCCCAGGCGCCACCCGGTCATCAGCCAGGACTTGGAGAAGGTGTTGGTGCTGACCACGCGGTCCTCAGACTCCGCCAGGTCGAGGAAGGACGGCGCCACCCCGCCGCCGGCGTCATCGTCGTAGCACAAGCGCTCGTAGGCGTCGTCGGCCACCAGCCAGATACCGTGCCGGCGGCAGTGCTCCAGGATCGCGCGCTGCTCGGCCCGGTCGATGGTCCAACCGGTCGGATTGTTCGGCGAGTTGACGAACAGCACTCTGGTCTGCGGAGTCAGCGCATCGAGCAGCCGGTCCAGATCGAGGCGCCAGCCGCCGGGGTCGAAGCGCAGCGGCACGCACTCCACCTGCGCGCCGAGGATTTTCGGGATCTCCACCAGGTTGGGCCACAGCGGGGTGACTTCGACCACCCGCTCGCCATGCCCGGCCAGCGCCTGGCTGGCGAGCTGCAGCGCCGACAGCCCCGAGCTGGTGACCGCGATCTGGTCTGCCGTGGTGGGGCAGTGCAGGCGCGACATATAGGTCGCCAGCGCCTGGCGCAGCTCCGGCAGCCCGAGGTTCTGGCTGTAGAACGTCTCGCCGCGTTCGAGCGAATCCACGGCGGCGCGGCGGATGAAATCCGGCGTCACCTCGTCCGGCTCGCCGAACCAGAAGGCGAGGATGTCCTCCCGGCCCATGGCGGCATTGGCCACTTCGCGGATGCGCGAAGCACGCAGCTGCAGGACGGCGGGGCGGGCGGTCAGGGCGGAGGGGGACATCGAGCGGGCGGTGACGCGGGAGGCGCGATTTTCTCATGGCCGCCACGCCTCGCATAGCAACATCCGGGGCAAAGCAACATCCGGGGCAAAGCAAGCTACGGGGCAAATCAACCTCAGGGCAAAGCAAGCCACAGGCCACGCCTCGAATGCACCGCGCACGAGCATCGCCGCGCCACGCACGCCGCTGCCGGGATCGGGCCGGCGCCGCCGGTTCCGACCGGCAAGCCCGCCGGCATCCGCCGGTCTCATCCGCCGACGTTCTCCCCCGGGCTGCCTGGCGCAGAGCTTGCCTGCGGGCGGCTGGGTTCGACCTGTGGCCATCGTGAAAAGCGCTTCGTCCGCCTCCCGCCAGTCCGCGCGCGCCGCCCCCCACGCGCCGCTGCCCATCGTCCTGCCCACGGCCGATCCGCTGAGCGCGGTAGAGGAGGCCGGGTTCTGGCTAGAGGCCTTCGGCCAGGACCCGTCGGCCGATCCGATGCGCGTGTTCGAGGTGATCGACCGCCTGGATGCGCTGGTGCAGCCGCACCGGCTGGCGCTGCTGCACGAGTATCTGGAATCCGGCGGCCGCATGCAGACCTATCGCGAGCAGCGCCTGTGGCAGGCCGCGGCACGCTATGCGCGCCAGCTCGCCGACGGCTACAGCGCGTGCCTGCGCCTGTCGCAGGGCAAGGGCGAGCGCACGCTGCTGCCGGTCCTCGCCGCGCGCGGGGTGCGCGCGCACACGCTCGAGCTGCGCTGGGCGCTGCTGCGCTACAGCGCGGTGGACGACGAGATCTGGCCGCGCATGGGGCAGCTCTATGCCCTGTGCGACCGCGCCGGGCTCGCCACGGTACGCTTCAAGATCTACCCGGCGATGACCGGCGACTCCACCGTGCGCCGCGAATACCTGCGCGCGCTGGTGCTCTCCGTGTCGGCCATGGGTAACCTGCTCCCGGCCGCCCAGGCGGTGGCCGAGCGCGTGATCGCCGCGGTCGCCGAGTTCTTCCTGCTGCACCGCCGGCCGGCCGCCGGCTGCCATTTTGCCGTGGATCTGAAGGCGAGCCGCCCGCCGTATCGCATCGGCGAGGGCATCGCGCCGGCGCGCGGCGTGCGCTTCTTCGGTCCCGGCGACGCCGGGGTGATGGTCGAGGGTTTCCTCGGCCAGCTCGCCGCACAGCGCGGCGTGCCGGCGGAGCTGCGGCTCGGCGGCGAGTTCGAGCCGTCCCTGGTGCGCGAGGTGTTGCAGCATCTTGCGCGCCACTGGGGCGCCAAGCCGCCCACGCGCGGCGAGGCGCGCCACCGCGTCCTCGCCACCGCACACGTGGCGCACGGTTTCGAGCGTGTGCTCGCCGCCGTCGGCGGCGAGCAGGCGCAGGACGAAGTGACCGAAGCCTGGACCGTCGAGAACGAGAGTGCGGGCGGATTCGGCGCGCTGATCCCGGCGCGCGACGACGACTGGCTGGAGGTCGGACGCCTGGTGGCAGCCAAGCCCGACTGGCCCTCGTCGTGGTGCGTGGGCGTGATCCGCCGCCTCACCGCGCGCAGCCCGATGCATCGCTCGGTCGGCGTCGAGATCCTGGCCCGCGGGGGCGTGTGCGTGGAGCTGGCGCCGCTGCCGCTCAAGGAGGGCCTGCAGCCGCTGCACGGCATCCTGCTGCCCACCGAGGCCCAGACCAGCCTGGCCGGCGGCGAGGTCGAGCTGGTCCTGCCGCGTGGTTCGACGGCCCGGCTCGCGAGCTGCGAGCTGCGCATGCACTGCCGGCTCTACCGCATCGAGCGCCGTCGCATCGCGGATAGCGGCAGCGATTTCGAGATCGCACGCTTCGCCCTGCGCGAGGCGTGAGACGGCAGGCCCGGCCTGCGTGAGAAATGCGGGCTAGAGCCCCGGCGGCGAGCCGGGGTACACTCGCGTCCTCGCTCCGTTGCGCACCGCCCCGATGCCCGCCCTGGACTCGCGCGCTGTATCCGCCTTCGTCGATCGCAAGTGGAACGAGGACATCGTCCCGCGGCTGATCGAGTACATTCGCATCCCCTGCAAGTCGCCGCATTTCGATGCGCAGTGGCAGGGTAACGGCCATATCGACGCCGCGATCGACCTAGCGCACCGGTGGTGCAACGCGCAGCAGGTCCCCGGAATGCAGCTCGAGATCCTGCGGTTGCCCGGGCGTACGCCGCTGCTCTATTTCGACGTTCCCGCGTCGGGCGCAGCGGCGCAAGCCACCGTGCTGATGTACGGACATCTCGACAAGCAGCCGGAGATGGTGGGCTGGCGCTCAGGGCTCGGACCCTGGACCCCCGTGATCGAGGACGACAGGCTGTACGGGCGTGGCGGCGCGGACGATGGTTACGCGGTGTTCGCCGCGCTGGCCGCGTTGCTGGCGCTGCGCGCGCAGGGCCGCGCGCACGCGCGCGTAGCCGGGCTCATCGAGTGCTGCGAGGAGAGCGGCAGCTACGATCTGCCGGCCTACCTCGAGGCCATCGCGCCGCGCCTGGGCAAGGTCGATCTGGTCATCGGGCTGGACTCGGGTTGCGGCAACTACGAGCAGCTGTGGGTCACGACGTCGTTGCGCGGGCTCGCGGCCGGCACGCTCAGCGTCGAGGTCCTCGCCGAAGGCGTGCATTCGGGCGATGCGAGCGGGGTGGTGCCTTCGTCGTTTCGCGTCGCGCGCATGCTGCTCGACCGGTTGGAAGAATCGGCCACCGGACGCATCCGGCCGCCCGAGCTGTACTGCCCGATCCCGGGCGAGCGCGTGGAACAGGCGCGGCACGCCGGGGCGATCTTGGGCGAGTCGGTGTACACCAAGTTCCCGTTTGCCGGTGGCACGCAGCCGATGACTGCGGACTTCAATGAGGCGATCCTGAATCGCACTTGGCGGCCGTTCCTGTCGGTGGTCGGCGCCGATGGCATGCCGGCGATCCACGACGCGGGCAATGTGCTACGGCCGGGGACCGCGCTCAAGCTGTCCCTGCGGTTGCCGCCGCTGGTGGATGCGCAGCGCGCCGCGGCGGTCATGCGCGACTTGCTCGAAGCCGATCCGCCGCACGGCGCGCGCGTGCGCTTCGCGCCCGACCAGGCGGCCACCGGCTGGAGCGCGCCCGGCACTGCACCGTGGCTTGAGCGTGCGCTGGAGGCCGCCTCGCGCGCGCACTACGGCCGGCCCGCCGCGGCGATGGGCGAGGGCGGCACCATTCCTTTCATGGGCATGCTGGGGAGGTATTTCCGGGGCGCGCAATTCCTCATCACCGGCGTGCTCGGGCCGCGCTCGAACGCGCACGGCCCCAACGAGTTCCTGCACATCCCGTACGCTCGCAAGCTCACGGCTTGCGTGGCGGAGGTGATTGCAGCGCATGCGCTGGCGCAGGCGCCGGCCGGTTGACCAGATAGATGCCGGCGCCCACCAGCGCCACAGCGCCGACGAAAGCGGGGCGCAGCGGCTCGGACAGCACCGTCACGCTGGCGGCCACGCCGAACAGCGGAGACAGGAAGGAAAACACCGACAGCCGCGCGGCGAGGTAGCGCGTGAGCAGCCAGAACCAGATCAGATAGCTTGCGAACGAGATCACCACGCCCTGGTAGAACAGGCTCACCAGCGCGATCGGCGTGAGCGCCACGATGCCGGGCTCGCCGAGCAGCAGCGAGGCCGGCGGCAGGGCTACCGCGGCCACAGTGAGTTGGTAAAACAAGGTCTTCGCGGCGTTCGCGTTGTTCAGCCGGGTGCTGCGGACGATCACGGTGGTCGCCGCCCACAGCGCGGCGGCGATTACCCCGAAGGCGTCGCCCAGCAGTGAAGCGCGCTCCGACGCGAAGCCGTCGGCGAAGGCTGCGGCCACGCCCACGAACGCGAGCGCGATCCCGGCCCACTGGCGCGCGCGCAAGCGCTCGCTGGGGACCAGCCAGTGCAGGCCGAGCGCGGTGAAGCACGGGGCGAGATAGATGAACACCACCATGCGCGAGGCCCCGGTGTGCGCCAGCCCGGCGAAGATGAACAGAAACTCGGCCGCGAACAGCGCGCCCGCGGCCAGGCCGGCACCCAGCGTGCCGTCGCGGCGGAACATCGGTATGCCGCGTGCGCGCGCCCAGACGAGCAGGAGCAGCGCCGCGATCACCGAGCGCAGCCCGCCCTGCAGCACCAGCGAGATGTCGGCTGCGGCGAGCTTCGAGAAGACATAGGTGAACCCCCAAAAAAGGCACAACAGGGTCATGAGCGCCGCCCCGGTGGTGTCGACGGGGTGGCGCGCGCTCGGGAAGGCGGACATGATGCGGGAGGAGTCGGTGGCGCGGCCGTCGACATTGTACCGGTCGCACCATCTCGCCCGTAACGGTGCCTGCGGGCGAATCCGCCTATAATTCTGTGTCGCCCATGCATCCGGGGCGACCCATCGTCCAATGCCGCCCGCGATCCGAATTCTGCCGTGATGCAAGGTAGAGCGCCGCCGACCGCGTCGCGCCGTAAAGCGGCACGTCTTCATCGTGTTGAACAACAGGGAGATCAGCCGTGAATCGCCTTTCGACGATCACCAAGGTGTCGCTGCTCGCATTGCCGCTGGCGCTGGCCCAAGGCTGCGGAACCAGCGGCGGCGCCGGCAAGGCCGGCGCGCAGACCGCCGCGGGGCCGGACCGGGCGGAGCAGGCGCTCGCCACGGCGCAGAGCGCGCTGAACGAAGCCAGGGCGGCGCGTGCCGCCGCCGAGGCGGCCAACGCCAAGGCCGATCAGATCCTGACCACCGTGCGCGCCATGCCCACCAGCGGCGGCACGTCGCAGGAGGTCTTGCAGGCCTCGCGTGCCGCCCAGGCCGCAGCGGAGGACGCCAAGCGCATGGCCATCGAGGCGCAGGACGCAGTCGAGCGACTGGACATCAAGACCGACCGCATGTTCGAAAAGTCGATGCGCAAGTGATCGCGCGCGCGGTCCCGCGCAATCTCCTGGCCCGCGTTTCTCAGCGGCCTCAGCGTTGCTGCGGCGACGGTACCGCCGCGCGCGCTGCCCCGGAAATGAGCCGCTCCAGCGCTGGCGCGCCTCGGCCCACCGGGGTGGCCAGCGCGCGCTGCTCCTTGGCGGCGCGCAGCACCCGGTCCCAGTCAAGCGCGGCGCTCGGCGCGGCCCGAATCAGCGCCTCGACCAGCGGCGTGTAGCTGCGGTTGCCCGCGTCGCGCTCGGGCTGCGCGAACACTTGCACGTAGGGCATGCCGCGCAGCAGGCCCACCGCGAAAGGCTCGCTCACGATGCGCACCGCAGTGCCGGGCGAAACCTGCGCGTAGAGCGACTCGATGTCCTCGGGATACAAGCGGATGCAGCCGCCGCTCACGCGCATGCCGATCCCCCACGGCCGGTTCGTGCCGTGCACTAGGTAACCGGGGAAGCCGAGATACAGCGCGTGGCGCCCCAGGGGATTGTCCGGGCCCGGCGGCACCACCTCGGGCAGGGTCTCGCCGGCGGCCGCGCGTGCCGCGCGGATCGATTGCGGCGGATGCCAGACGGGATCGAGC
>DATBMG010000110.1:0-5240 GCA_036554965.1 Burkholderiales bacterium
CCAAGCGCCGCGGCGTGATCATCGACGTCGGCCACGGCGGCGGCAGCTTCGACTACACCGTGGCGGAGCCGGCCATCAAGCAGGGGCTTGCGCCCGACACCATCAGCAGCGACATCCACGCGCTCAGCGGTAACACGCCCGGCAAGCCGTACCTGCCCTGGGTCATGAGCAAGTTCCTCAACCTCGGCTTCAGTTTGGAGCAGGTGGTGGCGATGGCCACCGTCAACCCGGCGCGCGTGATCGACCGCGTGGACAAGCTCGGCACGCTGCAGCCTGGGGCGCCGGCGGACGTGGCGATCCTGCAACTGAAGGAGGAGTCGGTCAGCTTTGTGGATACGCGCGGCAACCAGCGATCCGGGACGCGCTGGCTCGCCCCGGTGCACACCGTGCGCGCCGGCCGGCCGTTCGGGCGGCCCTATCCGATGCCGTTTTCGTATCCGTAACCCCGGCTAGCGCCGGAACCCGCGGCCGCGCCAATACTGGATCAGTACATAGCCCGCGGCCATGCCGCCCAGGTGCGCGAAGTGGGCCACCCCAGCCTGCGTGCCGGTCACGCCCAGCACCAGCTCGATCACGCCAAACAGCGTCACGAACAACCAGGCAGGCATCGGGATGGGTGGAAAGATCAGCATGATGATGCGCCGCGGGAACATCATGCCGAACGCGAGCAGCACCCCGAACACCCCGCCGGACGCGCCCAGCGTCGGATACGGCGGCGCGCTGCTCCCGCTGGTGACCACGAGTTGCGCGATCGCCGCGCCGATCACGCAGGCGAAGTAGTAGATCAAATAGCGCCGCTCGCCCCATACCCGCTCGATCTCGCCGCCGAACATGAACAGCGCGAGCATGTTGAACAGCAGGTGCGCCATGCCCGCGTGCAGGAAGGCATAGGTCACGACCTGCCAGATCTGGAAGTTGCCAGCCCCAGCCAGGCCGTACTGGCCGGCGAGCGACAAGGGCCACAGGGCAAAGTTCATGACCAGCCACCGGCCGAGCGCGAACTGCGCGAAGAAGACGGCGACGTTGGCGATGAGCAGCGCGCGTGTGACAAGAGGGAGGGCGGGGAACATGGTCTACATGAGAATCGGGGGCAACCGGCCGAGTTCAATACCGGGCGAGCGATGTCATGACATCGCCCTGAGATTCGGCCCGTTCCGGACGCGGGCGTGCGCGCCTGTAGAATGGGCACCTTCCTCCGTGCTCAGGCCCTGAAACGGGTCGCGCATGTGAGCACCCACCCTCCCACCCGCGCGCATGAAACCTGACGACGCTCATCTTGCCGACGACACTCGCGCGATCCACATCCAGGGGGCGCGCCAGAACAACCTGAAGGCCCTGGATCTCGCCATCCCGCTGAACGAGCTGGTGGTGGTTACCGGCGTGTCTGGGTCGGGCAAGTCTTCGCTGGTATTCGACACGCTCTACGCCGAGGGCCAGCGGCGCTACGTGGAGACCTTTTCTCCGTATGCGCGCCAGTTCCTCGATCGCATGGACAAGCCGGCCGTGGACCGCATCGACGGCATTCCGCCGGCAATCGCCATCGACCAGACGAACCCGGTGCGCACCTCGCGCTCCACGGTCGGCACGATGACCGAGCTGAACGATCATCTCAAGCTGATGTTCGCACGCGGCGCGCATCTCTACTGCCGCGGCTGCGGCCAGCCGGTGCGGCGCGACAACCCGGACACGATCTTCGACGCGCTCGCGCAGCGAGCCGCGGCGGCCAACGACCCGCGACTGATCATCACCTTCCCGGTGCAAGTTCCGAAGAATTTCTCGGAGCAGGAGGTGCTGCAGTTGCTTGAGCAGCAAGGCTACACGCGCATCCACGAACGGCACGGCAGCACGCTGGAGGTGGTGCAGGACCGCTTGCGCATGTCCTCCGCCGAGCGCGCGCGCGCGATCGAGGCGCTGGAGGCGGCGCTGCGGGTGGGGCAAGGGCGGGTGAACGTGCACGTCGCCGATGAATCCTCTCCTCTCGCCGGAGAGGGACCGCGTGAGGGCGCACGGACGCCCGCCGTCTGGCGCTTCTCGTCCGACCTGCACTGCGCCGACTGCGACATTCACTATGCCGAGCCCGTGCCGAGCCTGTTCTCCTTCAACTCGCCGGTGGGCGCGTGCGAATCCTGCCGTGGCTTCGGCCGGGTGATCGGCATCGACTTCGGGCTGGTCATCCCGGACGAGTCGAAGAGCCTGCGCCAGGGCGCGATCAAGCCCTGGCAGACGCAGAGCTTCAAGGAGTGCCAGGACGACATGGCCAAGTACGCGCCGAAGCGCGGCCTGCCGATGGACCTGCCCTGGCGCGAACTGTCCGCCGAGCACAAATACTGGGTGCTCGAGGGCGACGACGACTGGGTGAGCTGGCGCAAGTCGTGGCCTGGCAAGTGGTACGGCGTGCGCCGCTTCTTCCAGTGGCTCGAATCGAAGAGCTACAAGATGCACGTGCGCGTGCTGCTGTCGCGTTACCGCGCCTACACGCCGTGCAGCGCCTGCGGCGGCGCCCGGCTCAAGCCGGAGGCGCTCATGTGGCGGCTGGGCAGCGCGGAAGACGCCGACCGTGTGCTGCCGCCCGAGAAGCGCTTCAAGCCGCTCGGTTTCGACTGCCCGGCGGAGCGGCTGCGCGCGCTGCCCGGCCTCACGCTGCACGACCTGATGCTGCTGCCGGTGGACCAGACGCGCGAGTTCTTCATGCGCGTGCATCTGCCGGCGCCGCTGGATGAAGCCACCGACCTGCTGCTCGACGAGATCCGCTCGCGCCTGGGCTATCTGAACGAGGTGGGCCTGGGCTACCTGACCCTCGACCGCCAGTCTCGCACGCTGTCCGGCGGCGAGGTCCAGCGCATCAACCTGACCACGGCGCTGGGCACCTCGCTGGTGAACACGCTGTTCGTGCTGGACGAGCCCTCCATCGGCCTGCACCCGCGCGACATGGGGCGCGTGATCGAGGTGATGAAGCGCCTGCGCGATGCCGGCAACTCGCTGGTGGTGGTGGAGCACGATCCGCAGATCATGCTGGAAGCCGACCGCCTGCTCGACATGGGCCCGGGGCCGGGCGAGCGTGGCGGGAACGTGGTGTTCTTCGGCACCCCGCAGCAGCTCGCGCGTGCGCCGGGATCGCTCACCGCCGAGTACCTGACCGGCGCGCGGCGCGTGGACGATGCGCGCGCGCGCGCGCCGGCGCTCCCGAACGGCGCTGCGCTCGACCTGCTGGGAGCGAGCGAACACAACCTGAAGAACGTCGACATCAGCATCCCGCTGCACCGGCTGGTGTGCATCACCGGGGTGAGCGGCTCGGGCAAGTCCACGCTGGTGCAGGACGTGCTGCACGCGTCGCTGCTCAAGCACAAGGGCAGGCCGACCGAGGCGCCCGGTGCGCACCGCGCGCTCCTCGGGCACGAGCAGATCGCCGACGTGGTGATGGTCGACCAGTCGCCAATCGGACGCACCACGCGCTCCAACCCGGCGAGCTACGTCGGCGCCTTCGACGCGATCCGGCAGATCTTCGCCAAGCAGCCGCTGTCCCGGGAACGCGGCTACACCGCGGGCACCTTCAGCTTCAACTCCGGCAACGGCCGCTGCCCGACCTGCGGCGGCAACGGCTTCGAGCATGTGGAGATGCAGTTCCTCTCCGACGTGTACCTGCGCTGCCCGGACTGCAACGGCCGGCGCTATCGCGACGAGGTGCTGGAAGTCGTGCTCGGCGACGACGTGCCGCGCTCAATTGCCGACGTGCTCGACATGACGGTGTCCGAGGCGTTGGCGCTGTTCGCCGACCAGTCGGAGATCGTGCGCACGCTGCAGCCGCTGGTGGACGTCGGGCTCGAGTACCTCAAGCTGGGCCAGCCCGTGCCGACGCTGTCCGGCGGCGAAGCGCAGCGGCTGAAGCTGGCCGGCCATCTGGCCGAAGCCGGAACGACCCGGGCGCTTCGCGGGACCACCCCGCCGATTACGGGCGCATCACGCAGGGGCAACCTCTTCCTCTTCGACGAGCCCACCACGGGCCTGCACTTCGCCGACATCGCACGGCTGCTGCAGGCGTTCCGCAAGCTGATCGCCGCCGGCCATTCGTTGATCGTGATCGAGCACAATCTCGACGTCATCCGCGCCGCCGACTGGATCATCGATCTCGGCCCGGAGGGCGGCGACGCCGGCGGCGAAGTGGTCGCGGTGGGCACGCCGCAGCAGATCGAAGCGCATCCGCGCTCGCACACCGGCATCGCGCTGCGCGAGTACGACGACGCGGTGCGCGGCATGCTGGCGGCGCCGGCGCCCCTTCACCGAGGCCCTCTCCCGCAAGGGGAGTCGCTCGCCGGCATATCGCCCCTCGCCCCGCGCGCCGCGCGCCTCGCGCCGAACGCTTCGATCCACATCCACAACGCGCGCGAGCACAATCTCAAGAACGTGGACGTGCAGATCCCGCGCGAGCGCTTCACCGTGATCACCGGCGTGTCCGGCAGCGGCAAGAGCACACTGGCCTTCGACATCCTGTTCGCCGAAGGCCAGCGGCGCTATCTCGAGTCGCTCAACGCCTACGCCCGGCAGTTCGTGCAGCCGGCCACGCGGCCCGATGTGGACGCCATCTTCGGCATCCCACCCACAGTGGCCATCGAGCAGCGCGTCAGCCGCGGCGGCCGCAAGAGCACCGTGGCGACGATGACCGAGATCTACCACTTCCTGCGCCTGCTGTACGTCAAGCTCGGCACACAGTTCTGCCCAGCCTGCCAGGTGCCGATCGAGCCGCAGAGCGCGGATTCGATCGCGGCCCGCATCCTGCGCGACTTCCGCGGCCAGCACGTGGGCCTGCTCGCACCGCTGGTGATGAGCCGCAAGGGCTACTACACCGATCTCGCGAAGTGGGCGAAGGGAAAGGGCTTCGCCCACTTGCGCGTGGACGGCGCGTTCCTCCCCACCGACAAGTGGCCGCGGCTGTCGCGGTTCCAGGAGCACACCATCGAGCTGCCGGTGGCGGACCTCACCGTCGGCCCCAGCGCCGAGGCGCGGCTGCGCGACGGGCTGGCGCGAGCGCTGCAGTTCGGCAAGGGCGTAGTGCACGTGGTCGCGCCGCTGGACGGGCTGATGGAAGGCAAGGCCATGGTGCGCGAGTCGGTGTTCTCCACCCGGCGCGCCTGCCCATCCTGCGGCGTGAGCTTCCCCGAACTCGATCCGCGCCTGTTCTCCTTCAATTCCAAGCACGGCTGGTGCGAGACCTGTTACGGCACCGGCCTGAAGATCGCCGAGGT